>JAFASX010000132.1 GCA_019244295.1 Pseudonocardia sp.
CCGGCGGGCGTTAATCCGGTGCTCAGTGACGTCCGGCGGCACAAGTACCAGCGGTACACCGAACGACAAGGCCTCCATCATGCTGCCCATGCCGGCGTGGCAGACGAACACCGACGCCCTCGACAGCAACACCGTGTGCGGCGCCCACTGGTACACCTCAACATGGGTGAGGTCGCTCAGCTCAGCTGGGTCGACACTCCCGCTGCCGAGCGTGATCACCACTCGCCAGGACAGCCCGACAAACGCCGCCGCGCACCGGCGGAAGAACTCAGCGTTGCGGTTGAACGTCGTGCCGAGTGAGATGAGCACGAGCGGCCGGTCGTCCGCCTCGTCCAGCCAGCCATCGGGCTGGGGGGCGGGCCGCAGACAGGGTCCGACGAAGGCATGCCGATCGTCGAAGTCATCGGCGTGCAGCTGGAATTGTTTGGGTAGGAAAGCCAGGTTATGGTCGTCGCACGGCCGCAGGAACTCCCATACGTCTGTATCGGACAGGCCGTGTTCGGCGAGGAACGCTTCGGTACGCTCGAAGAACTCGATGAGCGCCGGGTGATCCGGCGACACCGGCTCGGCCAGCTCGGCGCTCTGTGCCTGGCCGAACGAGAACCGCTCGTTGGAGGCGAACACCGGGAACAGCTGCAGCCCAGGCCGGTCGAATATCGAGGCGAGCGCGCGACCGGTCGGAAACGTACTGACGTCGTAAACGAACAGATCAGGCACATCCTGGGCGAACGCTACCTTCAGCTGTCCGGTCACCAACATGCCCTCGTTGATGCACCGCAGCGGCTCGTGCGCGATGTAGTCGGCGGTAAACGACTCGGGTTGCTCTTTGCCGGCCAGCAGCGAACGGTAGACCAACGGCGTAGCACCGGTGTCAACTACCGTATCGGTGAACTCTGCGGTGGTGGGGAATGTGACCCGGTGCCCTCGCCGGACAAGCGCGCTCGCGACCGGCAGGGTCGGGTTGACGTGCCCATGCGCCGGAAACGGCATGAGCGCTATGTGTGCCATGTCATACCTCGTTGTTCCAGTGACCAACGTTCCAGTGGCCGACAAGGTCCGCGTAGAGGGGCGAGCGGACGACCAGCTCCTCGTGGGTACCAACCTCGAGCAAGCCACCGTGCAAAAGAACGACCCGGTCCGCCCGGATCGCGGAGCTCATCCGGTGCGCGATCACCACGATGGTCCGACCGGTGGCGCCGAAGGCATCCTCGGCCCTTCGTTCCTGTTCTGGGTGCAGGTGGCAGGTCGCCTCATCCAGCACCACAACCTGTGACGGCGTGGCGTATGCCCTGGCCAGCGTGATGATCTGTTTCTGTCCCTCGGAGAGCTGGGCTACCGAACCGATCGTGGCGTCGATACCGCCGAGCTCATTTAGGAGTTTGCCGGCTCCGACGGCCCGGCAGGCATCGATCAGTTCCTCGTCGGTGGCGCTGGGATGCAGGTAGGCGAGGTTCTCCCGAACCGAGCCGGCGAAAATGTAGGCCTCCTGCGGCAACAAGGTGATCAGGCGGCGCAGCGTCCACGGATGGAGCATGCTGGCATCGACACCCCCGATCGTCACGGTGCCGCTCTGCGGCCGCTCCAGCCCAACCAGCAAGTTGGCCATGGTGGACTTGCCCACCCCGCTCGGTCCGACCACGGCGAGCCGCTCCCCTGGCCGAATATCCAGGTCAACCCCGTCCAGGACGCGTTCTGAAGTGGCGCTGTAGCCGAACGTCACCCCGCGCAGCGCCAGTGCGCGACCATGCGAACGGCTGACGTTCGCGGTGGACAGCGACGTCGGTGGCCGCCTTCGAGGTGCCGGCACCGAGGCGGCCCGTTCCGAGGCGGCCGGCGGGCGGGAGTAGAACAGTACTCGTTCGAGTAGAACCCCGGCGTTCAGGCCGACGTCACCGGCGATCACCACCAGCGCCCGCAGCGTCGGCTCGATACCACCGATGAGGTAGGTCGCGGCCGCCAACAGCTGCCCGGCCGTGAGCACATCCGAGGACACCGCGAACGGCGCGGTCAGCAGGAGCACCGTGATCGGCAAACGGGCACCGACGGTGATCAGCACGATCCGGGAAGCAACGACCCTTCCGATCGCGTTCGCGGCGCGGGCATGTCTGTTCACGTCGGTGGTCAGATCACGCTCCGCCCGGTCGGCCGCGCCGAGGGCGACCACGTCACGCAAACCGCCCAGTGTGCGGGCGGCATGCTCGGACAACCGCTCCTCAGCCAGCAATGACTCCCGGACGCGCCGCCGCCAACCTCGGGCTGTGCAGATCAGCACGATGATCACCATCACGGCGCCGGCGACCGCGAACCACGCCACGACCGGGGCCACCACAAACAGCCCGATCATCGTGAAAGCGAGGGAGAAGACAGCCAGCCGGGCGATCAGCAACAGCTGGGAGAACAGCAGCCGAAACGTCTCGGTGTGTTTGGTGGCGGCCTCCACGTCACGGCCGCCGATCGCCTCGCCGCCGACGCCGCGCAGCAAGATCGCCCGCACGACCTGTTGCACTAAGTCGTAGCGGAGTTCCTCGACGAACTTCCCCAGTGCCGGAAGCGCCTGCCGTGCCCCTATTGAGCCGATCCCGACGGTCAGCGCAAAGATACCAAGGAAAAAGACACCGGTGAGGAAATTATGCGCGAGGAAACCCCGGTCGAGCGCGGCCCCCAAGAGCCAGCCGGCGGTCAGCGATGGGCTGGTTTCCAATGCCGACCAGCCAAGCAAGCGAATCACCTGGCCACGCTGCGTGCGCAGGGTGGCGCGGACCAGGTGCCAACCGGAAGTCATGTCCGAGAACGCGAGTGATGGGCTGGTCACGGGTAGTCAGCTCCCCACGGTGGACTCGGCGGGCTGTTTGTCTCCGGCGTCGCCGGGTATCGCAAACACCGCCCGGTACTCGGGGTCGGCCGACAGCTCCCGGTGGGTCCCGATCCCGCCGATGGTGCCGCCGTGCAGCCAGACGACCATGTCCGCCCGCGCCGCGGTGGAAACCCGGTGCGCGATCAGCAACCTGGTGGCGCCACGGGAGACATGCTGCAAAGCGGCGCTGATCGTGGCCTCGGTCGGGGTGTCCACGCTGGACAACGCGTCGTCCATGACGAACACCCTGGCTCGCCGGCAGGCGGCGCGGGCAAGGCCGAGGCGCTGCATCTCCCCGCCAGACAGCAGCAGCCCATCCACTGGGGTATCCAGCCGATCCGGCAGCCGCCCGACAAAACCATCGGCCTCGGTAGAACGTAACGCCGTGCGCAGTGCGGCATCGGAAACGGTCTCGTCGCCGTAGCGCAGCGCGTCCGCGATGGATTCACCGAGCAGGACCGGCCGTTCAAAGGCGTATACCACGGCTCGGCGCAGCGAGTCGGCCCGCAGCTCCCCAATCGGCACTCCGTCGAAGGTGACTGACCCCTCGTCCGGCGTGAGCACACCGCCCGCGATCGCGGTCAGAGTCGATTTACCCACACCGGACTCACCGACGAGGGCGACGGTGTGACCCGCGGGAACCTCAAACGTGATATCCCGCAAGACCTGCCGGTCACCGATCCGCGAGCCGACAGCGGTGAACGTCAGAGCCCCGCCGCCGCTGGGCAACGCGCGCGTGCCCGACACCAGCGGCGGCTCGTCGAACAGCTCGCGCAACCGCTGCGACGCGGCGAGGCACTCGCCGATCTCTTTGGCGCTGCCAAGGATTTGCAACGCCCCGATGGCCAAGACCACGTACGACGACACCGCGAGCAGTTCACCGGTGTTCAGCCGGCCGATGGTCATCCGGTAGCCGGCAACGATATCCACCGCGATGATGAGCAGCGGGGCGATCATGGCGGTTTGCCACACCAGCGCGCGTTGCCGGTCCCAGATCCGCAGCGAGATCTCGCGCAGCGCACCTGAGGAGGCCAGCGCCCGGTTGATCTCCAACTTGGCGGTACCGCTAGCACGGATTGTCCGCAAGCCACGAATGCTGTCCATCATGCGGGTGGCGATGTCGCCCTGTGTCGCGGCCGCGTCGCCGCTCAGCGACACGATCGATCCGATGTGCCGGCTGGTCAGCAGGATGATGGGCGGAACACAGATCAGGAAGGCCAGCCCCACCTGATAATCGATGACGAACAGCCCGATGAGACCGCCCAACGAGGTGAGCAGTGCCGTCATCGCGCGAGCCACTTCGTTGGCCACGCGCGCGGTCCGGTCCGACGAGTCGACCAGCCGGTTGACCAAGTCTCCCTGGTTGAACCGGCGCTGCCCCCGGTAACCCAGACGCAGCAGGTGCGCTAGCAAGCTGAGACGCAGGGCCCGGACCCCTCGATAACGGGAACTGTAGTCGACGACCTCCTTCACGCTCTCCACGACAATCCCGACGGCCAGCAGCCCCACCACAATCCAGACCAAGGCACTTCCCGTGCCCTTGGCCAGCGCCGCATTTAATGTGGCGCCCAGCAGCGCCGGGACGAGGACACAAATCGCCGCGTCGAGGAACGTGAAAACCAACAACAACAGTGTCGAGATCCCGCCGGCACGCAACGCGGTCCACACGGGGCTGATCCTCCGCACCGCGCTCACCACCGCACCGGAATCTCATGGACACCGTAGTGATCCATGTCATCGCGCATCGCCAGCTGGTGTAGCGGCACCGCCAGCCGTAGCTCGGGAAATCGCTCGAACAAGGCGGGGTAGGCCACGCGGAGTGTGGCGCGCGCCAGGTACTGGCCGATGCACTTGTGTACCCCGTACCCGAAGGCCAGATGTCCCCGAGTCGATCGGGCAAGATCGAGCCGGTCGGGCTCGGGAAAAACCCGGGGGTCCCGGTTGACCGCGGGCAGCGCAACCACGACCGTCTGCCCAGCGCGCACCGGGTGGCCGAACACCTCCAGGTCCTCGGTGGCCGTTCGGCTCGCGCCGAACTGCGAGATCGTCAGATACCGAAGCAGCTCCTCGATGGCGTTGTCGAGCAGCTCCGGCTTGTTTCGCAGCGATTCCAGCTGGTCGGGATGCTCCAGCAGGGAGATCACGCCGAGCCCGATCATGTTCGCGGTGGTGTCCGTGCCGCCACCGAGGAGCGCCCACGCAACGTTGCGCACCTCTAGGACGTCGAGCCCGCGCTGGGCAAGCTCGCCGAGCATGCCGCCACCGTGCTCAGTCATCTTGCCGCGAGCCAGCTCGTCGAGCAGCTCCGTCGCCACGGTGACCGCCTCGATCAGCTCCTCGAGGCTCATCCGCAGGCGCATCAGCACGTCGAGGCTGTTGTGCAGTGGTTCGCGGATGTCCTCAGGCACCTCGAGGAAGTCGAAGATGACCCTGGCCGGTAGCGGCCGCGCGTACAGCCGCACCAGGTCAGCCGGCGCGCCGTGCTCGACCATCGCCGCCAGCAGCTCCCGCGCCGTGTCCTCAATGGCTGGTATCAGCCGTTCGGCCGCGCGGGCGCTGAACCACCCGCCAACCAGCCGCCGGTATCGGGTGTGCTCGGGCGGGTCCATCTTGTTGAACGCGCCCGGTTCCGCCGGTGGCGGACTGATTGGCGTGCCCGGCGGCAGCGGGAACGGTGGCGGCAGCGGTGAGGCGATCAGCTCGTTGCGGTGGCTGAACCGGGAGTCGCCGAGCACCACCTTGGCCGCCGCGTGCTGGGTCACGATCCAGCCGTCATCAGCCAGCGGAAACCGCAGCGGATGCAACGCAGCCGACTCAGTCAGCGCATGGTAGGCATCCGGTGGGTCGAACAGACAGCCGCGGGCACGCGGCAGCGATATCGGCCCGGTCACGAAGCCACCCCGATCCGTTCGTCGCCACGTTCGTCCTGACGAGGGAGCAGAGCCAGCCGTCCCTCGATCACGTCGGCCGCCCGTACCGCTCCCCCGGCCGCCTGGATATCCGCGCGCAGCTTCGCCATCCCCGCCGCTGCCCCGGTGTCGGCGGCGACGTCTTCGACCACTGCCCGCAGACTCTGCGGGGTCACCTCGGTGCGAGCGAGTTGTCGCCCCAACCCCAACTCGGTGATTCGATCGGCGATGATCCGCTGATCAGGTTGGAAGGGGATCAGCACCAGCGGGGTAGCGCTGCGGCCGGCCTCCATGATCCCGCCCATGCCAGCATGCGAGACGAACACCGAAGCGTAGGGCAGGATCGCCCCGTACGGCACCCACCGCCGCACCGTGAAATTGTCCGGGAAACTGGTCATCTCCCGTTCGTCGAGCGCGTCGCCGACAGCGAGCGCCACTCGCCAGGGGCGGCCAGCGAATGCCTCGGCACACAACCGGAAGAACTCAGGGTGATCATTGACTACCGTGCCAAGCGAGATGAACACCATCGGCCGGGAATCGCCCTCGGCCGCCCGCCAACTTTCGTCCGCCGGTCCCTCCTCGGAGCACGGGCCGACGAAGACGTGATCGTCACCGAACGTCTCTCCGCACGGCTGCAGCGAGCGAGGCAGGAACACTATCCCGTGCTCGTCTTTACCCGCCATGAGCGCTTCGCCTTGCGCGGCATCGATCCCGTGCTCGGACAGGAAGGTGGCGATCAGCTCACGCACCGTGGTCACCACTGGATGGTCTTCAGGCAAAGTCGGGTGGCCGCCGTTGTCGATTTGCGCCTGCTGGTAAGAGTAGGCGTCGTTCGATGCGAAGATCGGCAGCAACTGGATCGTCGGCAGTCCCCACTTGTGGCCGAGTACCCGGCCGGGCGCCCAGATCGTGCAGTCGTAGGCGATCAGGTCGGGCCGGTCGCGGGCAACCTGTCGTTCGATCCCCGAAGTTGTCCCGGTGATCTCGGTGATGTACTGCAGAAATCCAGCGCCGAGGGCATCCTCGGTCCAACTGTCCGGCGGTTTGATGTTCGACATCAACGCCGTTTCATAGGCCACCACCCGGGCGCCGGTGGCCCGCGCGACCTCCGAAATAGCGCCGTTCAGCGCATAAGTCACCCGATGACCACGCCGGATCAGCTCCCGGGCAATACCCAATGTCGGGCGCAGGTGACCATGCGAAGGGTAAGGCAGGAACAAGATGTGCCTGCCTCGGTCGAATTCGTCGCACGCCATATGACCCCCGCCTTTATGCGTCGGAATCTTCGCGGTCACATCATGTTCCGGAATGTGCTGAGGAAACCACTCCGATCTGTTCGCTTCGGTAAGTGATCATGCCCAGGCATTCTTCGATGACGTCGGCCGCCCGCGCCACTCCTCCGGCCGCCTGGATGTCGGCGCGCAGCTTCACCATCGCCTCGGCCGCCCGAGGGTCGCCGGCGACATCCAGTACCGCTTGACGCAGCCGCTCAGCCGTCAGGTCAACGGGCAGAATCTGCTGGCCCATCCCCAACTCGGTAATACGGTTGGCGTTGATCCGTAGCTCAGGATGGTGATGGTAAGGAATTACCACCAGCGGGGTCGCGCTCCGCGCGGCCTCCATAATCCCGCCCATGCCAGCCTGCGAGACAAACACCGCAGCATACGGCAAAACCGCCCCATATGGTACCCACCGCCGTACCGTGAAGTTGTCCGGGAAACTGACCATCTGCTGCTCGTCAAGCGCATCCAACACCGCAAGCACCACCCGCCACGGCTGGCCATCGAACGCCTCAGCACAAATCCAGAAAAACTCCGGTTGATCGACCACGGTGCCCAGCGAGACAAACACCATCGGCCGCAAGTCGCCCTCAGCCGCTCGCCAGCCCTCGTCCGCCGGCTCCGCCTCAAAGCACGGACCCACGAAGACATGATCGTCACCGAACGTCTCCCCGCACGGCTGAAACGAACGCGGCAGAAACACCATCGACCGCTCGCCCGTGCCCGCTGCCGCCGAAGCATCCAGCCCGTACTCGGCATTGAAACGGGTCACCAGGCCATGAAACTCGGCCGCCACGGCCTGGTCAGTCAGCACGGGTTCATCACCGAGGTCGATGATCGCCTGCTCAAGCGAATAGGCATCATTGGACGCGAAGATCGGCAGCAGCCGGACTGTCGGTAGCTCCCACTTGCGACCGAGCGCGCGACCGGGCGGCCATACCATGAAGTCGTAAGCAATCAGGTCCGGCCGGTCGTCTTGCATCTGCCGTTCTATCCCCAACGTCGCTGCGATGCGCTCCGTAAGGCCCCGCAGGAGATAGGCGCCCAGCTCATCCTCGGTATAGCTACGCAGTTTAAAGTCCGCGCCTAGTGACGTTTCGTAGGTCACCACCTCAGCGCCGATGGCCCGCGCGGTTTCCGAGATCGGGCCGTACGACGCGTAGGTCACCCGATGACCACGCCGGATCAGCTCACGAGCAACACCCAACGTCGGACGCAGGTGGGCGTGCGTAGGTAGGGTGAGAAACAGAATGTGCCGACCCGCATCGGCCTTGTCGCGCATCATGTGGTCCTCTTCGAATGCTCGTCTAGACGGCTAGGGCCGACGAAGCCAGCTTGATCGACATCGTGCTCTGAGAAAACCAGAATCAGCTCGGGGTCAACCGCTAAGGAGCGTTTTTCGAATCAGCCGCAACACTTGCGCCGAATGCTCGGCGACAAAGAAATGCCCGCCAGGAAAAACATGGAAGGCGAACGCGCCACTGGTGTGCTCCCGCCACTTCCGTGCCGCCTCAAGGCTCGTCCTAGTGTCGCTATCACCGGCGAAGACCGTGATCGGACACCGCACCGGACCACCACTGTCATGCACGTATGTCTCGACGGCCGTGTAGTCGGCGCGGATCGCCGGCATGGCCATCCGTATGATCTCTTCGTCGCCCAGGATCCGCGGCATGGTTCCGGACAGCTTCTTGAGCTCGGCGAGGATGCCCTCGTCATCACGCTCATGCACGTGGTCGTTGGAGGGTACCGACGGTGCGCGACGTCCCGAAGCGAACAGGTGAATCAGGGCGACGTCGGAGCATGCCTCCAGTCGCCGAGTGATCTCGTAACCCAATGTGGCACCCATGCTGTGTCCGAACAGCGCAAACGGCCGATCGCACCAGGGAACCAGAGCCTCGGTTAGCTCGTCGGCGAGCTCACCGATCGTTCCCAGGCACGGTTCACGGCGTCTATCCTGCCGGCCGGGGTATTGGGCACCGATCACCTCGATCGAAGGGCTGAGCCCGCGTGCCACCGGGAGATAGAAGCTGGCCGACCCGCCGGCATGCGGCAGGCACACCAAACGCACCGATGCGGTTGGTGCGGGGGCGAAGTTACGAAACCATAAGTCACTGCGGCGGACAGCCGTCGACATCTCGTCCCCTACCGGACGTACTCTGCGGTGACCTTCGGCGGCCATTGCCCCATCGTCAGAATCCCCTGCGAGTAAGCCTTGGCCACCAGAGCAGAGCGGTTGGAGCACTTGAACCGGCGCAGCATGGCACCCACGTGGTACTCGACGCCCTGCCTGCTGAGATAGAGTTTCGCGGCCAGCTGCACGGTGGAGCTGCCCGCCGCCACGCCTTCCAAAACCATTGCGTCGAGCACGCTGAGCGGTGGCTTACGCTTGTGTGGCCATGCCCACAGCGGCTCAACGCCGCCTCTGTCTGGACGTACCAGCACCACGATCGTGGTCACCGAGCCGTCGTCGCCTCGCACCGCCAGCCCGGTGAGCTCTCCGGACAGCCGGGTGGTTTCCGTCCGGACTCCCACGAAGCGTGTGCTGACGTGCACATCCGTACCCTGCGCCAGTCGAGTCAAGTGCCGCAGAATGACCTGCTTCACGCGAGGGTGCACAAAGTCACCAAAGTGTTGCCCACACACCTCCTGAGATGACTTTCCGAGCTTGTGCAAGAAGCCATCGTTGGCCTCGAGCAGGCGCAGATTGGAATCGAGATTCGCCACGCACACATCGGCCAGCTCTCCTTTGAGGTCATCCTCAAGAGTCGTCGTCGCCGGCATTGTCGTTGTCTCCATGCTAGAACCTCCGAGTCGGACCGCAGCATCCTGACCAGTCGATCTACGAATGCCGAACCCAGGGAAAGGTGGGGACCTCCAATAGTCTTCTTTGACCGTACTCGACCGGGGGGATCGAGTGTCTTGCTCTTGAGGCCGCACCTAGTCTTACTGACCAAAGTCCTTAGCGACACCCCTAGTTGGCCCCTATTTTGTTGTTACCCACAACTTTACGGGTCGGAGCTGCCAACTCGGTTAGCTAGGGCAAGCATGCTGCTTGAGCTGGGCATACTTCCGAGCCGATGGCATTCCTGTTATCCGCACGCCACGGCAACATGACATTTTGTCGGATCGGAGCCAAGCTCTGACGATCACCCTACACAGCCCTCAACAGGGTCATCGAAGACAATCCGAACGCCACCGAAACGGGGCTAACGACACATTAACAAGCAGTCATCGAGCGGCTGATCGAGGCGGAGCGGTGATCGGCGCGACTTTGTTGGGCCTGTACGCCATGGGCGAACGCGACCGCCGTGGCCGCGGCACCGTATCGTCGCGGGGACTGGCGCCATTGCCGCTGGTCGCCACGGTTATCTCAGAGCTGTCGGCAACTGAATCCACCTCGGAATTGATCAAGTCGGGCCTGTCCATAGCGAGCACCGGCCGCAGTTCTCGGCGCTCTCGAATATTAAGTTTGCGATACACCCGAGTGAGATGCTGCTCCACGGTGCTCACCGTGATCGAGAGGTTGTCGGAGATCGATCTGTTTGTGTGACCGCGCGCCGCGAGCGCGGCTACCCGACATTCCGCGCTACTCAGCGTCGCCGCCGCGTTGTCCGACTCCCCCGAGCCACCCGCGGCGGGTCTGCCGCCGCTGACAGCGCCTATCTGGCGCACCGGCTCCGGCCTGGCTGACTTGGCCTGGCGTTGCAGGTTATGCAGCACCGCACCCTGGTCGGGCGAGGCACGATCCCCGACGGCGGCGTCACCCAGCTTACGGTCACCTGGGCCACAGAATCGTCCGGTGGTCGTGGAAACGCCGGTCGACGACTGGTGAACCAGGGCTGGCTCGGCCCACTCACCCACCTGAACACGGGCGACGCCATCCAAACAGCGAAGCGCCAGTTCAACATCGGCCGTGTCCACGGTGTCGATGTTGAACTGGTTGAGCACATCCTTCAGCAAATCTTCCGTAAGCCGCCTGGCGGAAACCAGGTGATGTTCGACCGTCCGCTCGGTGCCTTCGTCCTTCCGAAGGCAGTCGACGGCCCGACGATGAAACCGGACTTGATCCCATCCGTCCGTCCAGCTCAACATCAGCTCGCGAGCGCCAGCGACCCGGAACCGCGTACCGATGAGGATGCCTGACTCATTGAGCATACGTAACGACAAGTTGACCCGAGCTGGGTCGATGCTGGTTATCTCGCCGATCAGCGCGGGCGTCGCATCATCACCTATGACGGCGGTCGCGGCAGCCACCTCGCGCACCGCGTTCGGCGCCCCATCTAAACAACGGCGCATCGCCGCTGTGAAGTGTTCGCCCAGGTCGGCTCCGCTAGGATGAAGTCGACGCCGGCCATCGGACAGCAGCGCGTCTACCAGCCGGGGGTTGCCTCCGGTCGCCGCGTGGCAGGTCCGCGCGAACGCCGCGCCCGCCTGTCCACCAATGACTACCTCGGCAAGCTCCTGCACTTCGAGCTCGGAAAAGGACTCCAGCGCGATGTGGGTGTATCGCAGATCCGGCGGAATCACGCCGCCGGCAATAGGCAGATCGGTAGAACCCACTAACACAATCAGGAGCGGTATCGCGGTCATGGTCGCCAGGAAGTAGGCCAGGCAGAACAGCGACAGCGTGTCCGAGAGGTGAGTGTTGTCGATCACCAGCACCACCGTGTTGGTAGACGCCAGCTCGACCAGCGTCTCCAGCGCTAATTCCATGGACAGCCATGGCGTCCCCGGGGACCGCGCCACTTCGACCAACGGATCATGCTCCGCATAACCAGCGAGCAACTGCTCGAGCACCCCCAGTGTGCGGCCCTGCGCACCGTAGGAGCCGGTGGCGGTGAGCACCAGCGCGCCTTCGTTCCTGGCGCATTCAACGAACCGCTGAGCGAAGGCAGTTTTGCCGACTCCACTGGCTCCAGTGACCACTGCGGCCCTGGCACCGTCACGCTCGCACTCGGCAACGAGACTCCGCAGCCTATGAAATTTTCTTTCTCTCACTCCGGTTAAGCTGATAGCCACGGCGAACGCCCTCCCCAAGCCTTCCGCCCTAGATCACTCGCCATCGTAAAACACTCCGCGCGTATACCCGAAGCATTTTGCAGAGTTCCCACGTCCGAGTGACCTGATTGACCACACGATCAGCCAAATCGCTCAACTCTAATACCGATCACATGACCAGCGCATCACGGGCGTTCGCGCCGAGCCGGAGCCAAGACGAGAGCCTGATCCGCTGAACCGAGCTACGTCACTGGATACCGAGGTTGTGATTAGGGGCTTGCTAGGGGTTGGCTGCCCGAGTTTTTCGCCACCCCCGTAAGGGTTCTTTAGGGGTTGTCCGACCGAACAACCTGAGCGTATGCTCAGGTCCGCAGTCCCCAACCATGATCTTCGCGAGACCGTTTGTGCAGTCCAGCAGTGTGCGGCCGCTTCCCCCGGCGGTTGTGCCCCGAGCAGTCCAACTGGTGGTTGTTCAGGTTCGTGGGCTGGCTCGACCTCGGCGAAAGTGAGCTGATCACAGACGCTTTCTTTCGGCTACACGAGGCTCTACACACTCGGCGAATAAGCCACAAAGAAACAGTTCTACGCCGATTTAAGAATTCGACACGAATGCCGAACTCGACGATCCCGGCGTTCAGCGATCATTCCGATGATTCAGCCATGACCGGCGGCGTGTCGAGCGAATCGGCCATCCGCCAGGCGGACAAGACCAGTTCAGGCGAACCCAACCTGAGCACAACTCGCTCAACGCGGCGCAGAAGGATGAGGGACGGATACCGCCATGACAGCGACGACAGGAACGCCGGGACCGGCCGCGGGGCGGGAACACTCCACGGATCCCCGAGAGGATCCGATCAGGACTGAAATCGCCGGAACGGTGCTACGAGTGGATGTCGAGGTCGGCGACTTCGTCGCCGAAGGCGATGTCATCGCGCTCCTAGAGTCGATGAAGATGGAGATCCCCGTCATCGCCGAGACCACCGGCACCATCGCTCAGATCATGGTAACGGAGAACAGCACCGTCGGAGTGGACGACATTATCGCCACCGTGGTGGACGAACCGCACCGTGACGGCACGGCGGCGGCACCAACCGGGGCCTAGCAGGCCGAGCCAGCGGCGCGACAGGGTCAACCGATTCCACCCGCATAACGGGCTGTGGGGGCCCGCATTGTGAGCGGGCGCCGTGGCTAAAGTGTCCTAGCCACGCACCGGACGCAGCTAACGCGACCCGTGCGCAGCCTGTAAACATGAACGCTGATCACGAAGGGAGCCTCATGATCGAAGTTCAGAACCTGACGAAGCGTTTTGGGGACATGACGGCGGTCGACGGCCTGACGTTCCGCGCTGAGGATGGGCTTGTCACGGGTTTCCTCGGACCCAACGGCGCGGGCAAGACGACCACCATGCGCCTCATGCTTGGGCTCGATAATCCCTCAACGGGCTGGGCCCGCATCGACGGCAAGCCGCTCGCCGCCCATGCGTCGCCGCTGCGCGTCGTGGGCGCCCTGCTGAACGCCAGTTCGGTCGCGCCGAGCATGACCGCCAAGGCACACCTGCGGTGGTTCGCCAGGGCCGGCGCGATCCCGGACACCCGAGTCAACGAAGTACTCGAGCAGGTAGGCCTGAGCTCGGTCGGTACTCGCCGGGTCGGCGCCATGTCGCTGGGTATGCGCCAGCGACTCGGAATCGCGGCCGCGCTGCTCGGTGATCCTGGCACATTCATCCTCGATGAGCCGATCAACGGGCTCGATCCCGAGGGCGTCGTCTGGGTCCGCACACTGCTCAAGAAACTTGCCCGCGAAGGACGCGCCGTGCTGGTCTCCAGCCACCTGATGTCCGAGATGCAGCTGACCGCGGACAAGGTCGTTGTGATCGGCCGAGGCCGGTTGATGGCCGAACTGTCCGTGTCCGAGCTACAAGGGGGCTCCCAGCGAACCCCCATCCGGGTGCGCGCAGCCCAGCCGGAGCGGTTGCTAGACGCGCTGCGGCGCAACTTCACCGATATGCGGGTCGAGCATCCCGAGCCAGGGAACGGCCAACAACCCGGACCAGGCTCCGTCCTGCGTGTCACCGGCCTGATACCGGAAGAAGTCGGGGACACCGCGGCCGCCAACGGCATCGCGATCTACGAGCTCACTCCCGTGCGAGAGACCCTGGAGGACGTTTTCATGCGGCTCACCCAGCAAGCTTCCGAGTACGTGGCATCCGATGCGAAGTCTGGGGCACTACTGTGACCGATACCGCCACGGCGAATACCGCCACCGAACCGAGCACCGGTGTCGGAAACGCCGCCACGAAGGCCCCTGGCTTCGTCGACACCCTGGCCTCCGAGTGGCGCAAGTTCTGGGCGCTGCCAGCAAGCCGTAACGTACTGTTCGTCACCATCGCGATCACGGTCGGGGTCAGCGCGCTGATCACGCTTTTCAGCAACGGCGCCGATCTCGCCGCGCAGCAAACCAAGGGGGAATACAACGTCATTCTCTTTGGTGGGTTACTCGGTGTGTGGTCTTATATTTTCCTCGGCGCCAACTTCGTGGCCTCCGAATTTCGCACCGGTATGCTCGACTACACGTTCGTCGCTACTCCTCGCCGAACGCGTGTGCTCGTTTCCAAGATCCTCATTATCGGCGTGATCGGTCTCGTCGTCGGCGTGTTAATCTCGATGGTTAACGCCGCGATGACTCAGAGTGCCCTGGCGATTAGTGGATACCCAACCCTCAACCTCCACGATCCGAGGCTTCTGCGAGCCGTCCTGCTCTACATCGCCGTCGGGATGTGTCTCGACGGCATCGTTGGCTGCTTGCTCGCCGTGTTGGTGCGCAACGCTGTCGGGGCTCTCGTGCTCACCATCCTGCTTATCATCCTGCCGCCCATGTTCAGCCAATTCCTCGGCAAGGCTTACAACCACACCGTGCCACGCTGGTCACTGGGGGCCCTCCAGGAGAGCATCGCGGGCATTAGCAAACCCACCACAGACGCCTACCTCCCGACCTCACTGGCACTGCTCGGGGCCGCCATCTGGGTCACCGTTCTAGGCATCGCCGCGATCATCTACCTCCGTCGCGCGGATGCTCGATAACCGTCATTATTAGGTAATTCCTCGCCCACCTGAATGTAGCGTCGTAGCTAATCCGGGAAGTCGCGGAATTCGATTTCCCGGATTTCATCTGGCAAGCCTCTGCGTCGAGTTGAGGGGAACGCCGCCATGACGGTGAGCGAGGCCGCACCCGCGACCACAAGGACCATCCCGGACCAGCGAAAGCCCCAGGTCCGACTTGCCCGCTTGCTCGACCGAGCGATCTGGCTGGATGAAGAAAGCATGACCCCGCTGCACGCCCCGGACGACAGCGGGGTCACGGCGGTCTTCGGCAAGATCAACGGCGCCGATGTGGTCGCCTTCTGCACGGACGCAACATCCATGGGCGGTGCGCTTGGCGCGGCCGGCGCCGACCACATCATTGATGCGATCGAGACCGCCGTATACCGTCAATGCCCGGTTGTGGGGTTGTGGCACTCCGGCGGCGCCAAGCTGGCTGACGGAGTCGAGTCCATGGACGGGGTCGGGCGAATGTTCACCGCGATGACTAGGGCTTCGGGACGCACCCCACAAATCTCAGTGGTACTCGGCCCAGCGGCTGGCGCGGCGGCTTACGGCCCCGCGCTCACCGATGTGATCATCATGTCGGACGCGGCCCGGGTGTTCGTCACCGGCCCCGAAGTGTTGCGCAGTGTTACCGGCGAAGTCATCGATATGGACGGGCTGGGGGGTCCGGCGGCGCACGCCCGCAAATCCGGGGTCGTGCACATCACAGTCGCCTCGGAACAGGAAGTCTACGCCCGTACCCGGCGGCTGGTCGGTTTCTTTGCCCGGCCCGGCGAGTTCGACATTACAACGGTGGCGCCAGGCGAGGATCCGCGGTCACTGCTTCCCGCGTCCACCCGCTGTACCTACGATGTGCGCATCCTCATCCAGGCCATTCTGGACAGCGATGCCGATGGGCCGGTCTTCGAAGAGTTCCAACCGCGCTGGGCCCGCAACATCGTCGTCGGCCTCGGCCGGCTGGCAGGGCGGACCGTGGGTGTGATCGCGAACAACCCGATCCGCAAGGGCGGCTGCCTGGACTCCCTGTCAGCGGAGAAGGCCGCTCGCTTCGTCCGGATGTGCGACTCGCTCGGCGTGCCGCTCGTCGTCCTGGTCGACGTCCCTGGCTATCTGCCCGGGGTCGACCAGGAGTGGGGCGGGGTGGTCCGCCGGGGGGCGAAACTGCTGCACGCGTTCGCGCAGTCCGTCGTACCGAGGGTCACCCTCATCACCCGCAAGGCCTATGGCGGGGCCTATATCGCGATGAACTCGCGCTCGCTCGGCGCGACGGCGGTGTTCGCTTGGCCAGACGCAGAGGTCGCTGTGATGGGTCCTGAGGCGGCCGTCGGCATCTTGCACCGCAAGAAGCTCGCCGCCACGCCCGAGAACGATCGGGAGACCCTTCGCGCCGCGCTGGTCGAACAGCAGCGCCGAGTCGCGGGCGGGGTCGACCGGGCCGTCGCACTCGACGTCGTCGACGCGGTCATCCCGTCGGCACAGACCCGACAGCGACTGGTCGAGGCGCTAGCGGCCGCGCCCGCGAACCGAGGCCAACACTCGAACATCCCGCTGTAGCTCTTTCCTCTCCGGCCTTGGCGGTCTCTCTTGGTTCGACCGCCGCGCTGGGCTGTCTAACCGCGAGAACCTCCGCTGCGGGCGTCAGCCAACAGCACAGGAATCCGCCGGTCCAGCCGGCGGGCATCTCCGCGTTGGGTCCAGGCCAGTAATCCGACGCCGACCACGGTGAGCAGCAGCCCCAGGCAACGGGCGATGACGGTAGCCTCTGTCGCAAACGGCTCGTCGAACACGACAATCCCCAGCCCGACCCCGATGACCGGGTCGATCGCCATCATCGCGGCCAGCGAGCCACCCAACGGGCCAGCTTGGAACGCCGCTTGGCTCAGCAGAGCGCCGGCAAGGCCGCATGCCAGCGCGGCCCACAGTTGCCAGCTGCCGAGCAGCACAAACAGGCCGTTGGCCCGCAACACCGCACCCCACGCCTTACCCAGTGCGGCCGAGGTAGCCAACACCGTGCCGGCCGAGGCCCCGAGGAATACGCTGCGCGCGCTACCCAGCCCGCGCAGCCCAGCCGAGAGCGTGGAAGCTAACACCGCGCCGGCAAGCAGTAGCCCAGGAATCCATTGCTCGACATCCGCCGACGTCGTCACGCCCTGCTCCGGCATTTCCACCAAGAACACCACCAGGCCAACTACCACGAGGCTCGCTGACAGTAATGCCCGGTGCGACACTCGCCGCCCGGCGATTCGCTGCATCAGCAACGCGACTACCAGGCCTGTGGTCAGCAGCGGCTGCACGAGCGAGAGCGGACCGATGTTTACCGCAAACAGATGCAACGCAACACCGGTGAACTGTGCCCCGACGCCGACCAGCCAGCGGGGACGGCGGACGAGATCGGCCAACAGCCCAGGGTGCAAGGGAGTACGACGACGGGCCCGCAGGGCACTGTCGTGCTGTAACACGGAAGCCACCCCGAAGCAGACCGCCGCTAGCAACGACACAACCACGGCAACAGTCACGGCAGCTCAACCATAGCGCGTATGGATGACCATCACGAATTCAGGCGGTGCGCTGGGCCTGCCCCGCAGGGCGCACCCGATCGGACAGCAGACCAACGACCACCTGTGCCGCGTCCGGCTTACGTACCACCGCACTCGGGTCGCAACGCAGGCTGGCGTGCTGGCGCACCACGTCAGCCAGCTCGGCGCAGTCCGCCGGCCACGGAGCGAGGCCGGCCTCCGCCAACGTGCGGGCGTTTGCTGTGCCGTGCCCAGGAATCGGCCGGAAAGTAATCGCTGGCAGACCCGCGGTCAGTGCTTCGGTCAAGGTGAGTCCGCCCGCGTTGTGGATCAGCACGTCAGCCATTGCCATCAGCTGCGGAACATCGTCACGCCAGCCAAGCGCGATCACTCCATCCTCGCGGCGGTCGAGCTCGGCCCGCAACCGGGCGTTGCGGCCACACAAGACGAGAATCTGAGCGACCTTGGTGGCGGCGATCTCACGGACCGCCCTCGGCACGTCGCCGAGACCGAGCGAACCAGCCACCATTAGAATCACCGGGCGGTCCGGGGACAACCCCAGTTCTTGGCGCAATGCCAGCCGGCGCTCCGGAGCCAGCCGCTGTCCGAACCGGGACGAGACCAAGCCGCCGACCGCGTACATCGGAGTGCGGTAGGCCAGTCGACCCATTCGAGAGGTTGCCTCGGTCACCGTGAGATGGTGGTCCACATTCGCGTGCACCCACATTCGGTGTACGGCAGGATCGGTGAGATAAGTGACCACTGTGGCATCCAACGCTCCGCTTGCTCGCAGTTGGCCCAGCGTCTGGCTAGCCAGCGGGAAGGTCGACACCACCACGTGATGTCCCTTGGCCCAGCGCCGCATGCGGAACCTGGCCGCAAAGCAGAGCAGCAACGTGATCCGCTGGACCCAACCCTTGTGCTCCAGGTTGTCGAACAACCAGTCAAAGAACCGGGGCGCGTAGCCAATACTCAGCTCATAGCCCTCACGCAGGATCAACCGTCCCAGCCACGGGATCGCGTCGAGATAGTCCCTGCGCTCTGTCGCCACGCCGACAGCACTCAATCGCGCGATAAGCTCATCCGCCGCGCCATCGTGTCCAGCGCCCACACTGCCGGATACCACCAGAACCCGCGCCCTACCGCCGTCCGCCGCTGGGGCCATCTATCTTCGACTCCCTGGTCCACCGTGCCCGGAAAGTACTCCTACAGCGTGTAAGAGCATAGGCGGAATCGGCAAATCTGGCAGGCCACGGGTAGCTGGGGCACTCGATAACGACGCCATCGGGCGATGTTCACCAACGTGCGGGACTTTGATATCAGCCGGGTTAAAGGCGAGTTCAGACCGTGTTCAGGCAAGCCTCAGGCTCAAACTGATCTTCCCAAGTTCAAGCCGGCCACAGCCACTCGATCAGCCGGCAGAACGCCAGCGTTGCTTGCACCGCCGCCGCCGCGGTCCCTACGCCGAGCATGAGCATCCCGCCCAGCCACAGCGGTTTAGGCCGGGGCGGCGCGGCCTGCAGCGCGGCAACACGAGCGGATACGGCGCAGGTGATGAACCCCAGCCCGGCACACAGTTGGCCGGTCTCGGCCAGCGCCGCCTTAGCCAACGCCGCGGCGGTCGCCTCACGGCTACCGCTGACCGCCGCCGCCCGCTCGTCGGCGGCTCGCTCCACGATGAACGCCACCGCTTCACGAACGGGGACAAGCAGCGGGTTGACCGCCGCGCACACCTCGAGCGCCGCCCGCAGGCCGTGGTGGTGGCCATGCAGATGGGCTCGCTCATGGGCGAGCACCACGCGCCGCTCCTTGCTGTCCAGCAGCGCCAGCAATCCTTGGGTGACCAGCACTCGGCCCGGGCGACCAGGTACCGCGAACGCATGCGGCTCATCCACGGGGACAACCACGAGCTCACCTGGTCCGCAGGAACGGCACAGCTCACGCAGCTCCTTACGGGTCGCCAACCGGATGCGCAACACCTTGACCGCCCGTACCACCCCAACGGCCAACATGATCACGGCCAATACCCCGACCACCCCAGGCACCGGTTGCACCAACCGCACACCACGTTCGCTGGCCTCCTGCACAGCGAACGTGGTGAACCCGAGCAAGGTGAACGACAACAGCAGTAAAGCCCACGCGGTGCCGCTAGCGCACAGCACGGCGGCGCCCACCACCGTGAACGTCGTCCACCTGGTCGGCGCCAACCGGACCGCGATGAACCGGCCGAGCACAGCCACCAGCACGGACAACACCGCTGGGACATACACGCTCACAGTCATCTGCGGCGCCTCAACATAGCTCGCAGCGCCTCGGCATCTTCCTCGGACAACGAGGTAGCGAACCGCTGCAACACACCCTGTCGGTCCGGGCCGCGTCGCAGCAGTGCCTGCATCTGCTCAGCGGCCAGCTCCTCAGCCCCTTTGACCGGGTAGTAGCGATGACGGCGACCGTCAGACGAGCGACCTACCAGGCCTTTGTCGTATAACCTAGATAAAATGGTCTGCACTGTGTTGTAGGCCAGCTCGGAGTCGACCGCCCGCTGTACCTCGGCGGTGGACAGCGGCTGATGTGCGGCCCATAGCGCGGCCAGCACCTCAGACTCGAGCGCGCCAGCCGCTCGCCGCGCCCGAAACCGGGGCGATGCGCTCATCAGACCGATGCTATAGCACCACCAGCTCACGCGGGCGGTTGTTAAGCCGCTCGGCCCCAGCGTCCGTGACCACGACGATATCTTCAATCCGGGCACCCCAGTCACCCTCCAGGTAGATCCCCGGCTCCACGCTGAAGGTCATGCCTGGCTCCAGCCGCAGCGGGTTGCCACCGACGATGTACGGATCTTCGTGTACGTCCAGGCCGATTCCATGGCCGGTGCGGTGCAAGAACCGAGCGCCGAACCCACCCTTATCGACGATTCCTCTAGCGGCCGCGTCGACCTCCTCGGCCGTCACCCCCGGGGTTATCGATCGAAAGGCGGCTTCCTGCGCCTCACGCAGCACTTCGTAGGCATCTCGGACCGACGCCGCGGGCTGTGCTCCCACGGCATACGTTCGGGTGCAGTCGGAGTGGTAGCCCGAGGCAAGCGGGCCACCGATGTCGATCACTACCAGATCACCCGGAGCAATCACTCGATCGGATAGCTTGTGATGTGGGCTCGCCCCGTTCGGCCCTGACCCGACAATCACGAACGCCGCGCTGGTGTGGCCCTCGGCCACAATCGCCTCGGCGATATCCGCGCCAACCGCGGCCTCGGTGCGTCCCGGGCGCAGGAACTCCGCCATCCTTGCATGCACCCGGTCGATCGCCGCGCCGGCGGACCGCAGTTCGGCCACCTCCGAGGCGTCCTTGCGCATCCGCAACTGCGCGAGGACACCGCCGGCTAGCGTCTGCACGGCTTCCGGTAGGGCATCGCGCAGCCCGAGCACGTGCGCCGCCGGCATCGAGTCAGCGACCGCGACCCGCCTTGGGCCGCCAGCGAGATCGCTCACCAACAGATAAGGATCATCCTCGTCGTTCCAAGTGATGACCTCGACGCCCAGCGCCTCCAGCGGGATGTCAGCCCAACCCGGCGCCTCGAGCGTCGGCACCACGAGAGCCGGCGGCGCGTTATGACCGTCGGCCCCGAGCAGCAGGCAGGTCAGCCGCTCATGGCTGCTGGACGGGCTGTCGAGCAAGTAGCGCAGATCGGCCCCCGGAGTGACGACCAGCAGATCGACCCCCCGCCTCGCGGCGACCTCGGCGGCACGGCCCAGCCGCGCGGCAAGCAACCCAACAGCGACACTCATACACATAGCTTAAGCGGAGGGTCTGACAATCCAGCACGCGGCGCGGTGACGGGTATTGAAACGGCGGTGTCCGACCCTGCCGCTATGGTGGCCCGCGTGGCTCCCCATGGCGCCGATCACCGCACTGATGAACGCCGCGCTGATGAACACCGCACCGAGACTCGCCGGCCCGACTACCCTTACCGCTATCGCACCGACCGCGTGGTGGCTGACATCTGGGCTCGATACGGGAACCTCGAGCCGGACCAAGCCACCGACGACGAGGTCCGGATCGCTGGGCGGCTGACCGCGCTACGCCGCCACGGCGGGCTCAGCTTCGGTGTACTGCGCGACGTCTCCGACGGCATCCAGCTCTTCGTCGAGACCGCTCAAGTCGGCTCGTCACGCCATCGCGAGTTCGATGCGCTGAACCGGGGCGACTGGATCGGGGTCCGGGGAACTGTCATGACCACCCGCCGGGGCGAGCTGTCCGTTCGGGTAGCGGAGTTCACCGTCCTAGCCCCGGCCCTGCGGCCACCGCCGAACGGCCCGGCCGCGCTGACCGACGTCGAGACCCGCTATCGGCAGCGCTATGTCGACCTCGCGGTGAACCCCCGGAGCAGGGAGATCTTCCGGATTCGGCACGCCGCGATAGCCGAGATCCGGCGGCTGCTAGCCGACCGGGGCTTCGTCGAGGTCGAGGGCCCGGTACTGCAGAACCTCCAAGGCGGAGCGGCCGCCCGTCCCTTCATCGCCCACCACAACGCGCTCGGTATCGATCTTTATTTGCGAGTCGCGCTGGAGCTGCATCTCAAGCGGCTAGTGGTCGCCGGGATGGAGCGCGTGTTCGAAATCGGCCGGGTGTTTCGCAACGAAGGTCTCGACAGCCGGCACAACCCGGAGTTCACGCTCTTGGAGGCCTACCAGGCGTTCGCTGATTACCACGACATGATGGACCTCGCCGAGGACCTGGTAACCGGGGCGGCGAAAGTGGCCCTCGGCATGCGCACCTCAGCTGAGCTGGGCGGGCGGAAGATCGATCTCGCTACCCCGTGGCCGAGGGTCCGCATGGCTGACTTGATCAAACAGTACGCCGGCGTCACGATGCATCCGGACATGCCACTCGCGCAGGCCCGTACGCTGCTTGACCAGCTGCGGATCCCCTACCGATCCGGCTGGGGAGCCGGCCGGCTGATGCAGGAGGTGTACGAGGCAAAAGTCCAGCGAGAGATTACCGGCCCACTATTTTGCATTGACTTTCCACGCGAGGTGTCTCCACTGGCGCGAGAGCACCGCGACGATGCTAGCTACGCCGAGCGCTTCGAGTTGATCGTCGCGGGCTTCGAACTGTGCAACGCCTACAGCGAGCAGAACGACCCGGGCGCTCAGCTCACCGCGTTCCGGGCGGAGGCAGCCGCGCGCGCGGCCGGCGACCCAGAGGCGGGTGAGATCGACCTGGACTACATCCGCGCGCTGGAGCACGGCCTGCCGCCAACCGGCGGGCTCGGCATCGGTATAGACCGCCTGGTCATGCTGCTGGCCGAGGCCGACTCGATCCGCGAGGTCATCCTGTTCCCGACCCTGCGCCCTGAGCTGCCCGCTTCGGTTTCCGAGAAGCCGCCTGGCGCACCTGCGCCAATAGGCCCGCCCACCCCGGTGCCAGGCGGTTCGCCCGTACCACCGCGCGCCCGATACGGCGAAGACGACCCACCTCAATCGGCGCCACCGCTCCCACCCCCCACCACCGGACAAGCCACCGGCGCGCCCGCGGCGCAGCCGCGCTGGCCAGTTCGGCTCGTGGCGGGGCTGACCGCGGTGAGCGGTGTGCTGGACCTGCTGGTGCTGCTGCCCACCATGCACAGCAGGTTTCAGCGAGTGGAGCGGGTACTCGAACCGACCTGGTTCGTTGTCGCGAATCGAGTGCTGTCGGTGTTGATCGGACTTGCTCTGTTGCTGCTGGCTGACCAGCTGGCCAAACGCAAACGAAACGCCTGGCGGATCGGGCTGCCGTTATTTGCCGTCAGCGCGGTGGCGCACCTGTGGAAGGGGCCGGAGCTGGCCGTCACAGTGAATGTCGCCATGCTACTTGCCTTGGTGCTCGCCAAAGACCAATTCCGAGCCGCCTCGGATCCACCGTCGCTGTTGCGGTTGGCGCGGTTCTTGCCCACTTACCTCGCCGCTGTGTTGGTGTTCGGCGTGGGCAGCCTTTACCTGGAGCACCGCGAGATACGACCTGAGTTCACCTTCTCGGGTGCGGTTAGCACGGTACTCAGCGGCCTGATCGGGCTGGATGGCGATTACGTCTACCTACGGCCCAAGTTCGAGGTCTTCTTCTCCACTGCGTTGATCGCACTCGGGGTGGTGGGGTTGGTGGTCTTCGCGGTCTTGGTATTCCGGCCGTTGCGAGCGAGAGGGCCGCATACCGAAGCCGACTGGCATCACGCGCTACGCCTGGTGCACAGCTACGGTTGGGACACTTTGGCCTACTTCTCGCTGCGCGACGACAAAAGTTTCTTCTTCAGTTCCGATGGCGAGGCCATGCTCGCCTACACCTACGCCGGTGGGTACGCGCTGGTCGCCGGTGACCCGATCGGTGCGGCGGAGTCGGTGCCTCGGTTGCTCGATGAGTTTCTAAGCATGTGCGACGAGCGAGCCTGGAACCCCGCGTTCCTGGCGATCCGCCAGTCTGACTTTGCCAGCTACGCCGCGCGCGGGTTCCGCAGTTTTTATCTCGGCGACGAAGCCATCATGCGCTGCGACCGCTTCGCGCTGGACGCCTCGGTGCCGAAGAGCGTGCGCGCGGCGGTCCGCCGGGTCGATCGTCGCTACCGGTTCGAGTTGCTGCCCGAATCGGGCGCGTCACCCCGGCTGGTTCACCAGCTGAACGCCATCAGCGCTCGGTGGCGGGGCAAGGCGCCTGAGCGCGGGTTCACCATGTCGCTGAGTCAGGACATCAAGGGCGAAGGGGCGAACCCCGATTTTCTGCTGTGCGTCGCGCTGGACGAGAACGACGAACCAGGCGGCTTCCTACGCCTCGTTCCAGCGTACGGGTCTGACTTCGGGTACACGCTGGACCTGATGCGACACGACCCCGGCGCGCCGAACGGAATGACTGAGTTCCTGATCGCCTCGACCGCGCTGGCGCTCGGTCAGCGAGGGGTGGTCCGGCTGTCGATGAACTTCGCTATGTGGGGGCGGCTGTTCGCCGACGATGTGCCGTTCACCGCACCGGAGCGGCTGGCACGGCGGCTGGTGAGCGTGCTGAACCCGTTCTTCCAGATCCGGTCGCTGCGAGACTTCAACGCCAAGTTCAACCCGGAGTGGTTGCCCCGCGTGCTGGCGTATCGCCGACCCACAGACTTACCCAGGGTGGGGCTGCTCTACGCCGGTGCGGAGGGTTTCCTCGCGGTGCCGTTCATTGGCGACTTGCTAGTTCCCAAGGCCGTTGGTGGAGTCGGATCACCATCCGCCCCACCCCCACTTCCGCTTCCGTCTCCGAAGTAAAAGTACCGCTCACTCACGGCGGCGGCCGGGACCCCAGCCGAGAACACACACCAGCGTCAGCGGGAACCGCTCAGGGTGAGCCGGCTCGCGCTGTACGCCGCGTTGCTGACCAGCCCGCCGATCGCCATTCCGATCACCAGGTGGATCACCGCTTGAGCCAGCCGCACCGGAACCGAGCCAGAGCCGAGGAACGGCAGCACTACAGCGGCCGTGGTCAACAGACCAACAATCCAACTGAAGTATGACAGCGGGCTGGGCGTACTGATCAACAACACGTGCGCGAGGCCGGTGGCCAGCAGCGCCGCGCAAACAGCCGCGGCGACCAGGGCGGTGGTGGACGAATCGCCGAATGCGCCGGCCTTCGCCGGCGATAGTACGGCCAGCTGGAACGCCGCCCGCGCCACTAGCAGACCGACCAAGGCCACGAGCCCGGCCACCACAGCGGCGGCCACTCCCCCGGCCCATAGCCGACCAACGTTGACCTCAGTCTGCACCGGCGCCACCGGGGTGTAAGCACTTGAGGGGCGTCCGTAGTCGTCACGACGGCCATAGTCATCGCGACCTGGAGCTCGATAATCGCCGTTCATGCCGCACATCGTGCATGCACGATCCTCAGGCCACGACGCCGGGGGCTGCATACGCCCGTGAGTGGCGAGTATGGTTCCAGCCATACTCACCACTCACGGGCCGAAGGCATTGCTACTGGTGGACGCGGCCAGCCTCTACTTCCGCGCGTTCTACGGCGTTCCCAACTCGGTCACCGCGCCGAACGGCACACCAGTGAACGCGGTTCGCGGATTCACCGATATGGTGGCTCGGCTCATCTCCGACCGTCGCCCATCGCGGGCGGTGGCCTGTCTCGACCTGGATTGGCGGCCGGCATTTCGAGTACAGGCCATCCCGTCGTACAAGACGCACCGGGTGGCGCCCGGGCAGCCGCTGAGCGTGGCCGGCGAGTCAGCCGGTGGTGCCGGGCCGGCCGAGGCTGTGCCTGATGGGCTTTCCCCCCAGGTCCCGCTCATTCTGGATGTGCTCGCGGCGGCCGGCATCGCCACCGGTGGCGCTGATGGCTACGAAGCCGATGACGTGATCGGCACGCTGTGCACGCTGGAGCAAGACGTCCCGATCGAGGTGGTCAGCGGCGACCGGGACCTGTTACAGCTGGTACGTGACGAGCCCAACCCGGTGCGGGTAGTGCACATCGGGCGCGGGCTCGCCAAAGCCGAGGTGTTCACACCGGCTGAATTGGCCGCTAAGTATGGACTTCCGGTTGAACGAGCCGGTGAGGCTTATGCCGAGCTGGCGATGCTGCGCGGCGATCCCTCCGATGGGCTGCCCGGCGTGGCCGGCATCGGGGAGAAGACCGCGGCCAGCCTGGTCTCCAGGTTCGGCTCCTGGCGGGAGCTGCGCGAGGCTGTCAGAGATCGAACCGATACTCGGCTCGCTCCCGGTGTCCGAGCTAAGTTGGCCGCCGCGGCGGACTATTTAGCGGTGGTCGAACCGGTAGTCCGGGTTGCCACCAATGCCCCGGTCAAGCTCGACCGCGAGGACACTCTGCCCGCCATGCCCGCGGAACCAGATCGGCTGAACGAGTTAGCACAACGCTGGGGACTGGGCAGCTCGATCGGCCGGCTGATCACCGCGCTGGCCTCAGTCACGCGGTAGGGGGGTGTGCCGACGCTAGCCGGCACCCAGCCCGACCACGCCCCGGCGGATCGCGCGGATTGCCGCCATCGCATTGCGCCCGACCGGGTGCTCCGGCCCGGCCACCGAGGCAAGCTGGTCAAGCAGGTCGATCACCTGCCGACACCACCGCACGAAATCACCGGCCGCTAATTCCCAGCCGTTCTCCTCGGCCGCTGTGAGCACCGACGACAGCGTCTGTCCTTTCGCCCACTGATGCACCGGGCAAGCGAACCCCGGGTCCGGCTCTCGAGTCCGCTCCACCCGGTGTCGGCGCTCGTCGGACTCCAGCCCCAACCACAACCGAACCGTAGCGGCCAGCGCTTCAGCCACCGAACCCGCCGGTACCCGAGGTATCGCGGCATCCTCTCGACGCGACTCATAGACCAGCGCGGACACCACAGCGGCAAGATCGGCTGGCGGTAGCGCGTCCCAAATGCCGTGCCGCAGACATTCAGCGGTGAGCAGATCGGATTCCCCCCACAGCCGGGAGAGCACCACCCCATGCGCGGTCACTGTGTCGCCATCGAGATAGCCACGTTCACGCAGCAAGCCGATAATCCGGTCGAATGACCTGACCAGCGAGTGCGTGGTCGCTCGGACTTTCTGCCGCAGTTGCTCGGTCTCCCGCTCGAGCCGCGCCCACCGTTCGGCAAACCGCGCGTGGCTCTCCCTGTCCTGACAGCCGTGGCAAGGGTGCGCCCGGAGCGCGCGGCGCAATGCCTCGAGCTCAGCGCCCTCGGGCCCATCGGTTGTGCCTCGTCGATCCCGCTTACCGAAGCCAGCCGGAGCCTGGATACCGGTGTTGCGCAGGCTCGACGCGAGGTCGCGGCGAACCCGGGGAACCCGGTGATCAATCCGCTTGGGCAACCGCATCCGGCCAAGCGGACGCACTTCGGCTGGGAAATCAGCCGCGGCCAACCGACCGGCCCAACGATCCTCGGTGAGTACCAGCGGCCGTGGCTCACCCGGCTGATCCAGCCCCGGGTCAAGCACCACCGCCAACCCGGCTCTACGCCCGGTCGGCACCGCGATCACATCACCTGGGCGCAGGGCGGCCAGCGAATCGGCGGTAGCGGCGCGGCGGGCGGCGGCACCGTTGCGATGCAGCGCTTTCTCCCGATCGGACAGCTCGCGTCGCAGTCGGGCGTACCCGGCAAAGTCACCGAGATGACAACGCATCGCCTCGGCATAGCTCCGCATCGCCTCGGCGTTGCGCTCGACACGCCGAGCCACCCCCACCACCGACCGGTCGGCTTGGAACTGGGCGAAAGACTGCTCAAGCAACGCCCTGGCCGGCTCGGCGCCGAGCCGGTCAAGCAGATTGACCGCCATGTTGTAGCCGGGCCGAAACGAGCTGTGCAGCGGGTAAGTCCGGGTCGAGGCCAGCCCGGCGACCTGGGTGGGATCGACTCCAGGCTGCCAGATCACTACCGCGTGGCCCTCGACGTCGATCCCCCGGCGGCCGGCTCGCCCGGTGAGCTGGGTGTACTCCCCCGCGGTCAGCTCGGCGTGTGCCTCGCCGTTGTATTTGACCAGCCGTTCCAGCACAACGGTTCGCGCCGGCATGTTGATGCCCAGCGCAAGCGTCTCGGTAGCGAATACGCATTTGACCAGTCCGAGGACAAACAGCTCCTCCACGGTTTCCTTGAACGCCGGCAACAACCCGGCGTGGTGCGCGGCGATACCGCGTTCCAACGCCTCGCGCCATTGCCAATACCCGAGTATCGCGAGGTCGGCTTCAGGCAGCTCGGCGGTGTGCGCCTCGATGATCCGGCGGACATCGGCCACCTCGTCCTGGCTGGTCAGCCGCAGCCCGGCGCGCACGCACTGCTCAACCGCGGCGTCACAACCGGTACGGCTGAACACAAACGTGATAGCCGGTAGTAGGCCGTTGCGGTCCAGCCGGTCTATCACGGTGGCTCGGGATGCCGGACGGTAGCGCGGTGGTCCAGGACGTCCGCCCGCCCGCCCGCCCGAGCGATCTCGCGGCCAGCCTCCCCCCGGCTGCAGCCGAGTGTGTTCCTGCACATACCGCACCAACGTCGAGTCGACCTTGAGCTGGCCCTGCGCGTCCTGCCCGGCAAACAGGTCGAACATTCGATTGCCCACCATCATGTGCTGCCACAGGGGAACCGGGCGTTGTTCGTCGACCACCACGGCGGTATCACCGCGCACCGTCACCAACCAGTCACCGAACTCCTCGGCGTTGCTGACCGTGGCTGATAAACCCACCACCACGACCTCAGCGGGCAGCTGCAGGATCACTTCTTCCCACACCGCGCCGCGAAACCGATCGGCGAGGTAGTGCACCTCGTCCATGACCACGTAGCCCAGCCCGTAGAGCGCGGGCGAGGCCGCATAAAGCATGTTGCGTAGCACTTCGGTGGTCATCACCACCACTGGGGCGTGCCCGTTGACAGCCGTGTCCCCGGTCAATAACCCGACCTGGTCAGGGCCGTACCGAGCCGTCAGATCGGCGTGCTTCTGGTTGGACAGCGCCTTGATCGGCGTGGTGTAAAAACACTTGGTGCCTTCGGCCAACGCCAGGTGCACCGCGAACTCACCGACCACAGTCTTGCCCGCGCCAGTGGGTGCGCAGACCAGCACCCCATGGCCGTCCTCCAGCGAGGCACAGGCAACTCGTTGGAACTCGTCGAGTTGGAATGGCAGAACGGCGGCGAACTCCGCGAGCCGAGGATGCTCAGCGCGCATCCGGGACGCAGCGTATGCCTGGGCGGGAGAGCGGCTAGCCACTACACCAGGCTGTCATACCGATGGCGAGCGCCGGCGGCGGCCGACACAGACCGGACAGGGATCACACTGGCTGTCAGGTTGCGTCGTCGTAACTCGGAGAGGGCCGGGGGATCTCGCTCGGTGTGGTGTCCAGCGGGGAGGGCTTATCCGGGTCCCAGGTACTCCAACTATCGGCGGCGAGCCGACGGGCCTTGGCCCGGTCGTGTAATCGGGCAAGCTGGATGGCTATTTCGAACAGTAGAGTCAGTGCCAAGGCCAACGCGGTCATGGAGATCGGATCGCCGCCCGGGGTGGCCACCGCCGCGAACACGAACAGCCCAAAGATCAAGCCGCGTCGCCAGCGACGCAGGCGTTCGTAGGTGAGAACGCCAACCCGGTTGAGCATAACGACGACCAAAGGCAGCTCGAAGCTCACGCCGAAGATCAACACCAACGCGGTCAGCAACCCGAAGTAGCTCTCCCCGGTCAGCAGCGTAGTCTGCACATTGGAGCTGATGGTGAGCAGGAACGCCAGTGCCTGCTCGACCACTACATAGGCTAGCGCCGCGCCGCAAGCGAACAGCACCACCGCGGACGCCACGAAAGTCAAGGCGTATCGGCGTTCCTTGGCATACAGCCCGGGCGTGATGAACGCCCACAGCTGGTAGAACCAGATCGGGCAAGCCAACAGCACACCAGCGGTGGCCCCGACCCGCATCCGTAACGAGAACTGGTCGAAAGCAGCGATACCAAAGAGCGTGCAGCCGCCGGAGGCGTTGCCAATTGGACGAGCGGATGCGGGCAATGCGCAATACGGCCCTTTGAGCAGCTCACCAAGGCTGGGCCAGCCGAAGAAACCCACGCCGTACCAGATGTAGCCCGCGATTGAGGTGACCGCGATCGCAACCAGCGCGATAGCCAGTCGAGTACGCAACTCGTAGAGATGCTCAACGAGTGTCATCGTGCCGTCGGGGTTCTCCCGGCGACGGCGGTAATGAGCTATTGGATTCCACACCGGTGCCTCTTTCGTGGGTGAGCCGGTTGTACTCGATGCTACGCGTCCGGCGCCGCCGATTCGCGGCCTCGCCAAGAATCACGCCAGTCGCTGAGCTGCTCGAGCGACGGCCGCATCCGGTCTAAACCGGCCGCGAGCATCGCCCGCACCGCGGTTACCGTCGCCTCGTTGCGCCGCAGCCGCCCGACTAGCCGCACGACCAGGCCCACCAACACAACCAGACCCACGGCGACTAACAGCGCGCTCAGCAGCCAACCCACGCCTACACCATAGTGCTAGCTGGCCACGTCAAGCGCACTGGCCATAAAGTCAATCCTCATCCAGCGCACCTTGGGCGCGCTGGATGAGGGCCGCGCGCAGCGACGTAGGGCTGACAATCCGGGCTTGGCCGCCGAGCCCAAGCACCAGCCGCACCATCCAGGCATCGTCGACGTAACGCATCCGGATCTCGGTCTCACCGTCGGGGAGCTCCGCGACGTCGTCCACTGGGTAATACTCGGCGACCCAACGTGCTTCAGGTTTCAGCCGCAGCACCGCTTCTCGCTGACCTGAAGCCGGCCGGAATAACCCGGCGGACAAATCGGTAGGTCGGGCCGTTGCCGGCGCAGCGGCCGGCTCGGCGAGCTCGACCACCTCGTCAATCCGATCCAGCCGGAACAACCGCACCGCCTCGGCCGAGCGGCACCAGGCTTCCAGGTAGCCTCGACCTTCGATGAGCAGCAGCCGCATCGGGTCCACCGTACGGTCGCCCACTACGTCACGCGACGCGGTGTAGTACCGAATTCGCAGTGCACGGCCGTGGTCGAGCGCGGCCCGGACCGCGCCGGTGGTCGCCTCCTCACGCGCGCTCACGCCGACCGCGACACCAGTCGACACGGCGGCCGCTCCAACCGCACGCTCGATCTTCGCTACGGCGCGTCGCACCACCTCGCCATCCACCATTCCAGGCATCTCGCCCAGCGCCCGCAAGGCCACCAGCAGCGCTGTGGCCTCGGCTGTGGTCAGTCGCAATGGCCGACGCATGCCCGCGTCCTCGGTGACCGTGACGGTGTCCCCGGAAAACGACAGATCGACGAGATCACCCGGCCCGTAGCCAGGCAGCCCACACATCCACAATAGCTCAAGATCGCGGCGGAGCTGCTTCTCCGTGACCCCGAAATCAGCCGCTGCATCGGCCACCCGCACCCCAGGGCGAGCTAGCAGATAGGGCACCAAAGACAGCAGTCGAGGCAGCCGGGCGGCCAGCCCGGTCGTCATGCCCGACTCACCCCGACCGGCTCGCTGTGTGGGCTGTGCTCGCCGCGGGCAGGGTGCGCCTCTCGTGCGCTGCGTCCGTCGCGTGCGCCGTGGGCCAGTGCCGCGCCGGACAGGCATCGCCGCACGGCCTCGGCCAGCTCCGCTGGCTCCAGCACCGCGACGTCGGGTCCGTGACCAGCGAGCCAGCGAATCATCGTCTCCCGATCGCGCAGCTCCAGCTCCAGCTCATCGCCCGGTCGACCCGCATGTGTTCGAGCGCCCACGAGCTGGCCAAGCCGACGCAATCCCACCGCCCGCCCCCGCGCTACCCAGATCCGGGCTATCCCGCTGACTGGCGGCAGCCCGGCGCTGCGGCGTACCAGCGCCATCAAGTCCACTCCGGGCGGAACACGTACCTCGCCCGCGGCGCTGACCACCGAGACCGGCTCGCTGATCCGAGAAAGCCGGAAACAGCGCACGTCGTTGCGGTCCCGGTCATGTGCGACCAGATACCAACGGCCACGCCAGCTGACCACGCCCCATGGCTCCACAGTGCGCCGCTTGGCCTCGGCGCGTGGATGCGAACGGTGCACAAAGGTAACCACCCGGCCGGCCTGTACCGCGGCCAACAGCGGGGCGAATGCCGGCTCAGTAGCCCGAACCCTCGGTTGCACCCCGGCGATGGCGTCTTCGTCGACCTCGACGCCGGCGGCCCGCAACTTGACCAGCGCACCGTGGGCGGCTCCAGCGAGCTGCGGGCTGTCCCACAGCCGAGCCGCCAAGGCCACCGCCGCCGCCTCGTCGGCGGCCAGCTCGATGTCCCCAAGCTCGTAGTCCTGGCGGGCAATCCGGTAACCATCGACGGTATCGAAAACAGAGCGTCGGCCGGTTTCCAGAGGTACGCCAAGATCTCGCAACTCGGCCTTGTCCCGCTCGAACATCCGAAAGAAGGCTTCGTCGGACGCGGTATCAGCGTAACCGGCGACCGTGGCCCGGATCCGCTCCGCGGTGAGGTACTGACGGGTGGACAGCAGGCAAAGCACCAAGTTCACCAAGCGCTCGGCACGGACGGACGACACCCGCGCAGCGTAGCGCGGCGACGCCGCGCCGGTGGTCCATTCGCGCTAGCGGCGCGGCGAGGCCGGCGGCGGCCCACTTCGCATACCCAGCCCGCAAGATAGGCGAAGTCCCCGAGCAGAGCCGCGAAGTCCACAACGAGAGCGAGGCTATAGCGACGCGATCAACCGCTCCACCCGCTCGTCCACCGATCGGAACGGGTCCTTGCACAGCACTGTGCGCTGCGCCTGATCGTTCAGCTTAAGGTGCACCCAGTCGACCGTGAAGTCCCGACCAGCGGCCTGCGCGGCGGCGATGAAGTCGCCACGCAGCTTCGCCCTGGTGGTCGGCGGCGGGGTGTCCTTAGCCGCCTCGATCTCACCGTCGTCGGTGACCCGGTCAACCATGCTCTTGCGTTGCAGCATGTCGAACAGCCCACGACCACGCCTAATGTCGTGATACGCGAGATCCAGTTGGGCGACTCGAGCGCTGGAGAGCTCCAGGTTGTGGCGCGCGCGATAGCGCTCGACCAACCGGTGCTTGATTGCCCAGTCGATCTCGCGGTCGATCAAGCTGAGATCCTGGCGCTCCACCGCGTCCAATGTGCGGCCCCAGAGCTCGACTACCCGCTCGGCGGCCTTGTCCCCCCGGCCGTGCGCGGCGGTGTACTCCGCGGCGCGCGTGTAATACTCGCGCTGAATGTCCAGCGCGCTGGCCTCCCGGCCACCGGCCAGCCGGACCAGGCGTCGGCCGGTGAGGTCGTGGCTGATCTCGCGGATCGCCCTGATCGGGTTATCCAGCGTGAAGTCCTGGAACTGGACGCCCTGTTCGATCATGTCGAGCACGACGGTGGCCGAGCCGACCTTCAGCAGGGTCGTCACCTCGGACATGTTTGAGTCGCCAACGATCACGTGCAGCCGGCGGTAACGCTCGGCGTCGGCGTGTGGCTCGTCGCGGGTGTTGATGATCGGCCGAGAGCGAGTGGTGGCGCTGGAAACCCCTTCCCAGATGTGCTCGGCGCGTTGGGAAAGGCAGTACACCGCGCCACGAGGGGTCTGCAGCACCTTGCCGGCGCCGCAGATCAACTGCCGGGTGACCAGGAACGGCAGCAACACGTCCGCGATGCGCGAGAACTCCCCGGCCCTGGCCACCAGGTAGTTCTCGTGGCAGCCGTACGAGTTGCCCGCCGAGTCAGTGTTGTTCTTGAACAGATAGATGTCCCCGCCGATGCCCTCGTCCACCAACCGACGTTCGGCGTCGACCAGCAGATCTTCCAGGATCCGCTCACCCGCCTTGTCGTGGGCCACCAGTTGGTTGAGCGAGTCGCATTCCGCCGTGGCGTATTCGGGGTGGCTTCCCACATCCAGATACAGCCGCGAGCCGTTGCGCAGGAACACGTTCGACGAACGTCCCCATGACACTACTCGGCGAAACAGGTAGCGGGCCACCTCATCCGGGGACAGCCGCCGCTGGCCATGGAAGGTACAGGTAACCCCGAACTCGGTTTCGACGCCATAGATCCGCCGGTGCATGGCCATTAGAGTAGGCGCTCAACGGCCAACGGTGTCGAACTCAGCCCAGGAACGTGTCATATAACAGATATCCGTTCAGCATGATGATCAGCACCGCGGCTGTACTGGCGGCCAGCGTGGTGATCGATCGGTTGACCAGGCCACCCATCACATCCCTCCGGCGGGTCAGCAGCACCATCGGCACGAGGGCGAACGGGATGCCGAAGGAAAGCACCACCTGGGAGACCACCAAGCTGCCTGTTGTCGGTAAGCCAAGTCCGATGACAACCAGCGCGGGCAACATGGTCAATCCCCGGCGAACAAACAGCGGGATACACCGACGGATGAAGCCCTGCATGACGACTTGGCCAGCATAGGTTCCCACGCTCGATGAGGACAGCCCGGAGGCCAGCAGCGCGATCGCGAACGCCAATGAGGCCGCCCCGCCGACCAGGCGCCCGAGGCTGTCGTGCGCGGCTTCAATCGAGTCGATGCTTGCCGCGCCCGCATGCCCCCACAGCGAGGCGGCGACGAACAGCATCGCGAGGTTGATCAGCCCGGCGGCACCCAAGCCAGCGAACACATCGAGCCGTTGAAAGCGCAGCACCTCCAGCCGCTGCGTTTCGTCTCTCACCGCTATCCGGTTCTTGGTCAACGCCGAGTGCAGATACACCACGTGCGGCATCACGGTAGCTCCGACGATGCCGACCGCCAACAGCACACTATCCGCACCAGCGAAACCGGGCAGCAGACCAGCCGCTGCTCGCGTCGGCGAGACGCCGACCACGACGAGGTCGTAGACGAAGCCGAGGCACACGATGCCGAGCAGCGCGGTGATGGCCAGCTCGAAGCGTCGGTAACCGCGCTGCTCGAGCGCCAAGATGGCGAAAGCGACCACTGCGGTGATCAACCCAGCCGGCAATAGCGGCACGTGAAACAGCAGGTTCAGCCCGAGAGCCGCGCCGACGAACTCGGCAAGGTCGGTCGCCATCGCGATCAGCTCGGCCTGCACCCACAGCCCGAGCGACACCGGCAGCGCAAAATGCTCCCGGCACAGCTCGGGTAGGTCACGTCCAGTTGCCACACCGATCTTCGCGGACAGATACTGCACGAGCATAGCCATCAGGTTGGCCAGTAGAACCACCCAGCCGAGCGCGTAGCCGTACCGGGCGCCAGCGGTGAAGTTCGTGGCGAAGTTGCCGGGATCGATGTAGGCCACAGCCGCGACGAACGCCGGCCCGAACATGAGCAGCACACCGCGTCCGGTCCGGGGCTGAAGAATCTTGTCGGTGGCCGGCTCGACGGCCGCCGGGTTTGCCTCAGTCATCTGCCGACCTCCGTCACTGGGCAAGCCCAACGCTGAAGATTCGTCAGACCGCGTGATAAAATTTCGTCACAGCCAACTTTAGGTTCTGGCCTGACGAGAAACAAGAGAGCGGTTACTCTCTCTCAGCCCGCACCCACATGGCGTCGACCAGCTCCGGGCCAAAGTGATGGACGGTCGGAGCAGGGACGCCGTGGACCTTGACCACGTAAGAGCCTCCATATGGAGCTCGTTCCACCAGCTCCACCATGGTGCCGAGGCAAATCCCCCGCGCGCTCAGATGACGCAGCATCCCGGGATCGGCATCGTCGACGCGGACCAGTTGACCGCGGCAACCTGGCTCGCTGGTCGATAACCGCTGCGCGTCACACGGAGCGATCTCGCCGTCCCTGGTCGGAATCGGGTCGCCATGGGGGTCCACCCTCGGGTCGTCGAGCCGCTCGGCGATGCGGTCGAGCAGCCGGTCGGACACCGCGTGTTCGAGTACCTCGGCCTCGTCGTGGACCTCGTCCCAGGTGTAGCCGAGTTCAGCGACGAGATACAGCTCGATAAGCCGATGCCGGCGAACCACGCCCAACGCAACTTTGCGGCCCGACTCGGTAAGCGTGATGCTGCCATAGCGCCGGTGTTCGAGCAGAGCTAGCTCGCTGAGCTTGCGCACCATGCCCGATGCGGATGACGGCAAGACCCCGAGCCGTTCAGCGAGTCGGGTCGTGGTGATCGCAGCCGTACCGCGCTCCTGCAGGGCGTATATCGCCTTGAGGTAGTCCTCAATAGAAGAGGAGTACCGCCCCCGCATGAGAGCCATCAGCTAAGTTTAATGGCCCACCCGACCAGGCTCGCTGGCTGAAGCGGCAGGTTCGCCCTCTCGGGGTGCTTGGCCTGCCGGTGGTGTGGACTCGGTAGCGCGGTTCTCCGGCGGTAACAAGGCGGATAACGCCGCGCCGGTGATGCGGCGGAAAGCGCGCCGTGGCCGGCGGCGGTCCAGCACCGCGACCTCCAGGGCGCTGACCCCCAACACTCGGTCGGAAGCACCGCCATTAGTTGCCGAACCGGTAGGTGCCGAGCCGCCCGGCGTGGCCGACTGCAACCCGCGAACAGCCACCGCAACCGCGTCCGCCAGCTCCATTCCGGGCTGGTACGACTCGCGCAACCGAGCGCTGATCGGATCGGTCTGCCCACCCATCACCACAAACCGAGGCTCATCGGTAACCGAACCATCGTAGGTAATCCGGTACAGCTGGTCGCCGTCGGCGGTTGACCCGACCTCGGCCACGCACAGCTCAACCTCGAACGGCTTCTGCTGCTCGGTGAAGATGGCCCCCATGGTCTGAGCATAGACATTGGCCAGCCATTTACCGGTAACGTCACGTCGATCATAGGAATACCCCCGGATGTCAGCCGACCGGATGCCGGCCGTGCGGAGGGTCTCGAACTCGTTGTAACGGCCGACGGCGGCGAACCCGATCCGATCGTAGATTTCCGACACCTTGTGCAGTGCGGTTGAGCGGTTCTCCGCGACGAACAGGACGCCTCCGGCATAAGCCAGCACGGTGACGCTGCGGCCTCGCGCAATGCCTTTGCGAGCCAGCTCCGAGCGATCCCTCATCACTTGCTCGGCCGAGGCGTAGAACGGCAGCGTCACGTCTGATGCTCCTGGATCATCGAGTGCGGGTCGGGAACGGACCTCGGCTCAAGGCTGTGTTTAACCATCGGCTCAAGGCTGTGTTTAACCATCGGCTCAAGGCTGTGTTTAACCATCGGCTCAAGGCTGTGTCTAACCACCAGGCCGGCTGAGCCGGTCCGTAATCATTGCGCGGACTACCTCGCCGACCTCATCGTCGGGCCGGCGCACGGCGCCTTCGGCCGCATCGATAGTGACTACCTGCGGGAAGATTCGACGGGTCAAGTCGGGCCCACCGGTCGCGGTGTCGTCATCGGCCGCATCGTATATGGATTCCACCGCCATCCGGATCGCGGCGTCAACGCCGACGGAGGGATCGTACCGCTTCTTGAGCGCCGAGCGCGCGAACAAGGACCCTGAGCCAACCGCGTAGTAGCCCGCGACCTCCTCGGACTTGTTACCGGTGACATCGAAGCTGACGATCCGCCCAGCCTTGGCGGAATCGGTTGCATCCGGGTCATACCCGACAAATAGCGGGACCACCGCGAGACCCTGCATCGCGGCCCCCAAGTTGGACCGCACCATGCCGGCCAGTCTGTTGACCTTGCCGTCCAGCGACAGCGGTACACCTTCGATCTTCTCGTAGTGCTCGAGCTCGACGGTGAACAGCCGCACCACCTCCACACCCACCCCAGCAACCCCAGCAATCCCAACAGCGGAATAGCCGTCGGTGACAAATACCTTTTCAATGTCACGTTGGGCAACCAGGTTACCAGCGGTGGCCCGACGGTCACCGGCGATGAGCACCCCGCCAGTGAAGGCGACGGCCACGATCGTGGTGCCATGCACGATCTCCACACCGCCAGCAGGCACGTCCCCGAGCGCGCCCGGCACGATCCGCCCAGGCAACAGGTGGGGCGCGGCGGTGGCGACGAAGTCGGTGAACGACGGCGACCCGGGGGTGAAATAGGGCGCGGGTAAGGCCGCGTTCACCGGACTCATCGAACGGACCGACCTGGGCTCCATCGGTGCTCTTCGCTCCTTACTCAGTCACCTCGGCCGGCCGCGACACAGCGAAGGGGCTATTCGCCGCCCTTCTGCACATAAGCCCGGACGAAGTCTTCCGCGTTCTCCTCGAGCACGTCGTCGATCTCGTCAAGGATCGTGTCGACGTCCTCACCCAGCTTCTCACGTCGCTCCTGGCCGGCTGGAGCGGCGCCCCCGTCGCCGTCGCCGTCGCCATCGCCGCCACCCTGTCGCTTGGTCCGCTCCTGGGCCATGACGCCTCCCGGTTCGTGGTCGGTACAGTGTGAACACTACCTAGCTGGACCCCGAAACACCCGTCCAACTTGCCAATCATGTCGCCGCATTTCATGTCGCGGTATTCACCCCCGAGTCAGCGCAGCAACGAGTTCTTGAGCGGTTGGTGATGCGTCGATGAGCTTGCCCACGTGGTTGCGGGTGCCGCGCAGCGGCTCAAGCGTCGGAATCCGCACCAGCGACTCCCGGCCCAGGTCGAAGATCACCGAATCCCATGACGCGGCGGCTACTTCGGTCGGGTAGCGCTCCAGGCAACGGCCTCGGAAATAGGCCCGAGTATCCTCTGGCGGGTTGCGCATCGCGGCCAGCACCTGTTCCTCGGTGACCAGCCGGCGCATCGATCCACGGGCCACCAGCCGGTTGTACAGGCCCTTACTCAGCCGCACGTCGGAGTACTGCAGATCGACCAATTGCAACCGGGGGGAAGACCACGCCAGCCCGTCTCGGGCCCGGTAGCCCTCCAACAGCCGCAGCTTGGCCGGCCAGTCCAACCGGTCTGCGCACTCCATCGGATCCCGACCCAGCGCATCGAGCACCTCGCCCCAGATGGTCATCACCTCGGCCGTGACGTGGTCGACATCGTGGCCCTGGGTGTTGAAAACGTGCGCCTGGGCCCGCTCGTGGTAGGCGGATTGCAGATCTACGCCGGTCATCCGGCGACCATCGGCAAGCTCGACCTTGGTTTGCAGGCTCGGGTCTCGGCTGATGGTATGTATCGAGCGCACCGGTTCGGCCAACCGCAGGTCGTCGAACCGCTGCCCAGTCTCGATCATGTCAAGCACCAGCGCGGTGGTGCCCATCTTCAACAGCGTTGAGGTCTCCGCTAGGTTCGCGTCACCGAGAATGACGTGTAATCGGCGGTACTTGTCCGCATCCGCGTGCGGCTCATCCCGGGTGTTGATGATGCCGCGTTTGAGCGTGGTCTCCAGGCCGACCTCGACCTCGATGTAGTCAGCACGTTGGGAAAGCTGATAACCAGCCTCGTCACCGGTCGGGCCGAGCCCGACCCGACCCGACCCGCATATCACCTGCCGGGAGACAAAAAAAGGGATCAAACCCGTGATAATCGAGGGAAACGTGGTCGACCGGGACATTAGGTAGTTCTCGTGACTGCCGTAGCTGGCGCCCTTGCCGTCGACGTTGTTCTTGTACAGCTGAATGATCGGCGCGCCCGGCACAGTGGCCGAACGCATCGCGGCCTCCTCCATCACCCGCTCGCCGGCCTTGTCCCAGATCACCACGTCCCTCGGCGTGGTCACCTCGGGAGTGGAGAACTCCGGGTGCGCGTGATCGACATAGAGCCGGGCACCGTTGGTGAGGATGACGTTCGCCGCGCCGAGGTCGTCAAGCTCCGAGTCGGTTCCGCTCGGGATACTCGGCGCCGACAAATCGAAGCCCCGGGCATCACGCAACGGCGACTCCACCTCGTAGTCCCACCGGGCCCGTTTGGCCCTGGGCAGCTCGGCCGCCGCGGCGTAAGCGAGCACCACCTGTGTGGAGGTGATGACCGGGTTCGCGGTGACATCGCCAGGCACCGATATGCCGTACTCGATCTCAGTACCCATGATCCGCCGAGCGCTCATACCCACGAGCCTACTTGTCTCGACCGACACTCTGGCTCGCGCCAGGCTGACCGTCCCTCGGTCAGATCAGCAGCGCGCCCTCGGCAACGGCCAGGCTTCTTCCCCGCCCAGGTGTCTGGCCACCGCCTCGCTGATCTCTCCCAGCTGGATCACCTGCTCACGGCTGAGTTGGTCGAATAAGTGGGTGCGAACCGCTTCCACGTGCCCTGGCGCCGCAGCCTCAAGCGCGGCCAACCCCTCAGCGGTGAGCTCGGCCAACGCTCCCCGCCGATCAGTCGGGCATTCCCTTCTGCGGATCCAGCCGGCCTCCTCCAGCCGGGACACCGCGTGGGACAGCCGGCTGCGCGAAGACATCGCCGAGCTCGCGAGCTGGCTCATCCGCAGGGTCCGGCCTGGTACCTCAGATAGCCGGACCAGAATCTCGTAATAGGTATGTGGGATACCCGCCTCGTTCTGCAACTGCCGGTCCAGCCGGTCCATCAACAGCCGGTTCGCGGTCAGGAACGCACGCCAGGTGTGCTGCTCCTCGTCGTCCAGCCAGCGTGTGTGAGCCACTCAACCTCCGGAATAGTTGAACATTCAATGTGTTTAAATGTTGTGTTTATAGACCCGCACCTGTGAGGAGATTACGCATGACCGCCACCGCTACCGTTCAGTACGCAGCCGGAACCTGGGACATCGACGCGGTTCACTCCGAGGTCGGGTTTGCGGTCCGCCATATGATGGTCAGCAAGGTCCGAGGCCGCTTCCGCGTTTTCTCCGGTGAGATCCGCACCGGAGCCCAAGCGGAACCCGAGTGGGCTTCTCCGCCACCGCGACGATCAACCGGAGCGACTTCGGGATCGACATCAAGCTCCCGATGGAGAGCGGCGGCGTCGTTGTCGGCGAGAAGGTGGACATCCACCTAGAGATCCAGGCTGTCCTGCGCACATCCTGAAACACCTATCACCGCACGCCCTCACACTCCGCGGCGCCATCCAGCATTCCGTGCGAACGGCACTCTCACACGCCAGATACGCGCGAAAATGCCGTTCGCTCGTGCGGCGTCGGCTACAGGTACTGCCCGGTGTTGGACGCGGTGTCGATGGCCCGCCCGGACTCGGCGTTCTTGCCGGTGACCAGGGTGCGGATGTAGACGATCCGCTCACCCTTCTTCCCGGAGATCCTGGCCCAGTCGTCCGGGTTCGTAGTGTTGGGCAGGTCCTCGTTCTCCGCGAACTCGTCGACGATCGCATCCAGTAGGTGCTGCACGCGCAGGCCCGGCTGGCCAGTCTCCAGCACCGACTTGATCGCCGCCTTCTTCGATCGGTCGACGATGTTCTGGATCATCGCGCCGGAGTTGAAGTCCTTGAAGTACAAGACCTCCTTATCCCCGTTGGCATACGTGACCTCCAGGAACCGGTTCTCCTCCGTCTCGGCGTACATCCGCTCGACAACCCGCTGAATCATCGCGTCCATGCACGCGCTGCGGCTACCGCCGAACTCGGCCATGTCATCGGCGTGAATGGGCAGGGTCTGGGTCAGGTACTTGGAGAAGATGTCCTTGGCGGCTTCGGCGTCCGGCCGTTCGATCTTGATCTTCACGTCAAGCCGGCCGGGACGCAGGATAGCCGGATCAATCATGTCTTCTCGGTTGGAGGCACCGATCACGATCACGTTTTCCAAGCCCTCGACCCCGTCGATCTCCGAGAGCAGCTGAGGCACGATCGTGGTCTCCACGTCCGAAGACACGCCAGAGCCGCGAGTCCGGAAGATCGAGTCCATCTCGTCGAAGAACACGATCACCGGGGTGCCCTCGGAAGCCTTCTCCCTGGCCCGCTGGAAGATCAGCCGGATGTGCCGCTCAGTCTCGCCGACGAACTTGTTGAGCAGCTCCGGACCTTTGATGTTGAGGAAGTACGACCGTGCTTCACGCTGGTCGTCGCCTCGGGCCTTGGCCACCTGCTTGGCCAGCGAGTTCGCCACCGCCTTGGCGATCAGCGTCTTGCCGCACCCTGGCGGGCCGTAGAGCAGCACTCCCTTCGGCGGGCGCAGCTCGTACTCGCGGAACAGCTCGGCGTGCAGGAACGGCAGCTCGACCGCGTCGCGGATCTGTTCGATCTGCCGGCCGAGGCCGCCGATGTCTTCATAGGAAACGTCAGGGACCTCTTCCAGCACGAGATCCTCTACCTCGGCCTTGGGCACCCGTTCATATGCGTAGGCCGCCTTGGTGTCGACCAACAGCGAATCCCCTGGCTTGAGGACCACCGCGTCCGGGTTGTCCGGGTCGGCGATCAGCGGGTCGGCCAGCCAGACCACCCGCTCCTCGTCGGCGTGACCGACGACCAGCGCACGAGTGCCGACGCCCGATGACTCCAGCAGCACCTCGCGCAGCGCGCAGACCTCGCCGATCCGCTCGTAGTCGCCCCCCTCGACAACGGTCAGCGCCTCGTTGAGCCGGACAGTCTGACCACGGCCTAGCCCCTCGACGATCACGGCTGGCGATACCGCGACGCGCATCCGCCGCCCGGCGGTGAACACATCCACCGTCGAGTCCTCATGAGCGGCCAAGAACACCCCGTACCCGCTGGGCGGCTGCGCGAGGCGATCTACTTCCTCGCGCAGCGCGACCAGCTGGGCACGGGCTTCGCGCAGGGTCTCAGTGAGTTTCTCGTTACGGGCGCTCAACTGTGAGAGCCGGCTGGCCGACTCGGCGAGACGCTGCTCGAGAATACGCGCGTGTCTCGGCGACTCAGTCAGCTTGCGGCGTAGCAAGGCCACCTCGTCTTCGAGGAACCTGATCTGCGCCGCGGCTTCGGCCGCAGTGAGCTCCCGTCCATGCGTTGGGCGGCCCTCTGGCCCGTCCTGGTGGTTCACGGCGCCTCCCCTCCGTGTTCCGTTCACACACGGTACCTGGCTGCCGACATTGTTGCGGTAGGTCAGATCGGTGATCCAGCACTCAGCCGTATGAGAGCTTGACGTAGCCGCCGAATCTACATGCTGTGCCAGCGCCCGGTGGATCGGCGCCGCGGCCGGGGCGCGGTAAAACCGTCGGCAAGCTTACGGGTAGTCAACAGGAACGCGGTGTGACCGACCATCCGATGTTCTGGGCGTACCGCCAAGCCCACCACGTGCCAGGGCCGATGCACCGTCTCCCAACACGCCGGTTCAGTCCAACACCGCTGCTCACGCAAGCTTTCCGCAATCCGGGACAGCTGTGTCGTAGTGGCCACGTACACGGTCAGGACGCCACCTGATACCAGCGCGGCGCTCACAGTTGGTAACACCTCCCACGGCGAAAGCATGTCCAGCACCACGCGGTCGACCTCGCCAACAAACTCAGATACGTCGCCCATCCGCAAGGTCCAGTTGGGTGGTGATCCGCCGAAAAAGCACTCGACGTTGTGCACAGCGTGTTCAGCGTGATCGGCCCGCACCTCGTAAGAAATCACCGATCCGTGCTCCCCTACCGCCCGAAGCAGTGAACACGACATAGCGCCCGAGCCCGCGCCAGCCTCCAGTACTCGAGCACCTGGCCGGATATCGCCCCACATCACGATCTGCGCGGCGTCCTTGGGATAGATCACCTGAGCGCCGCGCGGCATGGACAACACGTAGTCGGCGAGCAACGGCCGCAAGGCCAGATAGGGCGTACCGGCCGAGGACGTCACCACGCTGCCTTCGGGCCGGCCAATCAGCTCATCGTGCGGGAGCCCGCCTTGGTGCGTGTGGTACAAGCCGCCCGACTCAAGAACGACGGTGTAGTGCCGCCCTTTGGGGTCGGTGAGCTGCACACGATCGCCAGGCACGAACGGCCCACGAGCGGACGAAAGACCACGGTTTGGGCCTGACATGTGGCGGACGCTAGTGCCTTATGCCCACTACCCGGTGACCGGACCACACCTATGACACAACCGATGTCAGTCGATTATGTTGACCTTCCTCGTGATATAGAAGCGCACTGATGTTTCAGGTGGGGACGGAGAGATTTTGACAGTGAACATGGGTCAACGCTGCGCGCTTCCCGGCTGCTACGTCGTCATCGAGCCGGAGGCCGAGGGGCATCCGCAGCGTAAGTACTGCACGGCCGCACACCGGGCGCTCGCGCGGCAGATGCGCCGCGAAGGCACCGGCCGCTCAGCCAACGCGCTGCCGCTGGTACCGCCGTCGCCATCGCTGGCGGAGAACCCGGATATCGGTGGCGACCACAAGCTGATCGCCAACGCCACCATCCACGGCGCCAGGAAAGCCGCGGTAATCACGGCCGCCAGCTTGCTGATGTCCAGCAGCGGCCTCATGGTGGCCAGCGCGCCAGCCAACCAGATCGGCGCGCTAGCCGCTGACCCGCTGTTCGAGCAACGGTGGGTACATCAAGCCCAGCTGGCCCTTGCCGCGTTGGATCGGCAGCTGACCGAGGCCGACCAAGCCGAGGAGAGTTGGAACTCGCTGACCCCGCAGCAGCGGGGTGACCAGGTTCCCAGCGCGGTACGAGCGCTGGGAGAACGCCGGTCCCTGCTTCGCCGGCAACGCACCACGCTCACCTCGGAGCTCGCATCCTGGCAGTCGATGCGCGAGGTCAGTGGCCGGCTGGCCGAGACCGAGAAACACGTGGCGAGCCTTGACCAAGCACTAGCCGCGGGTCCACGCGGACGTCTGCTCTCACCAGCCGAGTCCGAGGTATCGCGTCAGCTCAGGGAGCAGCGGGCCACGCGTGACCGCCAACATGCGGCCCAGGAACGAGAGCTAGCCGAGCTGCGGGAGGGCCTGCACAAGGCAATGGTCACCCCGCTGCCGACCGATGACCACGGCACTAACTCGCTCACCTCAGCGGTACGCGAGCTGGTCAAACACCCCGACCGAGGCCGGTTACCGCATCCGTATCCCCCGCTGGATGGCAAGCCCGCTCAACCCGACATCACCGGGCGGAGGGAGACAGACCACCCAGGTCGCCAGAATATCGAAACCAGCGCACCTCCGACGCCTGGTCGAGCTCACCCCGAGCCGTCGACCAGCTCCGGTTCGTACGGCGCCCCTCCCTCACCCAGCGGCCCTCGATTGATCGACGGTTCCTCGGCGGCAAGCGCGACGGAGACTCGCTCGGCACCGCTTAACAGGGCCGAGCACGACGGCGTCCTCCACAACGGCGTCCTCGGTGGCACCATCCGGCACGGCAAGCGCTTTGACAGCCTTATCCTGCCAGGTCGGGATACCGACTCCAGCCGTCCCGGCAGCGCCGACCCAACGAACAGGCACAGATCCAGCACGTCGGCCGAGGTGCACGGCGCCACCGCGCACACCCAGCCTGACTACACCAGAGCGGTCAGTAGAGCGGTCGCGCACAACCCAGAGCGCTCGACGTCCCACTCCGCCAAGCTCGCTAGCCCGGACAGGACCGATCAGAAGATCGACAAGCATCAGCACCTGATGCCGCCCGACTTCGGCAACCAACGGCCGCAACCGCGGTCCCGCATCTCCTGGTCCTACACCGCCTCCATCCACTCAACCTCTACGCATTCCTCGTCGACCTCTACCCATTCCTCGTCGCGCGCCTCCTCCACCAGGTCTTCGTCGTCACGAACCTCTTCCACCAGCTCGTACTTCTCGTCCTCCCGTAGCTCCTCCACCCCCACGTCTTCCCACACGTCTTCCTCCCGGGTGACTTCGACACACACTTCAACACACACTTCGTCGTACACCTCCTCCACCCGGTCTTCCTCGTCCCATTCGTCCTCTTCGCACACGTCCGCCACCCGCATTTCGAACAGCGCCGACAGGAATACCGGGCGCTACTCCAGCCGCCACTCCAGCACAAGGGAGAGCCGCTATCGGTTCAGTGGTCAACACAACGGGGGCCTTGGCAACCGAGGCAACCGCTACCGGACGAGCGGTCGGTCGGGCCACAAATAGCCATCGCCACGGCCGGTGTGTTCGTCGTCAGGGGCGACAAGCCGATGTCGGCGCCGTATCGAGCCAGGTCCACGACGCCGACGACGGGGATGACAAAAATGTCGGACCGCTCACCTACTCTGGCCGCGTGACCGATACCGCATCGATCTGGGCGCCCGCCCCGATGGACTCCGAGCGCTCAACGCATGGCGAGCGCGCCCCCCGTCGCCGGCCGGCGCTGTCGCCGTCGCGGGCCGCTGATTTCAAGCAGTGCCCTTTGCTGTATCGGCTACGCGCGATCGACCGCGTACCGGAGCGGCCCAGCAAGGAGCAGGTGCGCGGTACGGTGGTACACGCCGTGCTTGAGCGGCTCTATCAACTGCCGGCACCTCGCCGGGTACCCAACGAGGCACGCGCGCTTGTCAGGCCGGTGTGGATGGAGCTGTCCGGAGAAAATCCGGATCTCACCGCGCTCTTCGGCGGCGCCGACGATCCCGAGCTGGCCGGGTGGCTGGAGTCCGCCGGAACGCTCCTGGATACCTATTTCACGCTGGAGGATCCGCGCCGGTTGGAACCGGCCGCCTGCGAACAGCTGGTCGAGGCCCAGCTGGAGTCAGGGTTGTTGCTGCGGGGCTATGTGGACCGGTTGGATGTCGCGGCGACCGGCCAGGTCCGGGTCGTCGACTACAAGACCGGAGCGGCCCCCAGACAGGTGGCCGAGGCACGAGCGCTGTTCCAGATGAAGTTTTACGCCCTCATGGTGCTGGTCACTCGCGGTGTGGTGCCCAGTCAGCTGCGGTTGATGTACTTGGCGGACGGCGAGTCGTTGACGTACCGGCCCGATGAGCCAGAACTGCGGCGTTTCGCGCGCACTCTGGACGCGATCTGGGCAGCTATCGCGCGCGCGGGCCATACCGGTGATTTCCGACCCAACCCCGGCCGGATGTGCGACTGGTGCAGCCACCAGGTGTTATGCCCAGCTTATGGTGGCATGCCTCCGGAGTACCCAGGCTGGCCGGAGCCCGATCCTGTCGTGACCGATGACGAGAGCCGGCTTGACCGCGCCGGATAGCGCGCCGACGACCCGAATTGATCACAAACGCGGAGTCACCAGGACATTGCCTGTTGCGACGCGGTCACGCCGGAGAGCCGGCGCAGAGCTAAGCGGTCACGCCACCGCGCGTGAGCCAACCAGACCGCCATGACGATCAAGGCCGCCACTCCGACGATCACGTAGAGGTTGCCCATCACCTGCTGCGGCAGATCCCAGGCCTTCTCCTGGTCAGCGGTTCGCGGCACCGTCCACACCAGGCCGCTGGGCAGCAACTCCAGGTGCTCATCCCAACGGCCTTTGAGCCCGATGCGCATTGGATATGCAAAGAACAACAGAACAATCGTAAGCAGCGGCGCCACGCCCCACCAGCGGCGCCCGTACCAGACTTCGTGCGCCCCCCACACTAGCCCCGGGATCACCCAGACCCAGTAATGCGTCCACGAGATAGGCGAGATCAGTAACGCTATGACGGCGGTCGCGAGCATGCCGCCCAGTTCCCCGCAATTATGGTGTAACTCGACAGCGAGCGTGAGACCAGCGATGGCCACCACAAAGGCGGCGATCAGCCAAACCCCATGCGCACCGTCCGCCGTTGACGATATTCGGGCCAGATAGCCGCTGAGCGACTGATTCTGCACGTAGGCGAGTCCCACTCGATTCGACAAAGACATTAAGCCGTCGGGTGACCAGAACTTCTGGGCCTGGTCCGGCAGAAAGACAAAGCCGATGACCATCGTGACCAGGAAAGAGCTGACAGCGGCCGCGGCGGCCCGAAACCTCTTAGTGATGAACAGGTAGACGATGAAAAGCCCGGGAGTGAGCTTCACCCCAGCCGCGATGCCGATGAGCACGCCCTTGTACGGGTGCTTGTCGCCGAGCGCGAGGTCGGCGACCACGAAGAGCATCAGCAACGCGCTGATCTGTCCGAAGGAGAGTGTCTGCTGGGCCGGTTCCAGCCACATCGCGCCGGCGCCCAGGAGCAAGGCCGCGGCGAGCCGTGTCCGCCACGCCATCGGTTCACGGCGTCGGTCGGCCGCCATGCCGAGCGTCAACCAAATCACCGCGAAGACCGAGCCGAACACGGTGAACGCTTCCAGCTTCTGCAACGCCTCGAAGGAAAACAGGTCCAAAACCCCGAACGCAAGCGCGGCGAAGGGCGGGTAGAGAAAGGGCAACCAATTGTCAAATCGGCCGTCGTAGAGCGCGGCCTGGTTGTGCCGCACCATCTGCCCGCCCCAGTCGAAAACATGTAGATCAATCATGTACCAGAGCTGTAACTGATGCCGGCGTACCCATACGATCCATAGCCCGATCGATAAGCAAGCCGCGAAGCCACCCGCTATCATCATGCGCGTTTGCCGGCCCAAGGACCGCGCACTCAGCGGCCACGAAGGCCACGCGCCCAGAGACCACAGATTCAATTTCAATGGCCTCAACCCCATTGGCCGGAGCATCAGACGCCTTCCCATGACTATACGGAAACGCCATACGATGCTGTGCCAATGAGCACGGCCAGCCAAGCGTCTCGTCGGAAGAACGGGCGAAAACGCTGGCATGCTAGCGGGCTCGCCGAGGCGGGCCGTATGCGGGCTGTGGCCGATCGTGACCCGGGGCTATCCTCCTTGCGGCACGTGCTGGCCGCCGCCGATCGCCCGGCAGGACCGGATCACCGACGTCAGGATGGCGCTGCAGCCTAGCGCGGCCAACCGATCCATCACCAGGTTGGCTTCGCTGACGGGCACCATAGCCCGCACCGCGACCCAGCCCTCCTGGGACAGCGGAGCGACCGTGGGCGCCTGCAGCCCAGGCGTAACGTTCTTGGCCGCATCGAGCTGGTTTAGCGGGCAGTCGTAGTCGAGCATGACGTACTGGCGCGCGTATACCACCCCGCGCAGTCGCTCCAGAAACACCCGTTTCTCTGCGCTGGTCTCCAAGCTGTCCGTGCGGTCGGGGCGCGGCTCCCGCTCGATCAACGTGGCCTCGGATTCCGCGATTGGCTCTCCGATGACCTTGAGGCTGTGCTGGCGCAGGGTGCGCCCAGAGCTCACGACGTCCGCGATCGCGTCGGCCAGGCCAAGCTGGATCGAGATCTCCACCGCGCCGTCCAGCTTGACAATCTCCGCGGTGATCCGCTTGCCGGTCAGGTGCGCCCGCACCAATCGGGGGTAGGAGGTAGCGATCTTCCTGCCGTCGAGGTCCTCCAGCTTCCAGTCGCTGTCTTCAGGGACCGCGAACCGAAATTTGGAGTATCCGAAGCCAAGCTTGAGCAGCTGCCGGACCGGGCTGCCAGACTCTTCCATCAGGTCGTGCCCGGTCACTCCGAGGTGAAGGTCACCATTGCCGACGTAGGTGGCGATGTCCTTCGGCCGCAAATAGAAAAACTCAATCTGGTTCTCGTCGTCGTACGCGCTCAAATCGCGCCCATCGGAGCGTTGCCGGTACCCCGCCTCGCGCATCATGTTGCTAGCGGGCTCGGCGAGGGTTCCTTTGTTCGGAAGGGCGACGCGGAGCATGCGTTCTCCTGAAATACGTGAAGGTCAATTCCTACAGAAACGTGTAGACGTCCTCGAGCGAAAGCCCACGACCGAGCATCACGACCTGGATCCGGTAGAGCAGCTGAGAGATCTCCTCGGCGAGCTGATTATCACCCTCGTGCTCAGCCGCCAGCCACACCTCTCCCGCTTCCTCGAGCAACTTCTTGCCCTGGGCATGCACGCCGGCATCCAGCGCGGCGACCGTGCCAGACCCAGCCGGTCGGGCGCGTGCCTTCTCGGCCAGCTCCGCGAACAGCGCGTCGAAGGTTTTCACTAGCAACAACTCCTTGCTCTTTAGTTCCTAACTAGTGTGGGTGATTTTTCGGATTCTACCGGCCAGTCAGGAGGCACCATCTGCTGACGGCGGGTGGCCTGCGTTCGACGGCAACGGGCCGGAATCACCCGTCCGGCTTATGACCGGTCGAGTGGATAGTCTCAGCGGGTCAATGGTCCGCGCCTGGGCCTGCGACCACGTCGAGAACAGCTCTTCGACTGTCAGACCAAGCAACCCGTCACGATGGATCCGACCGGGCCCGGATGGAACCGCCACCTCGCTGGGCACCACTAGTACCGAGCATCCGGCCGCCGCCGCAGCGGCGGCGCCGGCCGGTGAGTCCTCCACCGCGATGCAACACCACGGTAGGACACCGAGCAGCTCAGTGGCCATCAGGTACGGGTCCGGGGCCGGCTTGGTGGCGACAACCTCGTCCCCGCACACCACGACGTCGAAGTACGCGCGCCCGATCCAATCCAAGGCACGCTCGACCAGGACGCGTTGAGTCGAGGTGACCAGCGCGGTAGCCAGCCCACTGGCCCGCACCACACGCAGCGCCTCCAGCGCGCCGGGGCGCCAACGCAGATCGGTGGCAAACAGCTGACCGGTCCGCTCGGTCAGCCATCGACCGGCCTCGGCCAGCGCGTCCGGGGTAGGTACCAGCCCCACCTCCTGGAAGGTCAACGCCAGGGTGTCATTGATTGCTCTACCGACCATGGCCGCACGGGTAGCGGCGCTCAACCGCCCACCAAGATGCTCGGCCAACTCGGCCAATGTGACGTCCCAGAGCTTCTCCGAGTCGACGAGCGTGCCGTCCATATCCCACAGCACGGCGGCCAGCCCTAGCCCGTTGTCGGCTCCAGGGCGGCCCATCACGCGGTGAAGTACTTAGCCTCGGGGTGATGAGCCACCAGCGCATCGGTGCTCTGTTCGGGATGCAGCTGCAGCTCCTCGGACAGCACCACGCCGATCCGTTCCGGCTCTAGTAGCTCGACGATCTTGCGGCGGTCGGCCAGCTCAGGGCAAGCGCCGTAGCCGAGTGAGTAGCGTGCGCCTCGGTAACCGAGTTTGAAGAATGCCTCGACGTCGTCGGGGTCCTCAGCCGAAACGCTGCTCCCGTCGGCCCAGCGCAGCTCTTCCCGGATCCGCCGGTGCCAGCATTCGGCCAACGCCTCGGTGAGCTGCACACCCAACCCGTGCACCTCCAGATAGTCCCGGTAGGCGTCCTTGGCGAACAGCTCGGCGGCATAGTCCGCGATCGGTTGGCCCATGGTGACCAGGTGCAGCGGTAACACGTCCACCTCACCGGCGGAGACCGCTCGCTCGCGCGGGCGCCAGAAATCGGCAAGGCACAGGTGCCGGTCCCGGCGCTGGCGGGGAAAGGTGAACCGCAGCCGTTCCGGGGCGTCCGGGCGCGGTTCGGTCAGGACCACCAGCGAGTTGCCCTCGGCGACCGCCGGGAAGTAACCATAGACCAGAGCCGCGTGCGCCAGCACCCCTTCGGTGGACAGCCGGTCCAGCCAGTAGCGCAGCCGGGGACGGCCCTCGGTCTCCACCAGCTCCTCGTAGCTGGGCCCGCCACCGCCGCGAGCACCCCGCAACCCCCACTGGCCCAGGAAGGTGGCCCGCTCGTCGATCATTGAGGAATACTCGGCAAGCGGCACCCCCCGCACTACTCGGGACCCCCAGAACGGAGGCCGGGGCAGCGGGACGTCGGTGGCCACATCGGAGCTAGTGGGCACGGGCGCGTCCGGCTGCGCCGCCTTGCGCTTGGCCGCTATCCGCCGAGACCGCTCGTGCCGAGCCCGGCGCTCCTCGGCTTTGGCTTGTTCCTCGGCGCTCGCCACCGGGGCTTCGCCTCGGGCCGCCGCCATGACCGAGTCCATCAGGCGAAGACCCTCGAACGCGTCCCGGGCGTAGGCGACTCGGCCCTGGTAGATCTCGGCCAGGTCATTTTCCACATACGAGCGGGTCAGCGCCGCGCCACCGAGCAGCACTGGTAGTCGCCGCGCAACCCCGCGCGAGTTCATCTCCTGAAGGTTCTCTTTCATGATCACCGTTGACTTGACCAGCAGGCCGGACATGCCGACCGCGTCCGCCCGGTGTTCCTCCGCCGCCGCGAGGATCGTCGAGATGGGCTGCTTGATCCCAAGGTTCACCACGGTGTAGCCGTTGTTGGTCAAGATGATGTCGACCAGGTTCTTGCCGATGTCGTGCACGTCGCCCTTGACCGTGGCCAGCACGATCGTGCCCTTGCCGTGGCCGTCCTCCGCGCGTTCCATGTGCGGCTCGAGGTAGGCCACGGCGGCTTTCATCACTTCGGCGCTCTGCAACACGAACGGAAGCTGCATCTGCCCGGACCCGAACAGCTCCCCCACGGTCTTCATCCCGGACAGCAGCGTGTCGTTGATGATCTCCAGCGCGGGCCGGGACGCCAGCGCGGCGTCCAGGTCTTCATGCAACCCCGGCCGTTCGCCATCGACGATGCGCCGCTCCAGCCGTTCGGCCAGCGGCAGCGCGGCCAGCTCCTGGGCCCGTCCGGCTTTGGCTGAGGACGCGGTCACTCCCGCGAAGAGCTCCATGAACCGGCTCAGCGGATCGTAACCTGGCGCGCGACGGTCGTAGATCAAGTCCAGAGCCGTGGAGCGCTGTTCGTCCGGGATCCTGGACATCGGCAGGATCTTGGCGGCGCTGACGATCGCGGTATCCAACCCAGCGGCGACCGCTTCGTGCAGAAACACCGAGTTGAGTACCTGGCGGGCGGCTGGGTTGAGCCCGAACGAGACGTTGGAGACACCGAGCGTAGTCTGTACCTGGGGGTAACGCCGCTTGAGCTCGCGGATGGCCTTGATGGTCTCCACCGCGTCTCGGCGGACCTCCTCCTGCCCGGTGGTGATCGGGAAGGTGAGCGTGTCGACCACGACATCGGAAATGCGCATGCCGTGGTTGGCCACCAGGTCCTTGATGGTTCGCGCGGCCACCCGTACCTTCCACTCCGAGGTCCGCGCCTGCCCCTGTTCGTCGATACACATCACCACGACCGAGGCACCGTGCTCGCGGACCAGCTCCATCGTCCGTTGGAACCGCGACCCCGGCCCGTCGCCGTCTTCGTAGTTGACCGAGTTGACGATGCACCGGCCGCCGAGGCGCTCCAGGCCAGCCCGCAGCACCGGTGGCTCGGTGGAGTCCAGCATGATCGGCAGAGTGGACGCGGTGGCCAGCCGGCTGGCCAGTTCGGACATGTCGGTCACACCGTCGCGGCCCACGTAGTCGACGCACAGGTCCAGCAGGTGCGCCCCGTCGCGAATCTGGTCACGCGCGATGGCGACGCAGTCTTCCCACCGCTGTTCGAGCATCGCCTCCCGGAACTTCTTCGAGCCGTTGGCGTTGGTCCGCTCTCCGATCATCAGGACGCTGGTGTCCTGCCGGAACGGCACCGGTGTATACAGCGAGCTGACGCCGGGCTCAGGCGTCGGGGTACGCAACGCAGGGGTCACCTCACGAACTGCCTCGACCACCGCCCGGGTGTGTTCCGGGGTCGTCCCACAACAGCCGCCGACCATCCGCGCGCCGTACTCGCCGACGAAACCGGCCAATGCCAGGGCAAGCTCATCGGGGCCCAACGGATAGACCGCGCCGTGCGGTCCCAGCTGCGGCAGCCCGGCGTTGGGCATCACCGATACCGGAATGCGCGCGTGCTTGGAGAGGTGGCGCAGGTGCTCGCTCATCTCGGCGGGCCCAGTCGCGCAGTTCAGCCCGATCAGGTCCACCCCGAGGCACTCCAGGGCGGTCAACGCGGCCCCGATTTCGCTACCCAGCAGCATCGTCCCGGTGGTTTCCACCGTGACATGGGCGATGATCGGTACCGTCCGCCCCTCCTCGACCATCGCCCGGCGAGCCGCGATAATCGCCGCCTTGGCCTGCAGCAGGTCTTGCACGGTCTCCACCAGCACCGCGTCCACCCCACCGGCGAGCAACCCGCGCACGCATTCGCGGTAGGCGTCGCGTAGCTCGGCGAACGGCGCGTGACCCAGAGTGGGCAACTTGGTGCCGGGGCCAACCGAACCCAGGACAAACCGGGGCCAGGTAGCGGTGGCGAAGGCATCCGCCGAGGCACGGGCGACCGCCGCGCCTTTCTCGGCGAGTTCCCGAATCCGATCGGCGATGCCGTATTCGGCGAGGTTGGCCAGGTTCGCGCCGAAGGTGTTGGTTTCGATCAGGTCCGCGCCGGCCGCCAGGTTGGCGTGGTGAATCTGCTCCACAACGTCCGGGCGGGTGTGGTTGATGATCTCGTTGCAGCCGTCCAGCCCAGCGAAGTCGTCCAGGCTCAGCGCGGCGCCCTGCAGCATCGTGCCCATTGCACAGTCAGCGATCAACACCCGGTTGGCGAGAGCGTTCAACAGCGGCGAGTTCGGCGCGACTGACATGGCGCCGAGCGTAGTCGGGAAGGTCACGTCCCGTTCGTGATTTCAATTGCGCACGCCTAAGAGTAGCCTTGGCCGCCACGCCGTACTCTGGGCGAATGACCGAGCGCGAGCCTAGGGACCCCGCCGACCGGGGTTCGCTGTCGTGGCACCACGTCGACAGCGTGTCCAATGGCCAGCAACCGAAACTGCTCAAACCACTGTTCAAGCCCGTTGTAGTGGCGGCATTCGAAGGCTGGAACGACGCCGGCGACGCCGCCAGCACCGCGTTAGAGCACTTGGAGCTCAGCTGGGATGCCACCCCGCTGGCCGCGATAGACCCGGACGACTACTACGACTTTCAAGTGACACGCCCCACAATTCATCTCGTCGACGGCATCACCCGAAGGATTGAATGGCCGACCACGCGGCTGTCGGTCTGCCGACCGCCGGGGGCCGAGCACGACGTCGTGCTGGTGCGGGGCATCGAGCCGAACATGCGGTGGCGGGCGTTCTGCGCGGAGCTGATCAACTACGTGGAGAAGCTTGACGCGACCACTGTAGTCACCCTCGGCGCGCTACTGACCGACACTCCACACACTCGACCGGTCCCGGTCACCGGCACGGCTTACGACGCGGAGTCGGCAGCCCGGTTTGGCCTGGAGACGTCTCGGTACACCGGCACCACCGGCATCGTCGGGGTGTTCCAGGACGCCTGTGTGCAAGCCGGGATCCCGTCCATCTCGTTCTGGGCGGCCGTTCCGCACTACGTGTCGCAGGCCCCCGACCCCAAGGCCACCGTGGCGCTGCTGCACCGGGTGGAAGAGGTACTCGATCTGGAGGTGCCGCTGGGTGGCCTACCTGAACAGGCCGAGGCGTGGGAACGCACGGTCAGCGAGATGGCCGACGCCGACGACGAGGTGCGCGAGTACGTGCGCTCACTGGAGGAACGGGTGGAGTCGGAGAGTGCGCTGCCGGAGACCAGCGGCGAGTCCATCGCCGCTGACTTCGAACGTTACCTGCGCCGTCGGGGCCCGGGAGGCTCGGGTCGAGCTGGTGGGCAGGGCGGACCCGGAGGGCTTAGCGGACCTCGACGCTGACCGCTCCTCCAGCGCCCACCTCAGCGGTATCTCCCGAAGGCGTTGTCTCCAACAGCCTCCTCGGGCCGGCTCCCTGGGTAGCCAGCGTGTCGTACGGATTAGCCAGCTGGCAGCGGTCGATCGAGAGGCAGCCGCAGCCGATGCAGTCGGTGAACCGGTCCCGCAACTGTTCGAGATGCCGGATGCGCTGTTGCAGCTCGTCGTGCCAGCGACGGGAGAGCTGTTCCCAGTCCGCCCGGTTCGGGGTGCGGTTGTGCGGCAGCTCATCCAACGCCACCCGGACCTCCGCCAGGGGAATGCCGACCCGCTGCGCGATTCGGATCAGAGCCACCCTACGCAGCACGTCACGGCGGTAGCGTCGTTGGTTGCCGCTGGTCCGGCGGCTGGTGATCAGCCCCTGCCGCTCGTAGAAGTGCAGCGCCGAGACCGCAACCCCGCTGCGCTCAGCGAGTTGTCCGACCGTCAGCTCCTCCTGGTCCCAGTTGGCCTGCCGCATGACGCTCCCACACCGAGGTTGACCGAACGGCACGAGCCCGCCGCCCCACGGCAGCTGAGCTTACGGTGGCTACGGTAGCTGCCCGTGCGGATCGACCGCGTGTCGGCGCAGGTCAGCGAGGTCGACCCACTCCAAGGTGCGGGCGTGGGTGGCCTCTAACACCACGGCGGGAGCCCGCCCGGCGGCCAGCGCCTCGACCCACCGCGAAGCACACAGGCACCATCGGTCGCCAGGGCGCAAGCCCACGAACCCGCACTCGGGACGCGGGGTAGACAGATCGTTGCCCGCCTGGCGACTGAACTCCAGGAACTCGGCCGTCACCCGCACACACACGGTGTGCACCCCGACGTCTTCGCCACCAGTGTCACAACAGCCGTTGCGGTAAAACCCAGTCATCGGATCGGTGCTGCACAGTTGTAGCTCACCGCCGAGCACGTTGCGCGCCATGGGCCTAGTGTCCTGCTAGAGTGCCACCCCCAGCAACGCATCCACCGCCGCCCGGATCGACACCGGAGCGTCGGGGTCACGTCCCCGGCGCTGGCGGGCGCCCGCGGCCCAGGCATCCACAGCAGCCAGCGCACGCGGAGTGTTCAGATCGTCGGCGAGGTGGACACGCACTCGCGATACCGTGTCCGTCGCATCCGGCCCGGTACGCAGGCTCACCGCTTCCCGCCAGAGCGCCAGCCGAGCTTGGGCTTGGTGCAGCAGCGCCGGTTCCCAGGCGCGGTCGGTTCGCCAGTGCCCGGACAGCAACGCCAACCGGATCGCCATCGCGTCGACTCCGTCGGCCCGCAGCCGGGAGACGAACACCAAGTTACCCCGCGACTTGGACATCTTCTCGCCGTCCAGCGCGATCATGCCGGCGTGGCAGTAATGTCGGGCGAACGGATGCACGCCGGTGATCGCCTCGGCATGCGCGGCCCCGAATTCGTGGTGCGGAAAGATCAAATCGGAGCCGCCGCCCTGAACGTCGATCTGGGTGCCCAACCGGTTCAGCGCGATCGCGGCGCACTCGACGTGCCAACCCGGCCGGCCTCGGCCGAGGTCGCTCTCCCAATACGGTTCATTTGGTCGAGCCGCCCGCCATAGCAGGGCATCCAGCGGATGGCGTTTGCCTGGCCGCTCCGGGTCGCCACCGCGCCGCGCGGACAGCCGCAGCATCGTCGCCTCGTCATAGCCGGACTCGTAACCGAACTCGGGCGTGGCCGTGCAGTCAAAGTAGATGTCCGGATACCGCTGGTCGTCGATCCGGTAGGCGGCGCCGACCGCGAGCAGCTTGATCACCAGCTCGTTGATCTCCGGGATCGACTCAACCGCGCCGATGTAATGCTTCGGCGCCAGCACCCGCAACGCCTCCATGTCCTCCCGGAACAACGCCGTTTCGCGCATCCCGAGCACCACCCAGTCATCCTGGTCCCGAATCGCGCGCTCCAGCAGCGGATCATCGATGTCAGTCACGTTCTGGACGTAGTGCACGTCGTGCCCCGCGTCCCGCCACACCCGGCTGACCAGGTCGAACGCCAAATAAGTCGCCGCATGACCGAGGTGGGTCGCATCATAAGGGGTGATGCCGCAGACGTACATCCGCGCGATGGGACCCGGGGCGGTCGGGCGCAACTCACCAGAGGAGGTGTCAAACAACCGAAGCGGCGGCGCGGAACCGGCAACCGACGGCACCGGAACGGACGACCAGGGCAGCATGCCTTTCAACCTACGCGTTCAGTCCGGGCGGGCGAGTTGACCGGTACTTGGCGGGCCTGCGAGCAGCCTGAACGCAGTAGCGCGTCCAGTAGCTACAGTTCCGCCAGATTCGGGGTACGCGGTGACGAAGTCGCTAGCAGCCGAGCGTATCTCCGGACGGGGCTGGCTGAGAGGAGAACGACATGAGCGACGAACTGCGCGCCGAACGCCACGACGGGATCCTCGTCATCACCATGAACCGGCCGCAGGCACGCAATGCGCTCAACGCGGCGCTCGCGCACAGGGTGGCCGCCGCGCTGGATGAGCTGGAGAGCGACAACACGCTGACGGTCGGCATCTTGACCGGGGCCGGTGGCACGTTCTCGGCCGGCATGGACCTCAAGGCTTTCCTGGCCGGTGAAACCCCAATGATCGGCAACCGTGGTTTGGCCGGCATCACGACCACGCCGCCGACCAAACCGATGATCGCCGCCGTGGAAGGTTACGCGCTGGAAACGCCAGGAGGAGCTGATGCGGCCGGTGTTCGGCTCAGCCGCTGCCCGGGAGGGTGCGCGGGCGTTCGCGGAGAAGCGTGCTCCGGTGTGGCGGGGCGAGTGAACCCGCAAGAGCAGGCCGGATATGCGAAGTCGGGCGAATCCTCCAGCTGCGGTGGCCCGGTGCGGCGGTTACTTTTGCGAAACCGGGATAGCCGGGGCGAGAGGGGTGCGATATGGCGCAGGTCACGAAAAGCACAAAGGAATTCGGCGACAGGCGCTTCTTACGGCGGCTGACGTTGGCCACAGCGTGGGGTGAAGGCCTTGACGGGTTCGACCTCGGGGTGCTCAGCGTGGTGTTGGTACCACTGTCGAAAGAGCTGGGGATTTCGCCGGTGTGGGCCGGCCTGATCGGGGCGTCGTCGCTGATCGGCATCTTCTTCGGCGCGCCGATCGGCGGTTTCCTTACCGACCGGCTGGGCCGCAAACTGCTGTTCTTGATCGACATCTGCGCATTCGTCGTCCTCGGCGTGCTGCAAGCATTCGTCGCCCAGGGCTGGCAGCTGTTCGTCGTCCGGCTGCTGCTGGGTATCGCCATCGGCGGCGAGTACTCCATCGGCTCGTCGATGCTCTCGGAGTTCGTGCCGGCGCACGGACGTGGCCGCCGGGTATCCTACATGCTCGTCTTCTGGTACGGCGGCTATCTGGCCTCGGTGGCGGCCGCCTACGGCCTGCTGGACGGCCTGGGCTGGAGCTGGCGGCCGACGCTGGCCACCAGCGCGATCCCAGCGCTGGTCGTGCTGGGGTTGCGTATCGGGCTGCCCGAGTCGCCGCGCTGGCTGATGCTGCACGGGCGCACCGACGATGCCCGCGCGATCATCGACCGCTACCTCGGCGGCGAGGAGCACATGGCCGAAGCTGACTACGGCTCGGACACCAAGAACGAGGCCGGCTGGCGGCAGCTGTTCGCCCCGGGGATGCGCTCGCGCACCTTCTTCGTCAGCACCTTCTACATCTGCGTGGTGACGCCGTACTTCGCGATCTTCACGTTCGCCCCGAAGGTGTTCGAGTCGCTGAAGCTGAACGAGAAGGCCGGCACGATCTTCGCCAACGGCATCGCGTTCATCGGGGCGATCGCCGGCATGCTGACGATCGAGCTCATCGGGCGCCGCAAGCAGCTGATCGGCCCATTCTGGGTCATGGCGGTGGCGTTGCTGGTCATCGGGCTGTGGGCCGGTGCGCCCCCGATGGCGCTGGTCGGTGCCTTCGCGGTCTTCGCGTTCTGCAACGCCCTGACCGGCAACCTCACCGCCGTGTACCCGATCGAGGTGTTCCCGACTGAGGTGCGGGCCACCGGGGTAGGCATCACCAACGCGTTCAGCCGGATCGGGGCTGCGGCGGGCACGTTCCTGCTCCCGGTCGGGATCGAGACCCTCGGCCTGTCGTGGTGCATGGTGACCGGGGCGGCGATGTGCGTGATCGGCGCCGGGGTGTCCCAACTGCTCGCCCCGGAGACCACCGGCAAGTCGCTGAGCCACACTGGCGTACTTACCCCGCTCTCGCCGGGGATCGCCCCGGCCTAGCGGGTAGCGGAGTGGTGAGTTCTCGTGATGGCACTGTTCAGTGGATCAGTGAGGAGACTACACGGCCAGGGCGCGTGATTGATCAGCTGGACCCCACCCGCCGGCACTGACCCCCACTCAGCGTTGCACCAGCCAGCGGTCTCCCCTGTCAGCTTGAGCGACTCAGTCAGCTTGAGTGAGACAGTTCTGGCAGTCCCAAGCAGACGCGGTCGTGCGGCCGGCGTCTGAGTCGGGAACTGCAACGGCACGTCCACCCTAGGCATCGGTACGGTCGATGTTGCCGGGTCGATGCCGTGCTGGGTGTCCCGTGTGGTCCGGCATCAGTAACCACTCGGCGCCTCGAGCACGCGTATGAGGTGGGGCCGTAGGGCGATCACCGAGTGCTCGCACTCGAAGCGCACGTACACCCAGTGGGCGCTCCGGCCGATGACTTCGCCCTGCTGGTGCAACCGGGACGGCAGCGCCCCACGGGCCTGGTCCACCGCGACCTGTTCAACCCGGCACTGGAGGGGAATGTCGGTGCCGTCGACGTCTCGTAGCGGAATGTCACAGAGGGGAATGTGGGTGCCGTCGTCGGTGGGGGGTCGTGGTGGTGGAGCGGGCACGGTGGATGTTCTCCTCAAGGCTGGGTGGTGACCAGCCGGCCGCCGGGAGCCGACACGGGTTATGGACGGCGACGACCCCGCGCGGCCAGGAACGGGGCCGTCGCCGCTCATCGCCACCCCTTTGATGACGCTGGGCGAAGCGGGGTGGGCGTGACCTCAACCCTCCCGGCTACGAACACGCAGCTGGTACCCATGATCACGGGGTGTCAGGGGAAAGTTGAGAGGAAAGTTCGGATCCTTCCCAGGGGCCATCCGATTTGGCGTAGGCCCGTGGTGTCGCTGATGATGTGGGGCACGTCCAACTGGGGAGGCAGGTTTGGCCATTGCGAATGACCGGTTTCGGGCGGCACGGGAGCGCACCGCCTCACTGACCTACCCGGACGAGGGCCTGTCCCGCCAGGAACTCGCCGAACTGGTCAACACCTACATCTGGGAGCACCACCACGAGATGGTGGCCCTCGACGCCAACTATGTAGGCAAGATCGAACGAGGCATCATCCGCTGGCCACGTAAGCTCTACCGGGAAGCCCTCCGGGTAATCCTGGGTGCCGCCACCGA
>JAFASX010000159.1 GCA_019244295.1 Pseudonocardia sp.
TCATCGTCGAAGTCGTCTCCGAACGGTTGTCCGGTGACGCGATCCTGTGCGATCTCGGGCCGGTCGGCGTCGCGTTGACCGGTGCGCCGTTCACGGTTGGGCCCGGCTGGTTCGCCGGTGCCGACGAGCCGATCGCGGTCCTCGACGAACGAGTCGCGAAGCGGGCCGCGGACCAGATTCGAGCGATCCTCGGGCCCTGACCTCCGAGACCGACCAAAACCGAATACGCCGCAAGCACGGGCGTATCTCCTGGCGGGAGGCCCCACCCGCCAGTTCTGTGATCAGGGCTGGCGTTTCGCTCATAACGGGGTGGTTTCCCCAGGGCGCATCCAGCGTCGCGGTCACCCGATACCGCTATCGCGGCATTCGGATACCAACCCCGTGGGCCATCACCGAACCAACCACCCGGTGATCAACGACGACACGCGGAGAGCCGGATGCTTGGTAACGGGTTACTTCCGTTCGGCGGACAGGCGTCCGTCGAAGGCGATCTCGAAGGCGTTGAGCGCGGCGATCCAGCGGTTGGACCAGCGTCGCTGGTCGGTGCTGGTGGGGTCCAGGCTTATGATCGCCAGGTAGACACACTTGAGTGCGGCTTGTTCCTTGGGGAAATGTCCTCGGGCGTTGACCGCTCGGCGGTTCCGGCTCGTGTCGATTCACGAGCCGTGAGCGCTGCACTTCGCCCGTGAGTGCAGCGTTCGAGGTCTCGCCGGACGATCCGCGCGGGGTTGCTGAGGCCTTCCGCCGGGCGGCCGACGGTGCGATCGTGCGGGTGGTGCGTGATGGGCAGCCGATCGCCGACATTGTCCCCGCCGGTGGGTTGTCCGACGACGAACGCGGGCTGATGATCGAACGGCGGATGGCGAGGCGGTTCGGAGCGCCCAGCTTGGCCGACTACCGGCGGATCTACGACATTGAGGGCCTGCCGTGGCCCGGTGATGAGGTTGTGCGCCGCATGCAGGTCGTGGCGGACGCATCCTGAACACGCCGCAAGCACCCTCGGAGGTCACCGGCAAGGTCCTTGACGCCAGCGCGGTTTTGGCATGGGTCCAGGGCTTGGTGGTGATCCAAGCTTGGGTCGGTTGGGCACGTACCCCAGGATTGACGCTGTTGCTGCCCGACCTGGCTCGCACCGAGATCCTCACCCTGCACCCCGATGCGGCCGGGTTGCTCGACGATCTGTGCCGCCGAGGACGCGCCCTCGGCATTCAACGCCACCGCGGCGGCAAGCAGTGCCTCGTGGACCCGCGGCGCTGCGGTGACATGAGGCTGTAGCCCTGGCCACGTCGGACCGTGCGTCCCTGCCGCAGAGCCTGTCGCTCCACCTCGCCCAGGCCGCCCTCGTGGTCAAGCAGGTGCCGTGCGATCTCGTCCGGCATCTCCACCCGCGCCACCTCCGGCTCGACCACGGCGGCGGCCACCGGCCGCTCCGGCCGGCTCGGCAGCCGGGCGACTTCGCGATCGGTGCGCGCGGTGATCATGGCGGCCTCGGTTTGGGCGACGGCCTCCCGCCAGGCGTTGTCATAGGGACCGGGACGGTCACCGGCGTGGACGTATTGATCACGCGGCGGCTGGATGGCGGACGCGAGCCGACCACAGGCGGTGATCTCCCCCCTCGGCGACGGCCAAGTGCAGCGCGGTGGCCGCGGCCAGCAGGGACATACCGAACAACGCCAGTGCCCCTCACCCGTGTCGCCCGAGAACGCGCCCGAGAGCCACCGGCGAGACCTTTGAGGAAGCCCCGGCCTTCGCCTCACACGCCGGTGCGAGCTGGAGCCGTCACGCCGCAGATGATCAAGAGGTGTTACAGCAGGTCGATCTCCAGGTCTGGTGCGATGCGCTGCAGTCGGCCTGGGTCGGTGGTCAGCACGGGCCAGCCCCGTTGGCGGGCCACCACAGGATCACCTGTCCGGCGATGCCGTCCCAGGCTCGGGACTCGTCCAATAGGTGGATCACCTTCAGCGCGTCGGCTGACGAAAGCTCAGCATAGATCACGGAGGGATGGTCGAGTAGTAGCGACAGCAGGATGTCGGTGTTTAGATACACTACTCATACGTGCGGACTTCGATCACCGCTAGCGCGGGGGACGTAGAGCACGATGCCGAGTTCTTTGGCAGCGGCCAGCCGCGAGCCCATCGCCACACTGCCCCGGACATAGACGACAAGGGCGCTGGGGTCGATGACTTTCCCGTCAATCACCCGGCGAACGCGGCGTCAGCCACCGGGTAGAGACGTCGGATTTCGTCGTCACCGGGCCAGGCCACGCCGATGCTGCGGTAGACCCGGCGGTAATGCTCCAGAGTAGGTGCGCCGCGTTCGGAGACTAGCTCGGCCAGGATGGCGTCCGCTTTGGCCCTCTGCATCGGGGGCAGGGGCACCCCGGGCTGGGGCTCCCAGGTGTCAGTGGCATCCACCCGGGGCAGCCTAGCCGATCGGACGCTGTTGCGTTGCGCGACGTGGGAGAGCGGGGCACAGGGGGATCCGGCGGCGGGAGATCTGGGTGGAGGGCGCCAACATCTGGCGCAACCCCGACGACGACCTGCCACCACCCGACTTCGACGACAACCGAGATGTCCACTACCGGCCGGGCAAGTTGTCGTTACTGTCGAGTAGCTTATTGAATTGTTGGTGCATTAGTCGAACTTGGGTGATGATCGTGCGCCACGAGCGCGGAAGGAGGTCCGATGGAGGTTGGGCTTCGTTTGCTGTTGTAACTGCGTCTGAGATGGGGGTAGGTCTTGCGGAGCCGTTTTGCGGGGGATGGCTTCACACCGCCGCATGCGGCGTTGGTTAAGAGATGCTGATGCCGCTGGCGCGGCGCTCGTGGGTCAATGAAACTGTGGGCGCGTCGTGCGCTGACGTCGTGATGGCTTGGCGCAATGCCGTTAAGTTAGGGGTGGGAGTCTTGTTGCGGGACGCACGTACGGTTGATGGTTTGAGTTGACTCTCTGCGTGTTTAGTGTGTGAGTAAATCTGTTAGGGTTTGTGGTTCGGTATTATGTTCGCGATTGTCACGGATTGGTTCGGCGTGTCGGTGCTGGACATCCACGGACATGGTGCCAATGCCGTTTAGTTAAGCATTTGGCCTGGTCAGGGCGGATGTAGACGCTTTGACCGGGGGGATGCATGACCAAGCTGATCCCTTCGGGAGCATAAGATCAACGAAACCCCACGTAGCGCCAGTGCGGCGCGAGGCTGCGGATCACGTCATCTTCGACACCCAAAGCCGCTCCTGACCCGCGGAAACGATCCTTATTACGCGGCATTGGGGGACGGAGCACGGGGATGAGTAACACATGATGTGGGCATGAGCGAACGGCTCACGCTCGCACACACCGTGTGTACGCCGCACACACGCTGCAGCACGTGTGCGGCGTACACAACGTGTGCGTGGAGCTAGCGTCGCGTCATGACGATCGTTTGTTCCGGCGGCACTGCCGCTTGGTGAAACATGTGGCCTGGTCAGGGCAGATGTAGATGCTTTGACCAGGAGCGATGCATGACCAAGTTGATCCCTTCGGGAGCATGTGATCAACGAAACCCTAGGTAGCGCCGGTGCGGCGCGTGACGCGAGGCTGCGGATCATGCCATCTTCGACACCGAAAACCGCTCTGGACCTGCGGAAACGATCCTTAACTTAGCGGCATTGGACTTGGGCCCACGGTTGCGACAAGCCCTGCGGGAGGTCGGCCGGGTATTGCCCGGCCAGGAAGAAGGGGCGACCTGATACCGCCGCTACGAAATCTCGGGCAGGGAGGAGGGGCATGGGCTTGCCGGACCCGGTGATCGAGTTGCTCAAGCAGCACCACGCGCAGCAGGCGAAGGAAGCGGAAGTCGCCTGTGAGCTGTGGACTGACACGGGGTTCGTCTTCACCACCCGACGTGGCCAGCCGATCAACCCGAGCACCGACTACCACGAGTGGAAGCGCCTACTCGGCCGTGCAGAGGTCCCCGAGCGACGGCTCCATGACGCCCGTCACACGGCGGCGACTGTGCTCCTCCTACTCGGCGTACCGGAGCGGACCGTCATGGCGATCATGGGATGGTCGAGCACCGCGATGGCGGCTCGCTACCAACACGTCATCGCCTCCATCCGGCGTGACGTCGCGCAGCAGATCGGCGGACTGCTTTGGAAGCCACCGATCGAGGGTCGGACAACAGGGGAGGAGCCGTCAGCGGACGGGGCAACGCCGGCCGCCTGACAGGGCATTTGCCACCAGAAATGCAACCAGCCTGGACGGCGGGCCGCTGGACGGGCACAGCGGTTCGCCGTTCCCGCTGGTCAGGTGGCGGAGGATGCGGGATTCGAACCCGCGAGGGCTGTAACACCCAACACGCTTTCCAAGCGTGCGCCCTAGGCCACTAGGCGAATCCTCCAGCTGGGAGTTTAGCGCTCCGCCCGCTGGACGCCCGGTTGGACCGCCCGGTCTGTAAGCCTGCGGCGGGTTGCCCCTACACTAGGCCCTGGATCCCGTGCGGCGTCCAACCTGTGAACCCCCCCAGGGCCGGAAGGCAGCAAGGGTCAACGGGCTCTGGCGGGTGCGCGGGGTCCCCTCATGTTTCATGTAGGGGACCTGCTGGCGAGTTCACTCCACAGCGGCCGCGTTCACCCGCTTGACGTATGCGATCAGCTCGGGTGCCAGGCCACCTCGCTGAACCATCAGCTCGCTGTTCTCCCGATACATGTTGCTCGATGACGCGGATAGCGCGGCCCGAGTTCACGCAGCGCAAGCACCCGGTAGAGCCGGTCCACGTCTGGCTCGGCATACCGTCGGTGAGCGGGTTCAAGCTCGAATTTCGAGAGTGCCTGAGCGCTCGGAATGCTGTCGGGGTGTCCGGGTAACCTCGCGGGCGTGGCGCTGGCTCTATATCGCAAGTACCGCCCGGCGAGCTTCACCGATCTGGTCGGGCAGGAGCACGTCACGCAGCCGCTGCGCACCGCGTTGGCCGCCGGCCGGATCAACCATGCTTACCTGTTCTCCGGCCCGCGTGGCTGCGGCAAGACATCCTCGGCGCGAATTCTCGCCCGTTCGCTGAACTGCGAGCAGGGCCCGACGCCGGATCCGTGCGGAATATGTCCGTCTTGCATGGCGCTGGCCCCGGAAGGGCCCGGCAACATCGACGTGATCGAGCTGGACGCGGCCTCGCACGGGGGAGTGGACGATGCTAGGGAACTGCGGGATCGGGCGTTCTACGCTCCCGCCCAGTCCCGTTACCGAGTGTTCATCGTCGACGAGGCGCACATGGTCACCCCGCAGGGTTTCAACGCCCTGCTCAAGATCGTCGAGGAGCCGCCAGAACACCTCGTCTTCGTGTTCGCTACCACTGAGCCGGACAAGGTGCTGCCGACGATCCGGTCGCGCACCCACCACTATCCGTTCCGGCTGATCCCACCGGGCACGCTGCGTGGACTGTTGGAGCGAATCTGCGCGGAGGAGAACGTCACAATCGCGGCGCCAGTCTTTCCATTGGTCATCCGGGCTGGCGGGGGTTCCGCGCGCGACTCGCTGTCGGTGCTGGATCAGCTGTTGTCCGGAGCTGGCCCAGAGGGGGTGACCTACGAGCGTGCGGTGGCATTGCTCGGGGTCACGGATGTTGCGCTGATCGACGACGCGGTCGATGCGTTGGCCGCGGCGGATGGGGCGGCGGTGTTCCAGGCCGTGGATCGGCTGGTTGAGGCTGGCCATGACCCGCGCCGCTTCGCCACCGAGCTGTTAGAGCGGCTGCGTGATCTGATGCTGATCCAGGCAGTTCCTGAGGCGGCTGCCCGAGGGTTGGTGAACGCCCCGGCCGATGAGTTGGCTCGGATGGCAGACCAGGCTGGGCGACTGGGCGCGGCAACGCTCAGCCGGTACGCCGAGATCCTGCACACCGGGTTGACCGAGATGCGGGGGGCAACGGCGCCCAGGTTGCTGCTTGAGCTGCTCTGCGGGCGGATGCTGCTGCCGGCCGCATCGACGGCCGACGCCGCGCTGCTGCAACGGCTTGAGCGGATGGAGCGGCGGATAGATATCGCTCCGGCCGCCGCAGGTCCGTCCGTGGCCGCCACGCCGTCGACGGCCAGCTCGACGCCTGTCGTCGAACCGTCGTCCTCGTCCGCTCGCCGGCCGTCGACGTCATCCTCGTCGCGGGCGGAACCTCTGTCGCGCGCCCAGCCACAGCCGCGGGCAGAGTCACAGCTGCGGGCAGAGTCACAGCCGCGGGCAGAGCGGCCGACGCGGATGGCCGCTTCGGCCGAGCCCGAGCCGCGGCGCTCCGGTGCGCTCGACGCCGCCGCTGTCCGACGGATATGGCCAGACGTGCTCGCGGTCGCCAAGGACGCCAGCCGCAGCACCGGCGCGCTACTGGTCAACGCTGGGATCAAGGCGGTGGACGGCGGAACACTGGTATTGACCATTGGGTCAGCGCCCCTGGCCCGCCGACTGTCCGAACAGCGCAACACCGACGTGGTCTCGGCCGCGCTGCATACCGTGCTCGGCGTGGACTGGAAGGTGCGTTGCGACTACGACGGCGGCGGTGGCCAAGCTTCTGTGTCGACCGCGTCGAGCCCGCCCGCCGCGTCGGCGACACCAGCCCGTCGATCCTCGCCGACGGCCGTGCCTCGCAGGTCGGCGTCGTCCGAACCACCGCCACCAGAGCCGCCCTCAGACGAGGACGAAGAAGAGATGCTCGCCGAAGCGGCCACCGCCCACCCTGATGATGCCCCTCGGCGCGATCCGGAGGAAGTGGCGATCGAGCTGCTCGCCGCCCAGCTCGGCGCCCGCGCGATGGATGGCCGTCTCTGAACGTATTGGCTTGCTCGTTAGAAAAACGCGGGACGCCACTCGCGGAGCCGACTCAACTGATTCTTGGCCCGTGACTCCTAACCGATTAGTGGCCGCTGAGCCAGGCCATGATGCCGGCGGCGATGGCGTTGGCGTACCGTTGCCGCCCGATCGCGTTAGAGATCACGACCGCCTCCTGCGGGTTGTGCATGTTCGCGCATTCCACCAATGCGGCGGGCCGCCGCGCCAAGTTCAGCCCGGCGAGGTCGGCACGTGGTAGCAGGCCAGCGGTTCCCGAGTGCGAGGAAGGCTGGAGGCCGGCGCCGCGCAGCGCATCCCGCAGCGCGGTAGCCAACGACAGCGAAGGTTGGCCCTGATACTCGTTGAGCGGGGGTGAGCTGTAGGAGACGTGGTAGCCGCTGCCGGTCGGCGGGCCATCGTAGGCGTGAATGGACACCATCAGGTCCGCGCCGATTTTCTCGGCCATCGTCCCTCGAACATCGACACACGGGCCCGCTCCGGTGTCGTTCTCCCGTGTCATCGCGACGATGATTCCGTTCGCATTGAGCAGCGCTCGCACCCGCTTGGCCACGTCCCAGTCGAACCTGTGTTCCGGGTAGCCGTCGTCGGTGGACGTTCCGGCGGTGTTGCACGCATTGGTACCTTGACGCCCGTCAGTCACCTGCCTGTTGAGCTCGACGGGGTCGTCGCCGCCGTTGTGCCCGGGATCTAACAGGACAATGCGTTTGCGGCCGCTGGTCGTGCCCGCCGACCCGGCGCTGGCTGGATCACCATCGTTGGTTGACCCCACGTTCTCGGAAGAGACGCGGGGCGTCGGAGTCCGAGGCGTGCCGCCGTCGCTGCCGCAACCAGCGAGCAAGATGGCCAACCCCACTAGGGCGGCAACCCGTGCACGTGACACAGCGGACACAATCGCATGGACTGGTGAGAACAATCCGTCGGGGATGGCGCGGCCCCAAGTTGCTCTCTCGTATCGACCCGGGGACGCGGCGCCCAGGCTGAGGAGGCGGCGCTACGCTGGGTGGACGGCCGCGTCAGGCCGAAGTCATGACAGGGGGCGCAATCGTGGTCGGACCGGGGCAGCCCGACATGCAAATGATCATGCAGCAGGCTCAAAAGATGCAGCGACACCTGGTCGCCGCGCAGGACGAACTAGCTAACGCCACGGTCACCGGCCAGGCCGGCAACGGCCTGGTCAGAGTCACCGCAACGGCCGCTGGCGAGGTCACCGCCATCGCCATCGATCCCAAGGTCGTCGATCCGGCCGATGTGGAGACGCTGCAGGACCTCGTGCTGGGCGCTCTGGCCGACGCCGCGCGGGCGGCCAAGCAGCTGCAGGCGCAGAAGCTGGGCCCGCTGGGTGAGCTGGCCAGCGGGCTGGGTTTGCCTGGTCTCGGCGGCTGATTCGGCGCGGCACCGTGTTCGAAGGACCGGTCCAGGACCTGATCGACGAGCTGGGCACGTTGCCGGGGATCGGCCCGAAGAGCGCGCAGCGGATCGCGTTCCACCTGCTGTCCGCCGACCCGGCGGACATCGGGCGGTTGCAGGACGCGCTGCAGCGGGTCAGGCAGGGCGTGCGGTTTTGTGAGGTGTGCGGCAACGTCTCGGAGAAGCAGCGCTGCCGATACTGCTACGACATCCGACGTGACGTGACGATGGTGTGCGTGGTCGAGGAGCCCAAAGACGTGCTCGCGGTGGAACGCACCCGGGAGTTCCGCGGCCGCTACCACGTACTCGGCGGCGCTTTGGATCCGTTGGCTGGCGTCGGGCCCGATCAGCTGCGCATCCGTCAGCTGGTCGCCCGCATCGGCGGCACCGGCCCGGCCGCCGACGAAACCGAGATCGCCGAGATCATCATCGCCACGGACCCGAACACCGAGGGCGAAGCGACCGCTACCTACCTGTTGCGTTTGCTCCGCGACTTCCCTGGGCTGACCGTGACCCGGCTGGCCTCCGGACTGCCGATGGGTGGCGATCTGGAGTTCGCCGATGAGCTCACCCTCGGCCGTGCGCTGTCCGGCCGTCGCGCTATGCGTTGACGGCAGGCCGCCTGAGTATGTCTTAGTCAGCCGGCGGGCGCACCGGCCGGCGGTGGCGTATCGACCGGGCTCATCGTTAAGCTGCGGCTTATCACCAGTCCACATGTGTCTGATAACGAGGAACCCTCGCGTGCGGTCCCTCGCCGACCGTGGTGGGAGAGGACCGACGGGCAAGCCACCCATCCGGCCGAGCCCGCCGCGGTTCAGCCGCCGATCGGCGCCGAACCGCCGATCCTGGCGCCACCGCGCCTCGAGCGAAACGCTACGAAGGTCATGCCGGCGGAGCCGCCGGTGTCGCCCCCACCGACAATCTCAGTTCCATCGACTCCGCCAACCGAACCCTCAACGCACCGCGAGGTCCCGCTCGATCCGCCACGTCACCAGCCGGCTGGCGTTGGGAGACCCGGTTCATCCGCTCCGGGTGCCGTCCTGTCGCCTCATCTCCAGGCGGTGAATCAGTTGCTGCAGGCCGCGAGGGAGGAGCTTGGTGATCCGAACGTGACCGAGGGGCGAATCCTCGGACACTGTCAGTCCGAGCTCCAGCGGATTTGGGCCGCCGGGGCGGCTGGTTCGGACCCTGGCGATGATCTGTTGATCTGGCGGCTGGCCAGACCGGGCGGACTCCGTGAGCTGACCGGACAGAGAGATCCGGGCGTTTCGCGAGCCTGGCCAGTGCTTGCGGCTCTGGGATCAACCATGATCGGGCTGGTAAGTCTGGAGCTCGTGGTTGCGACGCAGCAGTCACTAGGCGGGGCCGCACCGATATTTCTTGGATTGATCGTCGTAATACTGATCGGGTTACTGAGCGTTAGTGGCCTTCAGATCCGAACGACGTGGGTAGCGTCCGCCTGCGGCCGGGGCCTCCAACGAATCGAAACTGATCTCCTGCCTGCGATCGCGCAGCTGCGTGACGCGGCTCGCCAGGTACGGCAAGAGGATCCCGTGGCGCGGGCGGCCGGCGAAATATCGTGGGCGGCGCGGCGCCTGGGCCTAGCGGCTGAGCAGATCACTGCCTCGGCGGACACGGTAGAGCGGCTGCGTGCGGTAGCTACGCGGGTGGCGGACGCGTTGCCGGAGGTCAGCGCGCAACTCCCAGTGCTCGCTTCGCTGGATGAGCGGATTCGGGAAACCGCGGCTGTGGTCGGGCAAGCCACCCCGCCGCTGGCGGAACTGGTGTCGACCACCCTGGAAGCCGCATCGAAGGTGCGCGAGGCGATTGAGCTAGCTAGCGAACAGATGCGGGCCAGTGTGCTGCTCGTCGAGCGAACAGCCGACCACAGCGCGGCGGTCAGCGCGGGTGAGCGACCGTTCACGGTGGCGGCCCAACAGATGGAAGTGACCTCCGGCGTTCTGGACAACGCGGCCACGATGTTGCGCCAAGCTGTGGAACGAATGCAATCGGCAATCGAGGATGCGAACTGGCTCGCGCTGGTCGCCGATGGTCTTCGCGCCAACGACGAGCACTACCACGGCCGCTGATCGCCATTATTTGCGCGATGTGACAGCGATTACTACAACTATGGTAAGCAGCCCGACCAACAATCCCACTACAATCGCCTCGGACCCGCCGCCGCTGCCCGCCACGATTTCACCGATAACTACTCCCCAGATCACGCCAAGAAAGATCGCGTGTGGCCATTTCGGCTTGGCGCGGGGCTGAGCATTCTTCTGATCGAGATTTTTGTACCAGTACGGGTTGGGAATGACTGGTTCGTCCGGATCGATCTTGGGTGGTTCGTCGTTATTAACCGGGGTCGGTTGCGTGCGATGCTCGAACTCTTCCCACCAGCGTCTGTTAGGGATAATAATCTGGGGTTGTTTGAGCAAATCGTCCAGCGAGCACCGCGCCCGCCATCCCGGCGTGCAACATGCCTTCATCGCCTGAAGTGCGTGATCAAGCTGCGGATTGCCGATGCTCTCCAGTCGACGCCAGATGGGAGTGGTGAACGGCGGTGCGAAATCTGATTCAGTGAACAGGACCTTGTCTTGGGTCCATTCGTCCCTCCAGGACTGAGGGTGTGTAGCCAACCCGAGCAGGCCGGTGTAGACCACCAAGCCTGGGAAGGTATCCATCCACCGACCCCATTCGTGTTCCCTGAGCTGGTAGTTCTTATGGCCGGCCGTTCTCGGAGCCGGTTGGTTAGCAAACTCTCCAATCCAGGCCCAGTCGAGGTCGACTAGGCGTATCGCTTGGCGCTGGTTGACCAGCACGTTGCCATGTTGCAAATCGCCATGGGCGAAAGTGGCGCACTGCAATGTGTGGATCAGGCTGCGCCATTCCACGGCAAGGTTGGCCAGCGCCCGCGCGTCGTGATCGCGGGCCAGGCCAGTGATGTAAGAGTCCAGCGTTTGACCCTCGATCCATTCGGTATTCACCATCGGCCAGCGTCGGTTCTTGACCAGGATCGCATTGTCGGTCCAGCTGGGTGGGGCGATGTTGCCGCGCAGATCCGCTGCGGTGATCCACCGCTCCAGCGCCCGGTAGTGATCGGGTCTGCCGACGTCATGCAGAAAGAAGCGCAGCGCCCGTTCCTGGCCGCTGACCGTCGCCCGGAAAACCACCGCGTGGCTACCGCGCAACGGACGCGGCACCTGGTAAGTGGGGTGTACGCGAAAGACCGCGTTCTGCAGTGTGGGATCGCGGAATACCGTCTTCGGGTTCTGCACCGCGCGCATATAATCCAACGCGCTCGGAAAGCTGGTCATTGGGCTATCCTTAGCGAGTCTGGACCGCCGGAGCTGATGTTCACCCGCAGCAGCGTGGCGTCATCGTTCTTGAGGTCGCCGGCTGTGCGCCGATCCGCGATGAGTCGGGTGAAGGCTTCCGGATGCGACAGTGAGTCCAGTTCGCGCCACAGCCGGGGACCGCTGTGCTCACAGGTCCGCAGAATCCATTCGGCCACCGCGTCGGTGGCGATATAGAGCTGGTCGCCTAGCTTGAGGTTCCCGTGCGTGACGTGCAACCGATCCCGCATCTTATTGAGTCTCTCAGGCAGGGTGTGCACCCCATGCGGACGGCGTCCGAACCCGGTCAGCTCCAATGATGGGAAATGCGTCAGTAACCGTCCACCTCGCACGTGGAAAAGCACCGTGTCACCCAGGGCGGCCGCCGTCCAGGAAGGCGCTGTCCGCAACCCGTCGATCTCGCACAACAACATCGTTGCGAACGAGCCCTCTTCTAACCGGCGCCGCGCGTAAATGCTCGAGCTGGTGGGTGCGTTTTGTGCCCAAACCTGTTGCATCCGGCTGAGCCATTCCATGACATGGTTGGTGTCGACCCGCTGGGGTCCGTCCGCTGTCCTGCCGACGAAGGAGTCCACCAGCTGACTCACCCAGCGGATCGCGCCGAAAGCCTGGGAGGCGCCGTCCAACACAACGCAGCGCGCGCGCCCCGAGCGAGGGTCAAGCTGGCTGTAGCCCGCGCCGTCCTCCCAGTCGTGGTCCAGGTTGCCATCTTTAACCTGTTTGAACGCCACCATCCGAGTTGTGATCACGACGGTCAGCTCAGTCGTTCGCCTCTTCAACCGTGGTCCCGATCGCCAAGAACTTGGTCAGTGCCGCGAGATCAGCATTCATCACCATGCCGCGCGCTCCGGGTTGAACGTCGATCCCTTCGTCGCGGGCGTTCTGAACCATTGGTGGAGGTAGCTCGCTGCTGATATCCCACAGGTTCGTTCCGACCGGGCGGGGTAGGCCGGCCGAGGTGACCGGGAACCAGCTTGTTGGTGCCTGCTCATGGGACAAATAGATGTTGAATAACAACGTCGCGCCATCGCGGGTCGCGATGTTGGCCAACCTCCTGGCCCATCCGGCGAGGTCGGCGCCTTCGTAGGGCTCGTCAGTGACTAGGCCGTCGGTGATGTTGATGACGATTGGCGGAAACGAGTCCGGATGTTTCTGCGCCCAATCGTAGATGTGGCTGCCGGCGACCGCCATGGCCTGGCACATCGGGGTTCTCTGACCGTTCACCGGCTCGACCCATACCGGCATCTCCGACGGCAGGCCACCGACATCGGGTGATGGTTCTTTCCGAATCGCCAATGGATTGGCGGCCACCTCCGGCAACGGTACAATTCCTCGTTGAGCGAGTCTTCCGCCAAAAGCTGACTCGACGCCCTCTCCGCCCTGGATCGGACGGACGCCGTAGCCGAACAGGCCGATATCGAAGTAACGCCGCGGTTCTTCGTCCTCCTCCATCGTCGCCCGGAGGATCAGTTCCATAACCGTATTGTTGATCGCTCGGGCCGCGCCGTGCGCCAGGGTCAGCCTGGAGCCCGCCCAGGGGCGTTTCATGGAATCCGACCTGTCGATCAGCAGCACAATACATCCGGGTTTGGCGCGCCTGACCTGTTCGCTGTACATCGATATCTCCCCCTGTTACGGCTGAGCTATGAGAGTTATTTAGTGCTTACGAGCTGGTCGTGGCGGTCGCAATGTGGTGATCGGCCATGGTTCTCCGGCCCGCCAGGTCCACTCTTTGCCGCAGGACGAGGTCAGGCAGCGAAATGTGAATGTCTGGTTCGAAAGAGCGAATTCGAGTTGGAAACCGCCACATTGCGGGCATTGCACGATCTGTACTGGGGACTCGTAGCTGGATAGGCCCAGCGGGGCCATGCCGGTCGAAGTTTTCTCGTTGGTGCGGTTCTGTGACGCTGGATAGCCGTGTCCGCGTCCGCTGGTTCCCGTTTGCTCCTCCCACCACCGGCCGCCCGGGATTGCGGCGTCCAATACCGGTGGCACGGTGGACAGCTCCGTTGACTCGGTGGTTTGGCCCAGGCATTCCTCTTGTCGATCGGTTCTTGGTGGTGGCGAGCTCTCAAGTTGTTTGTGGCAAGAGTCTAGGTACGATGATTTTTCCCATGGATTGGGAGCTCTTGACTTCTGGGAGTTCTCCTGATCCTTCGGCAAATTGCGACTTAGCGCTATTTCTGCGACGAACGCGACAACGAGCACGGCCAGGATCAGCAGTGTCCAGCTCATCCAGGAGAGTTCTCTGCCGAACAGGATCAGTGTCACTATCCCGGCGATTCCGCCAAGTGTCGCCCCAACCAGCGCTGGGAGGCTATCCTTCAGCCTGTCAGAGAGGCCCATCAGTGCTCCTCAATGACTAAAGAGACCCGTGGCCGGTCGGCGGAGAGTGGGACGGTACATTGAAGATCTTTGGGTGTCTCGCGTGGCGACTCGCGCAGCTCCGGGTCACCAGTTGCCACCCAGCCGCCGGTAGGCTGATTAATGCATACTGAATCACCGGGCTGTACGGGTGGACTTATAGTTACGACACCTGTTTTAGGGTCGATCCGAGCCACCGTAAAAGAATTGTCAGATTTGAGTATGGTGATGAGGAGCGGTGGGTTCTGGCCGACAAGTTTATTTGATTCAGTCGGTTGGTTAAGTATCTTCTTGTCGCCTCGATGAATTTCGATGCTAACTGAGAACCCGGGAATTGGTTGGCTGGCCGGCGAGGGGTTGGACGATAACCAGCCGATCAATAGAACGATCACGAATGACACGAACGCGATCGCGACGACGCGCGCCCAATTCGCCAACTTTACCGGCATGCCAATCTCCTGGTTTGATCGGCGGCTATTCGGACGGCCATCGCGGCCGCGGCCGCGGCATGCCCGGCCCAGCTCGGCTGCGGACGGGTCGGTCGCACGGACCTTTCGACGTAGAGCGTGTGCAGCACGAGCGGGTCCAGTGCGCGCAGGTCGGCGCACACATCGGCGGCTACGGCGCCGGCGAGGTGTTGGTGGCTGCCGGCGGCGAACAGCGTCTCGATCCGGTTGCTGAGGCAGCGCGCGGCCGCGCCCTCGTCGCCGCGGTGGTGGGTGTATTCGCGCCGCCAAGTCTCGCCGAGAAACAGCGCGGCGGCGTTCCAGCCACCTCGGCGTCGCCCATCGCGAGTTTCATCCAGGCCATCGTGTGGGGTCGCCAGCACGGGGCGGTCGCGGCGCCGTACCGACCACACCACGACCAGGCGTGCCCGCGGCTCATCCCGGCGCCGAGGTTGGGTGGCTAATCGTTCAATCCGGAACAGCAGCTCCTCGGGCTGCTTTGGATGCGTATCGAGTTCCGCTGGCAGCACCAGCATGAGCCCGTCGGAGGCATATGCCAAATCGCGTTCGTCACCCTCGGTGGCGGTCAACCCACGATGCTTGACAGCCGTCACCAGCTCTGGCGCGTGTCGGCGGCTGGTGACGTCGACGATGTGGATCATCAATGCCCTCCCGGCGTCATCCACACGAGACACAGGACAACGACCACGACCACGACCACGACGGCGACCACTACGAGCACTGTGGGGACGGACTTGAGCCATACCAGCCAGTCGCCGTGCTCTTCGGCTTCGGGCTGGCTGTGCGTCGGGCTCGTTCCTCCGACGTGCGAGGGGGGGACCGGGCTACTTCGCTGGCGCCACCTGGGCCGGTGAGGTGCGCTCCGCACCGGCTCGGGTTCACTCGATGGTTTCGGATTGACGCGTTCGGTGGTCCTGACCGGCGGCAGCAACAACCGGAGCCGAGGGTCAAGCGTCGGAGCGGCCGCGTAGAGTGCCCCCCAGCGTTCTCGAATCTCGGCGGGCAATGCCGCCTCGTTCGGTGCGAGCGCGCCCAAAGCCGACCAGACCGCCATCGGCAACTGGTCGGCTGCGGCCCCTCGGGCTTGTAGAGAGGTCAGCATGTCGTCCAACCAGCGGTGCCGCTGCGCACTGTCGGCTCGGGAGAGCAGCAATTCGATCGGCGGTTCGCGGTCTATACCGTTGGTGACCGGACCATGGCTGATCTGAAGGAAGACGCTCAGCAGGTCGGCCGCGGCTGTCGGGGACAGCGATGGCGCTGCTCGGGTGATCTCGGTCAACAGCAGCTCGGGATCCGGTGCGGCGGCCAGCCTCTCTCGATCTGTGACGGTCAACTGCCCGCGCTCGGCCAGCCGGCGCGCGATATCGGTGACCGAGATGGGGAACAGTTCCGGGTGCCGCGCTTGGGTCAGCCCGAGCTGGCCCAGCCACGGCCCTGCCTCGGCCAGCGCCTGATCGCCAGCGAGTGGGAATCCCGGCTCGCGCAGCGAACGCACGAACTCGACCAGCTCTTTCTCGCTGTAACGCTCGGTGAGCAGGGTGGCGAGTTGGGCGTGCCACCCAGGGAAAGGCTCGGCGGCTGGCGGGACGGCGAGCGGGTTGCGCTGACCGTCGGTGCTCACGTGCTCCAGCAGGCCGTCGAATAACAGCGGGTGGATGTCGGCGGCGGCCCGATCGCCCAGTGCGTTACGTGCCTGTTCGAGGTACTGCGCCGCCCATTGCCGGACCACCTCGGGGTTTCGTAACAATCGCTGCCGGCCCGCGTGCTTGCCCAGCAGCGCCGCCACCTCTTCCATCCGCGGTGGCAGGCAATTCACCTCGACCCAGTCCAGTAACTCTCCCAGGGTTGCCATCGCAGGGACCGTCTTGAGCAGCGTTAGATCCGCGGGGTGGTCCAGTAGCCAGGCCCTGGCCGGTTCGTTCGGCCGCTGCTGATCGCGTGGCCGCCGCGCATCCGGATCATCCGGATCGGTGAGCCATTCATCGATCCGGGCGGCCCGGCGTTCGTCCCCCATCCGCATGTCGTCCGGCCAGCGGCCGGCCACCACGGTCTGGTTGCCGACGTAGGGCGAGCTCAGCAGGCAGGTCGACCATAGGTAGCGCTCGATCACGGGGGTGGGCAACAGCGGCAGCAACACTGTGAACAAGGTGGCCGCTTGGACCGGGTTGCCGATGAGGTCAATGCGGGGTTCTTCCCGCACCAGCCGGTCGAACAGCGCTTCGGCATGCTCCCGGCTGACCGGGTCGAGTGTGGGCTGGCCGTCGAGTGGTGGCAGGTTGGGGTCGAGCACACCCTTATCGCTGATCCGATTGGTACACCAGTCCCATAGTCGCGCCGGCCCGAACGACTGGTCACAGAACGCGAACTGGCAGAGCCCGGCCGCCCCGTACTTCTCACCTCGCCCCTGGATGGCGAAGCACCACGGGTTCTCTAGCTCGGGGGCATCGACGCGGTGCAGGCTCCATACCGGGTGGCTGTCGGTCTCTACCGGTGGCTGCACGATCGTGGTCTTGAGCAGCCGCTCCAGCACCGGCCGCAGCCGCGCTACCTGAGGGTCGCGGGCCGAGTCGTCATTGATGGCGAACCCACCGCGCCCGCGCCCGCCGTAGGTGATCACGGTTGGTGGGAGACCATTCATAGCAGGGCCTCCCGCATGATGGCGAGGTTCAGCTGCGTCAGTCCGGCTGAGCGAGCTTTGAGCTTCGGATAACCACCGCTGCTGGGCAGGATCCGCTTGCGGTCATCGTCGGCCAGCGGCACCGTGCCTAACGGAGAGCACAGGAAGAACTGCAGGTAGCGCCAGTTCTGGCGAAGCAGGTCCTCGACGTAGTCGGCGTTGCCGAGCCCGAACATCACCCCGCAGCCCAGGGCCGACATCACCACATCCCGCATATGCACCAGGTTCGGGCCGTTCGGTTGCAGGTGCGCCCGCAGGTGTTCGTCGATGCCCGGCACGTCGAGCTCGTATCGAAACTGCATTGGATCCCGGCCAGGCGAAACATTGATCTTTGTCGGTTTCCCGTCGTGCGTCAGGCTCCAGAACTCCGCACTGGTGGAGTAGTGCGTGACCAACGCGCCAGCGATCTGCTCTCGGCGCAACCGCCCGGTTGTCTCGGAGTACACACCGTCACCACAGAGATGATTAATCAGCTTCTGGACGGCCGGCGTCGGCTCTAGTCCGTCGCGTCCGGAAAGATAGAGCAGGTAGCGAGCGACGCCGACCTCTACGCCGCCGTCCTCAGAGCAGAGGTCGGAGAGCTTCCTTTTGTCCAGTGCGAGTTCGAAGAGGTCGCATTTGGTGATCGCCACGAGGTTGCGCAGCGTGCCGCCGATGTTGCCGGTCATGGGGCTCTGGTCGTTGGCCAGCGTCCGGGCGAGGTTCTCCTGGTCGGCCGATCGTCGGTCCAGGGCGCCTTCGTCACTGTCCTCGGCCATTAGCGAACCCGGGCGAGAGCTGCCCCGCAGCACCCGCTGGTAGTGGGTTTCATCGGTGATCGCCTCGCGCAGGAAGTCCTCGAATTGGGGGGAGTGGAACGGGTCGACCACCCAGATCAGTGCGTCGCAGCGGCGTAACAGGCGCAGGCTGTCCGCTCCGGCGAATCCGACGGTCCCGGTGTCAAACAGCTCACCGGCGAGGTCGGCGACGCAGGTCAGGACGGGTTGATCGCGCAGCTTGCTGCGTAAAAAGATCGGTTGGCGGAACGCGAAACCCCAGACATCGGCCCCGACCCTCGCGCGTCCGGTGACTGCTTCCTGCAATCGCTTGGCCGCTTCTGGAATACGCGGCGAAATCTCGTCGACAAATATTCGGCCCGGTTGTAGCTCTGAGGTCAATGTGGGTGGCATGGGCTCGTGCACACCGCGTTTGACTGTGTTCTGGTAATGTTCCTCCAGCGCGCGCCGTGGTACTGATTCCAACGGATCGGACATGTCGATGCGCCGCAACCTCGGCTCCTGACCACTGCGCGTCGCGATTGCGGTGAGCGACTGGTTGAGCGTCCGGGTGAGCAGGTAACTCTTGCCGCTGGCTACCGGACCGATCGCGGCGACATAGGTCTGGTACCGCCAGCTCTGTTGTCCGTCTTCGCCGACTAACGACACCCAGCGCAGGAAGTAGTGGCCATTGCCGCACAGCACGTACCGCCACTGAATATCAGAAGTGTCGAAGACCGGGTGAATCGACTCCTCGGACGTCATCTCACCCCAGATGGTCAGCCGCCAGCCCGGCTGCCGCCTCGAACCGGACAGCTCGAGCAGCAAGCTGGGTTGCTTGATAACGCCCGCGTTCTCGGTTGGTCGCGCGCTCACTCCGACGCACGCCCCGCAGACCGGGCAGACCCCTCCTCCGGGAGGACCGTCCAGCCAATCCCAGTCGTACTGTTGTTGCCGCTGGCTCATCGCGCACCCGACGAGATCAGCACCGCGAGGGTGAGCGCTACCGCGGCCGGCGGCACCGCCAGCAGCAGCGCCCGCTGGAAGCCATGCCGTCTGCCGATCTTCGCCGCGTCGGCGAACACGCGTTCCAAGTGCGCCCGCACCACCGGTGGCGGTTCCAGCCCCGGTTGGCCCCGGCGAGTGGCCCAATCGACAAGAGGGGTCCGCAGCTCCTCGGGGTACTCCTGGTCGAGGGGGACCGTCGATTTCAGCGCACGATCCAACCGGCCGACCCCCGCCAGCGTTCTCAACCATCCGGTCACTCAGACGCTCCTCACGATCGCGACTACCGAGAAGATCACGACTACCAGCGACGCCAAGCTGAGCAAAACAAACCAGTCCCGCTGGGCGGCCCTGGCCAACTGCCGGCGTTGTCGCTGGATATGGCTGTGCACGATGGGGAGCCTCTCGGGCATGCCGAGGCCGCGAGCCGAGCACTCTTTCCGGACATTAGCCATCGCCGCCGCGTACGGTCCCCGGTACGGCTGAACGTCGGCCTCTTTCGCCTTGGGCTGGGCCCGGGCCGCCGAAATAGCGCTCTCCAGCCAGTCCTCGCAACGCCAGTCGTCCCGGCGGGTGAGAGACGGATCGAACGGCTGGGTGAGTACCTCAGCCAGCGGCGCCCAATCCACACCATCGCCCGGGTCTTTCCACCGCTCGCGCAGCACAGTGTGTACCTGCTCTTGGCTGTCGGCGATCCGGTGGCCTGGCTGGCCGTCTAGCAGCGTGGCGAGTACCCAGTCTCTGCCGGCCACCGCGCTCAGCACGACCAGCGCAAAGCCGAAGCGGTCGTGGTCTTTCAGCTGGGCCTGGGTCAGCGGTGTGATTCTGTCCCACAGCAGGATTTCGGCTCGCGCATAAGGTGGCGTGTAGGGCAGCTCGGTGACTCTCTTGCTCAGGTCGGTCACCGAATCGAGGTCGACCAGTGTGTAGGACTGCTCGACCAGGCACATGTTGGCCGGCTTAATATCGCAATGCACGATGTTGCGGCCGTGCCACAGATCCAGCGTGCGAGCCATCTCGCGGAAAGCCGGCAGGGCCGTGACGATCGGTTCCAGGGTCCGGGGGGCCAGCTGTGCCGGGTCCAGATACGGCGAAGCCACCACGACGAAGCAGGTCGACGGGGTGCCGAGAGGGGCGCCGAACCATTCGCCGTAGCGGGCATCCGCTGGATGCTCGACCGTGGGCGGAGCACCGAAGACGGTCCGCGGTGACGCGGCGTCCGCGACCCCGGTCTCGGGCGGGTCCAGGACGTATACCGGCACGATGCCCCAGGGTGGGCTGGCCAGGTTTCCGTGTGCCCCGAAGATCCCGTGTCGGACCAGGGACGCCTGTGCTTCGAAGCGGCTCCGCAGCAGGTCAGCCTGCTGCGGAGTGGCGGTTCGGAAGATCTTGACGTGCCACTCCCAGCGGCTCAGCCCGTCGTTGCTCGCGGTCGCCCGGGTGTAAAGCACCTCCGCGGACACCGCCGCGAAGCCCTGCTCCAAAGCCGGCGCCCGGACCCGGAACACCTTCGAGCGCGGTGTGTCACCAACCGGAGGCGGTTGGATGTCAAGCCAGCTGAGCAGCTCCTCGACCTTGAGCACGGTTCGGTAGCTCCGGTCGGAGACCTCCGAGGTGCGCCCGGTGCCGGGAGCCAACGGCGCATCAACCCACGGGGTGATCGTGTAGTCGAGATCGGTACGCCGGTCGTCGGGGCCCAGCATGCTGAGCCTGCCGGTGTCTGGGATCGGGCGTTCGAACGGCGCGTCACGGCCCTTCGGAGGGCAGGGGCGCCCGTTGACCAGGACCGTCACCTCGGACCGCAACACCGTGCGGCGCAACATCAGGCCGTCTTCGTCGAGCCGCAGCTCGATCAGTTCATCCCGAGGCACCGAGGTGAGCCAGTCCGGTAGCGCGATCGCCGCGCTGTCGTACTGCCCTTCGACGCGCCGCACCGGCAGCCAGTCGGGGCTGGGTAGCAGCAGTTGCGGAAACGAGAGCGCACCTTGGCTCAGGGTGAGCAACCTTTGCTGGTGGGCGGCCACCTTCGGTTCGGGATCACCCTGATCAGGGTGCTGAACCGGACCGGGGTTCCGCGGCCCGACGTGGATGACCCGCCCACCCAACTGGGCCAAGTCTCGCTGTCCCGAGAGCAGATCTGTATCGACCCGCAGGCCCCGATACTTTTCCGACACTCGGGCGGCATCCGATCTCAGCCGTTCGGCCGCGATGTCTGGAAGCGGCTCCTCTGTCTCGACCGTAAGAATGATCAGTCTTTCGCCGTTCGCGGAGCGATCGAGGCCTCGGCAGTACTTGTCGAGTTCGGCGAGCGCCTCGTCCACGACCTCCATATAGAACCGCGGATCCTCGCTGGTCATCCGCGCACCTCCATGATCTTGGCGATGACCTTCCGCGCCACCTCGCGAGCGCGCACTCCGCCGGCGACCTCGTCCTTGGTCTCAAGCGCCACGGCGAATGAGACCGGACCCGACCGGGTGTCGAAGAAACCGGTGATCCAGGCGATCTCGCGGACGAACGCGCCGGGTGGTGTAGGCGCCTTCTCTGGGACGACTTCCTGAGTGCCGGTCTTGGCCCAGAGCTGTCGGCCGCCCGGGACGCTTAGCTTGCTCGCGGTCCCGCTGTGTTCCGCCGACGTCACGTCCTTCAGCGCATCCTTCAGCGCGTCAGCCTCGACCTGGGTGAATGCTCGTTTTCGGTCACCTATGACCGGTGTTGTATCGGCCGACCCGGGGTGACGAACTTCGGAGACCAGGCTCGGCTGCACCGCGAGGCCCCCGTTCGCGATCGTTGCCATCATCGCCGCGTCCTGCAAAGGCGTACTCTGCACATCGCCGCCGCCGAGCGCGTCGTTACCAATTGCCGCGCCGAAAGCCTGCTCGGGCACCAACGGAATCCCGGCAAACTCGCTCGCGGTTAATGGGGCGGGGACGCGGACGTCGGGTCGCCCGATTACATGAAATCCCAGATTTACGGCCATATCCCGGACTCGGTCCCACCCAATTTTTTGGGCAAGCTTGACGAACGCCGTGTTGCAGGACACCGCAAGCGCCTGCCGAAGCGTGATGGATCCGTCGGTCGAACCAGGACACGCGCCCTTATTGAAGTTACGTATCGTGTTGTTGGCGAAGTCGACCTCCTCCGGCGCGGCGATCTGGTCGTCGGGTGTCGTGCCAGGCGTACTCAAGTAGGCGGCCGCGATGACAACCTTGAATGTCGAGCCAGGGCCATACGTTTTCCGAATCGCCCGATTGTCGTCGGCTCTCGGCAGATGTTTCTTGTCCGTTAAATCATCGACGTAGCGCGAATCCTCGTCGCGCTGGGCTTTTTCGTCGGCCAACGGCGACTTGATGAGATGCCAGCGGTAGCAGGCTGGGTCATTGTCCCTGATGTGGGTTTGGATCTCGCATTGGCCCGCTACCGGTGCCGCGACGCCATCTCGGTCGAGGTGACCGTATTGGCTACCGTCCTCGAAGCGTTCCACGGCGGGATCGGGCGAGTGCGACTTATCTGGGTCGCCTTCCTCGGCTTTTCCGGCCGGCTGTGCCGGCCGAACAGGCTGTACGGGTCGGGGGGCGCTGGCCGCCGCGAGCACCTGGCCGGAGCGCGCATCCAATACGACCGCGCCGCCAGCGAGCGGCGGGTCGTCCTTGGCGGTGGGGTCGGCGGCCAGCGCGTCGGAGGTGGCGATCTGGATCGACGGGTCGATCGTGAGCTTGGCTAAGCCGTCGGCGGGTGCCTCGGCGCTATGCGGGCTCAGCCGATCGACCAGCGAGCTGCCCCTGGTCCCGCCGAGCACGGTTCCCAGCGCCGCGTCCGCGAGGCCCTGGCCGCCTCGGGTCGTCAGGAGACCACCAAGCTGATCCGGTTCCGGTCCGTTGCCGGCGGCCTTCTTCCACGGATCGAGGGGAGAGCGGGTATATCGGGTGCCGTCGGGCAGTTCGACCTCGAACCGGGTCCGTTTGTAGGCGATGAGGTCGGTCGAACACTTCCTGGGATCGGACAGGGGGTCTTTCTCCGAACACGGCGGGACGTGCTCGGGGTAGCCACCGTACGGACGCAAGGTGATCAGTACTAGGGCCAGCGCGATGACCGAGGCAGTCAGGACGAAACCGCCCTGCCCTGGTTGGCGCGGCGATGCTCCGCCGGAGCGGTGACCGCCGGCCCTGGTCGGCGAGTTGGACGCGTAACCGGCGGCAAGCGTGAGCACCACGCCGGCCGCCAACGCCAAGGTGGACTGCCCGCCGCGGGACAACAGCGGTGCGGTCAGCCCCGAATGTGGCACTTGATTGAGGCTGGCCAACAGTACGAACAGGAACTGTCCCAGGATCATCACGCTGATTCCCGCCGCGAACAGCCGAGGCGGGTCGGCCGGCGGCGGCAATGCGGATCCCGACGCCGCCCGCAGGCACCACACCGCCCGGTTCATCGCGAGGGCGAGCAGCACGATCAACATGCCGAGCGTGAGTACCACCAAGCCGCCGAGTTTGCTCCAGATCGCGGCGATGATGAAGTCGGTCTCCTGGAGCGGAACGACGCCGGACGCGGTGTCCCGCAGGCCCCGACCCCACAACCCGCCGTCGGCGACCGCCGCGACCGACTTGGCCACCTGGGAGCGTTCGCTAGCCTCGGCGGACCGCAGGTTTCGCAGGCAGACCGTGTAGCCACTAGGCCCGGGCGGCGCAGCCATGTCCGGTGTCGGAGGGTCACAGCTGGCGTTCCAGTTGTACTCCCACGTGTACTGGTATGCCTCCACCCGAATCTGTGTGTACGGCAACAACAGCACAGTGGCAACGCCGAAGATCGCGATCACGACGCCGGGACCCACCAGATCGCGGCCGAACACCCGCCGCGCTTGGCTGGCCGCCGCTCGGTCCCGCGCTTTCGACGTCCCGCCCAGTGCGGCCGCTCGTCGGGTGGCCTCGTCACGCAGGGCGCACCAGGACATCCCGAGTGTCCCGATGAACGTGGGGATCAGCGGGCCGATGTCCTTGCGGACCACGCTTCCGGCCGCAACCAGCAGAAACAGAATGGCTGGCCGGTTGATCCTGGGATCCTGGTACCATCTCGCTCGAGCGTCCCCCACCGCGCCCATGACGGCGTAGCGCGCCACCATGCCGGCCAGCACCCACATGTACGCGATCTTTCCGTACTCGTAGGTGGCAAGGCCCAGGAATGTGAGGCCGAAATGGCCACCGGGGGAGGGGATCAGCGGGAGGAAGAACAACGCGATGACGGCGCCCGGCGCCAGGTAGGCACGTACCCGTGGCGGGACCCTCGACAGCGCTAGACGCCGGGCCCGGTCGACCCGCTCCGGGTGACCGAGCAGCCACCAGAGGATGGCGAGCCCGGCCGCCGGTACCACGATCGACGTTACGCCGGCCCGCAGTGAGTCGGGGCTGAAAGCCGTGATCAACGGGGCGCTGGGGTCGGTTACGACCGCTATGCGGACCGAGAACAGCCACTGGAACTCCAGTAGGACGAGCAACAGCGATACCACGGCGATGCTCGGTCCGCTGATGTCGGTATCGCCTCGGACGCTGTGGACGGCTCGCAGACGCGTGATCGCGGCGGCGAACAGCCCGCCGATCAGGATGGCGATCAGCACCATCCACACCAGGTTCGTCGCTCCGCTCACCGCGAACCCGATCCAGACGACAGCCAGCGGCCAACTCGTCACCCCGATCGGGCTGGTCGCCGTGGTCCGGAGCCCGCCGACCTGCTCCGATGCCTCGGCGGCGGGGATCCGCAGTCGCTCCGTCAGCAGGAGGAACGCGACGACGAGAGCCGACAAGAGCCCGATCAGGACGACGAAGGGCGACAGCTCTAGACCATTGATCACCCGTTCAGGCCCCCCGGTCACTCAACTGAGGTCACGCTGAGAGGCATCTTACTGATTCGTGGGAAGTTTTTCACCTGTTTGGGTGGTTAACGGTGGGCAGAAAGAGATGCCTGCGCCACTGACTCCACGCGCTGGTAAGCGTCGGGTGGTCGCTTGCTGATCAACCCGATCGACTCCGATGTGGGGCGTCAATGGGGTGATTTGCCGCCGTTGTCGCTTGAGCTGGCCTCGATGACAAGCTGGCCCCACTGGCTGGCTTCCTTGCGCAGGATCTCCTCGACCCGGTCGACGTTCGCGGTCTGGTCGGCGTGTGGATCGGTGGTCGACCAGTCGAGTTCCGCTTCGTCCAAGTTGCGCGCAATGATCGCCTGACGATGCGCGGCTCGGTATTCGTCGCTTCGGGCGGAGTAGAAGTTCTTCTGGTCGACGATCCGCAGATCGTGATAGAACGCGTGGAATTCGACCTGGCGATCTGTCATGCTGGCTCCCTGCCCGCCTCAATGGCGATGACCGCCCGCTTAAGCACAACCACCCGGTCATCCCCAGCGAATTTCCTGGTCCGGGAGAGGAAACGGAAATGTAGGGCGCGCAGCCGTTCCGCTTTAACCCGCTCAGTCAGGTATTCGCTCAGTGCGTCCAACTCGCCGACGGTGCGGCTGCTCGCGGCGAGCAGAATACTCAATGCCGTCAGCGCCACTCCGGGCCACCGCTGGTCGGGGTGGGCCGCTTGTAGCCCGCCGAGCCCGGTCACGATCGCCGATCCGACAACGATCATGATTTGATGGCGTCGGTAGCGATGTTGGTGACGCAGCGCGTTCAGATCAGGGGGAACCCGGCGGAACAAGGCAAGTTTCATGGAGGAGCTCGTTCTCGTCTCAATCTAGCGCGGTGAACGGGGATCGTACTCATCCGCGTCGTTAAACACCGCCTTGAGGACCGGAGCGATCGCGAATCGCACGACCGCCCGGTCACCGCCCGACCGCGTAGCCCTGCCCGCCACGAGCGTTAGCGGCCCCATGCAGGAAGCCGTCGCGGCCCCGGCTCACGGCGGACAACCGGCCCAGCGACCACGGGCCGCTCACCGTGACGCGGTGTCCGCGACGGCGCAGGTCGGCCAGGGTCCGCTCGGGAAATCGGGATTCGACGACCACTTCGCGCGAACGAAATGCCCGAGGCCAGAACGACGAACGCAGGTGGGTGGTGTGGAACGCCGGTGCGTCGATGGCTTCCTGCAGTCCCATCTCGTGGTGGACGTGCCGGAGGAACATCAGTAGCGACCACTGATCCTGCTGGTCACCACCGGGCGTGCCAAACGCGACATACGGTTTGCCGTCGTAGTGCGCAAGGCTGGGGCTCAGCGTGGTGCGCGGCCGGGTACCAGGGCGCAGCGAGGCGGGCAGGCCGTCTTGCAACCAGAACATCTGCGCCCGGGTGCCCATCCCGAAGCCCAGTTCCGGGATGACCGGCGAGCTTTGTAGCCACCCACCGCTGGGAGTGGCGGAGATCATGTTTCCGGCCGCGTCCACCACGTCGAGGTGGCAGGTGTCGCCTGTGGCGCGTCCGGAAGCGACCACGCTCGGTTCGCTAACGCCACCACTGGCATCGCTGCGCGGATCGATGACAATCGCATCGGGCAGCACCGGCACCCGACCGCTAACCGTGCCCGGCCGCAAGCCGGGATCCGCGTTAGCGCCGACGAGTTGATGACGAGCATCCGCGTAGCTGTCGGAGAGCAACTCGCCGAGCGGCACGTCCGTGGCATCGGGGTCGCCGTAGTAGGCGTCGCGGTCGGCGAAGCACAGCTTGGCGACCTCGGCCACGATGTGCACGAACTCGGGATCGTCGGCCTCGACGTGATCGAGATCGAACCCGGCCAGCAGCTTCAGCTGCTGGCAGAACACCGGGCCCTGGCCCCACGGGCCGGTCTTGTACACCCGGTAGCGGCCGTAGTCCACCGACACCGGCCGCTCCATCGGGGTGCTCCATACGGCGAGATCGTCGGCGGCCAGCAACCCAGCATGCGGCTCGCCGCTGACGTCGAGCACGGGTTTACGCAAGAAGTCCACGATTGCGTCGGCGACGAACCCTCGGTAGAACGCGTCACGCGCGGCCCCGATCTGCTCTTCCCGGCTACCGCCCGCCCGTTCGGCTTCGGTGAGGATGCGCTGGTAGGTCGCGGCCAGCGCGGGGTTGGTCAACCGGCTACCGGCGGCGGGCACCTTGCCGCCCGGCAGGTAGACGGCGGCCGAGGTCGGCCAGTGCTCGGTGAACAGGGTGGACACCGTGTCGATGGTGGCGGCGATGGATTCCAGGGCGGGGTAGCCGCGCTGCGCGTAGCCGATGGCCGGGGCGAGCACCTGACGCAGCGTCGCCGTGCCGAACGCGCCGAGCAGGGTCAACCAGGCGTCGAACGCCGCCGGCACGCACGCCGCGAGATGACCGGTACCCGGAACGAGGTCCAAGCCCAGTTCGCGCAGCCGCGCCGAGCTGGCTGCCCGCGGCGCGGGCCCCTGCCCGGCGAGCACGACCGGTTCGTCGGCGGTGGCGCGCTGGATGAGTATGGGTACCTCGCCACCGGGGCCGTTGAGATGGGGTTCCACCACCTGCAGCACGAACCCGGCCGCCACCGCCGCGTCGAATGCGTTCCCACCGGCTTCCAGCAGCGACATGCCAGCCTGCGAGGCCAGCCAGTGGGTCGAAGCGACCATGCCGAAGTCACCGGTCAGCTCCGGCCGAGTGGGCAACACCTCGACACCTCTTTCCGGGAGTGGGCTGGCTTAAGGCACGGCTTACGCAACGGTCACCGGGACACGCGGTTCACCGCCGAGACCACCGCGCGCAGGGACGCGGTGACGATGGAGCTGTCGATGCCGACGCCCCACAGCACCGTGTCCTCTACGGTGCATTCGACGAACGCGGCCGCTCTGGCGTCGTCGCCGGCGGAGAGCGCGTGCTCGTGGTAGTCGAGCACTTGCACGTCGAACCCGACGCTGGCCAGCGCGTCCACGAACGCCGCGATCGGGCCGTTGCCGGAGCCGATGATCTCGTGCTGGGTGTCTTCCACCCGGACTACGGCGACGATCTCGTCGCGGCCCTCGCCGTCGTTGGTCACCCGGTGGCGGATCAGCTTCAGCGGGGTCCGCGGGTGCAGGTATTCGCGGTCGAAGATGTCCCGCATCTCAGTCGGGCTGACCTCGCCGCCTTGGGTGTCGGTCCGCTCCTGGACCACCCGGGAGAACTCGATCTGCAGTCGGCGGGGCAGGTCGAGCCCGTGCTCGGCCTGCATGATGTAGGCCACCCCGCCCTTGCCGGACTGCGAGTTGACCCGGATCACCGCTTCGTAGCTGCGGCCGATGTCCTTCGGGTCAATCGGCAGATACGGCACCTCCCAGCCGATGTCGCGGACCGCCACACCCGCCCGCGCCGCGTCGGCGTCCATGGCTCGAAAGCCCTTATTGATCGCGTCCTGGTGGCTTCCGGAGAACGCCGTGTACACCAGGTCACCGCCCCACGGGTGGCGCTCGTGGACTGGGAGCTGGTTGCAGTACTCCACCGTGCGGCGAATCTCGTCGATATCGGAGAAGTCGATTTGCGGGTCGATGCCCTGGCTGAACAGGTTCATCCCCAGCGTCACCAGATCGACGTTGCCGGTCCGCTCGCCGTTGCCGAACAGGCAGCCCTCGATCCGGTCGGCGCCGGCCTGATAACCCAGCTCCGCGGCGGCCACGGCGGTGCCCCGGTCGTTGTGCGGGTGCAGCGACAGGATGATCCCGTCGCGGCGGTCCAGGTGGCGGTGCATCCACTCGATCGAGTCGGCGTAGACGTTCGGGGTGGCCATCTCCACGGTCGCCGGCAAGTTAACGATCATCGGGTGGTCGGGGGTCGGCCGCCAGATCGCGGACACCGCGTTGCACACGTCGACGGCGTACTCCAGCTCGGTGCCGGTGTAGGACTCCGGGGAGTACTGGAACCGCCATTCAGTGTCCGGGTACTTATCGCTGAACCGCTCGACGTCTTCAGCGCCATCAGTCGCGATACGCCGGATTCCGTCCCGGTCAGACCGGAACACCACCCGCCGCTGCAGGATCGACGTCGAGTTGTACAGATGCACCACCGCGCGGGGAGCGCCCTCGCACGCCTCGAACGTGCGCTCGATCAGCTCGGTACGAGCCTGGGTCAACACCTGGATGGTGACGTCATCCGGGATCAGGTCCTCGGTAATGATCTCGCGGACGAAGTCGAAATCGGTCTGGCTCGCGGACGGGAACCCGACCTCGATCTCCTTGTACCCCATCCGGACCAACAGCTCAAACATCCGCCGCTTGCGGGCTGGGGACATGGGATCGATCAAAGCCTGGTTGCCGTCACGCAGGTCAACCGCGCACCACAGTGGCGCGCGGGAGATCCGGACATCTGGCCAGGTGCGATCCGGCAGCGAAACCGGTTCCACCAACTCATGAAACGGTTTATACCGATGATAGGCCATCTGGCTGCCGCGCTGCGGGTTCCATCGCGGTTGGTCAGCCGGCACCGGACTGCGCGGCGTGCTCAGGCGGCTGGGGACGGTGTGAGAGGTGGTCATGTCAGTGCTCCTGGTGGCTGGTCGCCGGTTTTGGGCTCCGGAGATTCGACCGGCGGGCACACCAAAACCCGCGACGAGGGGCCGGTCGGTCTCAGACCCCGCCGCGGCGGCGAAGGAGCAGCAGCGCCACGAGACAAGACCCTAGCGGTCGTCGTTGGGCCTCGCGCAAGGTGGTTCCGCGATATGGGAACGACAACGCTACGTCACAGCGCGGCGCTGGGCGAACCCCGGGCGGAGGTGCTCGTCGTCCAGCACCCCCGGGGGCCATATCGGGTATGACGAGTTGGTCCCATGGTGGTTAGCAACCGTGACCGGACTGTGTTGGGGTGCTGGCTTTCGGCTCGATCACCGGCCGTGCCACGATGGGCATGTCGGCCTTGGGGATCGGCGGGCGCTGCCCTGCGGTGCGCGCCCGGAAAAGGTGCGAATCATGGAGGTGTCGTGGCGCGCAGAGGTACCGGACTGATCATCTCACTGCTCCGGTTTATTGGTTTAATCATCGTAGCGATCCTCGTCGTGCACATCCTGCTTACCGTGTTTAAGGCAAACCCAGCGAACAGGTTCGCTTTGTTCATGCATCGTGGCGCGGACTTTTTCTCGCTCGGATTGACTAACCTGTTCACGCCAACCGACCCCAGGGTGGCGGTGGCGGTGAACTACGGCATCGCGGCGTTGATTTGGCTGCTCATCACGAGTGTCGTGGTCGGCATTATTCGGCGTATCGGGTAAGTCGGGCGGCAAAGGCGTAGTACGCTGGCCGCACCGAGCGAGCGGAGCTCTCGGGTGTTCTATGCGCCTGAGAGTGCCGTTCGCTCTATTAGTGTTTCAACGGCGGGCGAAAGGAGGAATGGCGCATCAGATTTTGATGGCGGTGGCGGCAGCAGCCGACCGCACCCCTGGCGACTAAGGGGCACGCAGCGGGATCTGTGCACCCGGCTCGTGCTGCGGTCCACGCGGACCGAAGTCTTGGTCGGCGAGTCCGTGGCCGTTGCGGACCAACGACTCCTGCGCGTCGTGTTTCTCCATGAGCGTCTCGACGAGTAGGAACTCACGGTGCGGAGCCTCGAGCACCGCACGCAACTCGTCGTTGGTGTGCACCAGGACGGTCTCTGCCGCGGTGTTGGGTGCGAACACGCGGGGCAGCTCGGTGTATTGCCAGTTCGCGACGTCGTTGTAGGAGTCGTCCATGCCGAGGATTGCTCGTTCGATCGTATAGCCGTGGTTGTTGATCAGGAAGATCAGCGGCTTGTAGTCGTGGCGGAGCATCGTCGAGATCTCCTGGGCGGTGAGCTGGAACGAGCCATCGCCGGTGAACAGGATGTGGCGTCGGTCCGGCGCCGCGGCAAGTGTTCCGAGGAGCGCGCCGGTCGTGTATCCGATCGAGCCCCACACGTGAGCCGCGCAGATGTAGGTGCAGCCCTCAGGCAGCCGCAGCGCGGCAGCCCCGGCCAGCGACGTGCCGTCCTCGACGATGATCACGTCGCCGGGCTCCAGCAGGTCCTGCATCGCATGCCAGTAGGTCTCCTGGGTGACTGGCTCTGAGCCGATGACCTCTATGGTCGGGTGAGGGATCGACAGCGGTGCGTGGTCGCGCTGGGGTACCGCGGGTTCCGCTAGCAGCAGTGGAAGCAATTCCACCAGGTTGACGCCCTGGTAGTTGTCGTCGCCGATATCGACCCACTCCCCGTTGAGGTGGATCGCCGATGCAGGCAGCTTGTCGGAGAAGAAGCTCGTCGTTGTTTCGATCCGGCGGTAGCCCAGCGTCAACAGACAGTCGCTTCCCTCGATCGCCTCACGTGTTCCCGGCAGGCTGGGGGCGCCGGCATAAAGACCGACGTGCAGCGGCGAGGTCTCCGGGAACGCGCCCTTGGCCGGGCCGGTCGTGGCGACCCGCATCTGCCAGTGCTCGGCCAGCTTGCCGATCTCCTCCAGAGTGCCGTAGCGCTCGGCATCCATGTCGACCAGCATCGCCGGTGCCTTGGCGGCTCTGAGCCGCTCGAGGATTGCCGTTGAGCACGAGGCGAGCCGCTCTGGCTCGCTCGGCGCGTACGTCAGACGCAACGGCTCCTCCGGCACCTCGATATCGAGGTAGCAGATGTCCGACGGGAGCTCGATGTACACGGGCCGCTTCTCACGCCAGGCCGTCAGAATCAGGCGGTCGATCTCGGTCGCGGCGTTTGCATGAGTCAGCTGCGTCTGGGCGACCGTGATCTCCGAGTAGGCGCGAAAGAAGTGGTTTTGCCCTTCATCACACAGGGTGTGATGAAGCTTGGCCCCGCGCTTGACGAACTTCAGTGGCAGTGAGCCGCAGATGCAAATCACCGGCACGTGTTCGCTGTAGGCGCCGGCGATCCCGTTGAAAGCACTAAGGGCGCCGACGCCGTTGGTGACAACCAGCGCGCTCAGCCCGTTGAGCCGGGCGTAGCCATCGGCAGCGTATGAGCCGTCGAGCTCGTTGCAGGTCCCGATCCAGCGTGGCGTCCCGCGCTGCTCGATCAGGCGCATGAGCACCAAGTTGTAGTCGCCGGGGACGCCGAAGAGGTGACCGATGCCGACCTCCTCGAGACGGCGAAGCAGAAAGTCGCCGATCTTCATCCGCCGGATTGGGCTGGTGGACATCGCGCGTGTTCCTCCGAATTGTTGGTGTCGTGACGGGTTATCTAATGAAGCGAACCAAAGCCCGCGCGGAGCACTTCTGTAAAGAGCTCCGCGACCTCGAAGCTTATGCGAACCCTTAAAAAGCATGATCAAGAGGTGACGTTCCCGCAGGTCGGAGACCTGCTCGCAGGGCTCGTCCGCGAGTTTTGCGTAAACCTCCTCATGTCGCAACCCTAAAATGTTTCGCTCTCCGGGTTTGGGTCAGTGCCCCGGCAAAGTCACGGTCGGAGGTGGCTGGAGACCGGTGTGATCACAGTTTGGGCGTGTGATGGCGTGTCGCCAGCGGGGATGCAACGAAGCTCCGCTAGGACGGGTGATCCACCAAGATCCTCCGAGTTCTGGGAGCTTCGTTGCGCGCGCAGTCTGTCATGGCCAGCTCGTCCCTGTCTGCCGATGAGACCGGGCAGTGGCCATCGGCCGGCTGTCCCAGCGGGACCGAACGCAGGTTCGGGAACGCGGGGTAAGGCGTCAAGATGACGACCTTGGTCGCGGTGTTCACCTCTGGACGCGGCATGCCAGCAGTCCCGGCTTGGCTCGTGTCGTCAGGATGGACGGCGATGGCGAGCAGCGGGATGAGGACGCTGGCATTGGGACTGCCCCAGCGAACAGGCTTGCCGCACGGTCCGGCCCCGGTGTTTCGGTACTACCCGAGAGTCCCCGGGCGCTATCTGCCGCCAGGCGCAAGCCTGATCCACATCACCAATGATCCTGACGAAGCCGCCCGCGCGCCCGTCGGCGACGCGATCATCGCCGACCTGCGCAGCGCCGCCGAGGCCCTGCTCGCCGCCGCGAAACCAAGCCAGCGGCCCGCTCCACCGCCACGCCCCCCGATGCCCGACATCGAGCACGCGGTGGCCCCGCTCAAGCCCCAAACACTGTGGACGGCTGTCGGGCGAGCAGCGCCGCCAGACACCCTGTGGGTCAGCGAGGCCGGCAGCAACGAAATCGCCATCACTACCGCCATTCGGCCCGCCGAGGGGTTCTCGCACTTGTCAGCCGCCGGCGAGGGACTCGGTTTCGGGCTACCCGCGGCCGTTGGCGCTCAACTTGCGGCCCCCGAGCGCCCCGTCGTCGCGTTGATGGGCGACGGTTCCATGCATTACGCGATCACCGCGTTGTGGACCGCGGCGCACTACCGGATCCCGGTCACCATCGTGGTCGCATCCAACGCCGAATACGGCATCCTCAAAGAGTTCGGCAGGTGGGAGAAAACCCCGGGGGTCCCCGACTTGGACCTGCCCGGGCTGAATGTCGTGGACACCGCCGCCAGCTACGGCGTCGACGCCCACGAAGCACACGCCACCGACGAAGTCATCGAGCTGGTGAAATCTGGCATCGCCGATCGCGAACGTCCCACCCTCATCAACGCGCGCACCACCCCGGTCGACGCCTAAATCCGATGACACCGCATGGGATTGAACGCCCCATCCTATCGTGCTGATGGAGAGTG
>JAFASX010000079.1 GCA_019244295.1 Pseudonocardia sp.
CGGAGGCGGTAAAGGTCGATGCTCCGGTCCGTTATGTCGGATTCGACATTCCGAACGAGTTTGTCGTGGGATACGGTCTCGACTATGCGGAGCGCTATCGGGACCTGCCCTATATCGGTACCCTTGCCCCGAATGTCTACGCCTGAGAGAATACGCGTTCCCATCCTGGATCCAGGATGGGAACGCGGTAAAGAGCTGTGCTAGTAGCCTCTCCGACCGGAGCTCTTCTCGTAATGTGGTGATTCGTGATGAGAAGCGAGACCGTCTACCGGCAAGAAGCCGGCGGAGAATGGCTCGGTCCCCTTCTCCAGGTGGATCTCGCCGATCTCGCCATAATTGTTAGCGTATTTCAGGGCCTTGGCCAGATCGGATACCCCGTTGGTGCCCGGTGCCGGGGCTAGGTTCAACGTGCTCAGCACGCCGAACGCGCGGCCGTCGGAGTCGAGGTAGCCGCTGCCGGAGTCACCAGGGATTCCAGCGGTGACGGTGAACACTAAGTGGGTGCGGCCGTCACCGCCGTCGCCAAGGCTGATGCCTTTCTTCGGGGAAAGCGCGGTGAGGCCCAGACGCAGCTTCGAGTTGCCGTAGCTATAAATCCCTTCACCATCGGCCAGGCCGCGAGTGCGCAGGCCGGTCGGGCCGCCGAATGTCGGTACCGTCGGGTTGACTTTGGACACATCGTCCGGGTCGATCTCTACTAGCGCGAAGTCGTTGAAGGCGCACAGGTTCTGGTCTTTCTCGTGGCGACTTCGCATGGTCAGCCAGGAGTTGTAGACCAGCCTTCCCGGGTGGTTAGCGCCTTCGATCTCGACTTTGGTGCCGAGCGGGTCCGACTTCGAGGTGCAGCCATCGGTTTCGTTCGGACTACCTTTTCCGGTGCAGTGCGCCGCCTGCCCGATGTAAACCTTGGACCCGCTGGTGTAGATGAAGTTCGCGGTGCACTGACCGCTGGGATTCTGCAGCATCACGCCAGGGTGAATGGCGGCGGTGGAGGCTGGCGCGAAGTGCGGTGACGAGGCCATTGCTGAGCCGGGCAGTGAAACCGCAACAGCCGTGGTGGCCCCGGCCACCAGTCCGGCGGCGGCCAGGCAGCGAAGGACGCGACCCCATCGGGTCGCGTTTCGGAAAGTCATGGGCGCTCCAGCCAGGGAGTCGGGCGACGCGCGTGCGGCACCACGGAAGAGTTTCTCCTCGCCTTAAACGACTGGGAGCGCCCCTGGTTACCTGCCCGATGTAGTGATCGTGACCCGGCGCGCCGGGTACGCTGAGTACGTTGTCAGTGAGCTCGCGCAGGGCTCGCGCAAAGCCTTGCGGAACTCGATCAGATCTTTCCGCGTTGGCTGGATAGGTACGGCCGGGTGTACCGCCACACGCGCCGAGCATTGTGCCGGTACGCTGGGCGCTCTCGGGTGTTCGCTAACCGGCGCGAGGTCAACCAGACGGGCGCGGTGAGTTGGTGGGCTGGCGTCCGAGCAGCCCGACATATTCAGGGAGGGTAGAGGCCCCGAAGGCCGCAGCTGGATGGACCGCAAGCGTCTGCTCCGTAACCCGCTGACGTGGATTTTGGCGGTGTTGGTGCTCTATGTCATTGGTAGCCAGTTCTTCGACGACACACGTGGATACGTCCAGGTGCCGACGTCGGTGGCGCTACAGCAGGTAAGTGATCACAATGTTGCCAACGCCACAATCGAAGACAAGGAGCAGCGGCTTCTGCTGGATCTGATCAAGCCCATAGACCTGACGAAGCCGGCCAACGCGTCCGGCGCTCCCTCGGAGGCGGCCCAGAAGGCCCAAAAGGTCATTACGCAGTACCCGATCGGTGGTAGTGACAAGATTTTCACCGAGCTCACCGACACAAAGACGAACTTCACCACTCGAGTGCGGCAGGAGTCGCTGCTGACTCAGCTGCTGATCTACCTCGTGCCGCTAGGGCTAGTGCTGTTGTTGCTGTTCTGGATGATGAACAGCGCGCAGGGAGGCGGCAATCGGGTGCTCTCGTTCGGCAAGTCCAAGGCCAAGCAGCTGTCCAAAGATATGCCGAAGACCACATTCGCCGACGTCGCCGGTGCCGATGAGGCGGTCGAAGAACTGTACGAGATCAAAGACTTCTTGCAGAGCCCTGGTCGATACCAGGCCCTCGGCGCGAAAATCCCGAAGGGTGTGCTGCTCTACGGTCCGCCGGGCACGGGCAAGACTCTGCTGGCTCGGGCGGTGGCCGGTGAGGCCGGTGTGCCGTTCTACTCGATCTCGGGTTCCGATTTCGTGGAGATGTTTGTCGGGGTCGGGGCCAGCCGCGTCCGCGATCTGTTCGAGCAGGCCAAACCAAATGCCCCGTGCATCATTTTCGTGGACGAGATCGACGCTGTCGGTCGCCAGCGCGGCGCCGGCCTCGGTGGCGGGCATGATGAGCGCGAGCAGACGCTCAACCAGTTGCTGGTCGAGATGGATGGTTTCGACCCACGCGGTGGCATTATTCTCATTGCCGCCACTAACCGGCCGGACATTCTGGATCCGGCGCTGCTGCGACCGGGTCGTTTCGACCGGCAGATTCCGGTGGGTTTGCCGGATCTGGCTGGCCGGCGGGCCATCCTGCGGGTGCATGCCAAGGGGAAGCCGTTGGCCTCCGATGCCGACCTGGACGGTTTGGCTAAGCGCACTGTTGGAATGTCCGGCGCCGATCTGGCCAACGTGATCAATGAGGGAGCCTTGCTGACTGCCCGCGAGCACGGTTCGCTGATTACCGCCGCCGCGTTGGAGGAAGCCGTTGACCGCGTGGTTGGCGGTCCGCGACGGAAGAGCAAGATTATTTCGGAGCAGGAACGCAAACTCACCGCTTACCACGAGGGCGGGCACGCCTTGGCCGCGTGGGCCATGCCCGATCTGGAGCCGGTCTACAAACTGACCATATTGCCGAGGGGGCGTACCGGCGGGCATGCGCTGGTGGTCCCCGAGGATGACAAGGGCTTGATGACCCGTTCGGAAATGATCGCTCGACTGGTCTTCGCGATGGGTGGCCGCAGCGCTGAAGAGCTGGTATTTCACGAGCCGACCACCGGGGCGTCCAGCGATATCGACCAGGCCACGAAGATCGCCAGGGCGATGGTGACCGAATACGGTATGAGCGCTCGGCTTGGCGCGGTGCGCTATGGCCGGGACCATGGTGATCCGTTCCTCGGGCGCACGATGGGCACCCAGCCGGACTATTCGATCCAGGTCGCGACGGAAATCGACGAGGAGGTACGCAAGCTTATCGAGGCGGCGCATACCGAGGCGTGGGAGATCCTCAATACTTACCGGGACGTGCTTGACGAGTTAGTGATCGAGCTGCTGGAGAAAGAGACGTTGGCCCGAACAGACCTTGAACGTATTTTCTCCCAGGTGGCCAAGCGTCCGCGAATCACCGCGTTCAACGACTTCGGCGGGCGCACTCCCTCGGACAAGCCGCCGATCTTGACCCCCGCCGAGCGGGCCAAGGAGCGCGGTGAGGCGTGGCCACCGGAGCCGGAGAACCGAGACGCGACTCCGGTAGGCAGCCGGTCTGGTGGGCACTCCGGCGCTTCCCATACCGGGGGGCAACCTGGGCCTAATGGAGGTTCGCGTGGGCGGGGCAGCGGAGCGCCTCCTTACGGTCAGCCACCGCAGTACCCTCCCGACGGCTATGATCCGCGAGAGAAGCGGGGAGACCGACCGGTGGGCGCGATACCGCCGAACTACGGTGCCCCAGCAAACTGGCGTCCGGCGATCATGCCGCGTGGGCAGGAATGGCCGCCGTCGAAGTGGGAGAACGACAAGCGGCGCACAGAGCCTTCAGGTGAGCAAAGGCCTTCAGGTGAGCAAAGCTCGGATGATAAGTCGCATGACGATCGCTCGCGTACCGACAGCCCCTACTCCAGCGGTGTTTGCCCCGATTCCCCCCGGGACAGCGGGCGCTGAGTAGCGTCTACATCGGATGAACGACGGCGATCAGTTTGTCCGCGAGCTTCCACGGCGCGTGGTACAGGACAGTGTGGCACAAGACAATGGCCGGGGTGTTTTCGACCTAGCTAGGGCCGAAGCCGCCGTCCGCGAGCTGCTGGTAGCGGTCGGCGAGAATCCGGAGCGTGAGGGCTTGCGGGAGACTCCACGCCGAGTCGCGCTGGCTTACCAGGAGATGTTCGCGGGGCTCCACCAAGACCCGGATGAGGTGCTGGCCAAGACGTTCGCCGAGAACCACGAGGAGTTGGTGGTCGTTCGTGATATTCCGCTGTACAGCGTGTGCGAGCACCATCTGGCGCCGTTCCACGGCATGGCGCATGTGGGCTATATCCCGTCGGCGGACGGCCGGGTCACCGGATTAAGCAAGATCGCCCGGTTGGTGGATCTCTATGCGAAACGCCCGCAGGTGCAGGAGCGGCTGACCGCTCAAGTGGCCGATGCCCTGGTGCGGCGGTTGGGGCCGCGCGGAGTGATCGTGGTGATTGAGGCCGAGCATCTGTGCATGGCAATGCGTGGCATCCGTAAACCCGGTTCGCGGACTTTGACGTCCGTGGTCCGCGGCCAGTTCAAAGTCAACGCGGCCTCCCGCGCGGAAGCGTTGGCCCTCATCTGGGGCCGATGAGCCAGCCGTGGTCGCCAGCCAGCCGTGGTCGCGAGCCTCATCGGTGAACGGGGTGCCGCGGCTGGGGCGATGCGCGGTCCTGGGGGTGCTCAACGTTACCCCCGACTCGTTCTCGGACGGGGGTCGTTTCCTGGATGTCGAGGACGCGGTCGCGCATGGCGTCTCGATGCATGCACACGGTGCTGACTTGGTCGACGTGGGTGGCGAGTCCACTCGTCCCGGTGCGCGGCGGGTGGCGGCCTCGGTGGAGGCCGACCGAGTGTTGCCGGTGATCAAGGCGCTGGCCGCGCGGGGGGTGCCGACCAGCGTGGACACCACCCGCGCCGAAGTGGCCGAGGCCGCTTTGGAAGCCGGTGCCTGCGTGGTCAATGACGTCTCCGGCGGGTTGGCTGACCCAGGGATGGCCAAGGTCGTGGCGGCCGCTGGAGTGCCATGGATTCTCGTGCACTGGCGCGGCCACAGCGCGCGGATGGATGAGCTGGCACACTACGGTGACGTGTTCTCCGAGGTTCGAGCCGAGCTGCTGGCGAGGGTGGACGCGGCGGTGGCTGCCGGTGTCGATCAGGCTCGGCTGGTGATTGACCCGGGGCTGGGCTTCGCCAAGCGCGCCGAGCACAACTGGTTGTTGTTACATCGGCTTGGCGAGCTCGTTGAGCTGGGTTTTCCAGTATTGATCGGAGCATCCCGGAAGAGATTTCTCGGCACGCTGCTGGCCAACCCGGACGGTCGTATCCGGCCACCGGACGGACGGGAGGTCGCCACCGCTGTGATCTCGGGGCTCGCCGCCGCTTCGGGTGCGTGGGGTGTGCGGGTGCACAGCGTAGCCGCGTCCCGGGACGCGATCGCGGTCGCCTCGGCCTGGCGTACGGGAGCTGCTGGTGGGTGAGCCGGTGGGCGACCGGATCGAGCTCACCGGGCTGCGTGTGCGCGGGTACCACGGCGTGTTCGAGCACGAACGCCGCGACGGACAGGACTTCGTCGTGGACTTGACCGTGTGGCTGGACCTGGCCAAAGCCGGCCGGTCCGATGCGCTGGCCGACACTGTGGACTACGGCGCGCTGGCCGATGCGGCGGCCCAGGTCGTAGCCGGGCCGGCGTGCAATCTGGTCGAGACCGTGGCTGCCCGGATCGCTAACCAGGTGCTGGCCGTCGATGAGCGGCTTACTTCGGTCGAGGTGACCGTCCACAAGCCGTCCGCGCCGATCGCGGCGGCCTTCGATGATGTCGCGGTGGCGCTGCGCCGGAGGCGCCTGTGAGCGCGGTGCGCAGCACTGCCGTCTTGTCGCTTGGCTCGAACCTGGGGGACCGGATCGGCTACCTGCGGCTGGCGGTATCCGGATTCGCCGAAGCTCCAGACACCGAGCTGGTGGCTGCCTCGCCGGTGTACGAGACCAAACCGTGGGGGGGTGTGCCGCAGGGTGATTTCCTCAACGCGGTGCTTATTGTGCGCTCGGCCGAGTTGGACGAATGGGGCTGGCTGCGGCGGGCGCAGCGGTTGGAACGAGCCGCCGGGCGGGAGCGGACGCTTCGCTGGGGCGCACGTACCCTGGATATCGACGTGGTAAGCGTCGATAACGTGCGCAGCGACCACCCCGAGCTGCTGCTGCCGCATCCCGGCGCGGCACACCGCAATACGGTGCTGCGGCCGTGGCTGGACATTGATCCGGACGCGGTTCTGCCCGGACACGGGCGGGTGGATGCGCTGCTGGCCAGGCTCGGGGAAGCCGGTCTGTGTCGCTGTGCCGGGTTGACCCTGGGCGGGCCGCCGGATCGGCTCCGATGAAACCGATTGGTGCGCGTGAGCTGCTGCCGTTGTTCGGCATCATCACGGTGGCCGCGTACGCGACGATGCCTTCGTTGTATCCGGCACTGCCGCCGTTGCCGTTGTTAGCTGGCGTGACGTTGTTGGTGCTGGCAGGCGCGGAAGTCGTGTTGGCCCAAGCCCTGCGGGCCCGTATCCAGCGTCGGCCTGGCGCCCGCCCGGTGCAGCCGTTGGTGGCTGCGCGGGCGGTGTCGCTCGCTCAGGCATCCGCGCTGGCCGGCGCGGTGATGGCCGGGATTTGGCTCGGAACGTTGGGCTATCTGCTGCCTCGCCGAGCCGAGCTTGCGGCCGTTGCGCAAGACACCCCGGCCGCCGTGGTCGGTCTGATCAGCGCGGCCGCCCTGGTCGCGGCGGCGCTGTGGCTGCAGCATTGCTGTCGGGCGCCTCCTAGTGACGATGCTTAAGACCGCTGATTCCCCACAAGATGCTCGTGGAGGTGATCGGGGCTAGGGCACCGCGTGAGGACCGTCACCTGTGCTGGCATAGCCGGCCCGTGCGCTCTACCGTTCCATCGCGCCCGCGATGAGGCGGGCGACGTCTGGTACCCGGCAGGTCTGGGACTGGAACGAGTGGAGGACGCATGGATGGCGCCGAAGCCGTACCCAGAGCAGCCGTACCCCGCACAGGGCCCTCCCGACCGGCCAGGCTGGGGGTGGGAGTGGTATCGGCCGGCCGGGTGGGTGCTGTCCTGGGCGCGGCGCTCGCCCGCGCGGGCCACCATGTATTTGCGGCGTCGGGGATTTCCCGAGCCTCGGTGCACCGAGCCGCCGCGTTGCTGCCGGATACTCCCTTGCTGCCTCCTGACGAGGTAGTTCAGCGCGCGGACCTGGTGTTGCTGGCCGTGCCCGATGATGTCCTGCCCGGCCTGGTGCGCGGTCTGGCCGCGGCCGGTTGTTTCCGGTCCGGGCAGATCGTGGCGCACACCTGCGGCCGGTACGGCGTCGGCGTGCTCGCTCCGGCCAGCGAGCACGGCGTGCTGCCGTTGGCCTTGCATCCGGTGATGACGTTCACTGGTCGCCCGGAGGATCTGCAACGGCTCGTGGCGTGCCCGGTCGGCGTGACTGTGCCGACGAGCGGAGCCGGCGACTGCGGGGTCGCGTGGAGCGTCGGTGAGGCACTGGTGGTGGAGATGGGCGCTGAACCGGTGCGCGTGCCGGAAGCGGCTCGCCCGCTGTACCACGCCGCGCTGGCGCATGGGGCCAACCACTTGGTCACATTGGTTAGGGACTGTGCCGAGCTGTTGGCGGCGGCCGGCGTCGAGCCGGCCGAGCTGTTGATCGCGCCGTTGCTCTCGGCCGCGCTAGACAACGCGTTGCGCCACGGTGACCGGGCGCTCACCGGTCCGGTGGCCCGAGGCGACACCGACACCGTGCGTGCCCACCTGCGGGCGCTGACCGAGACTTCACCGGCGGCCGCCGCGACTTACCGGGCGCTAGCCGAGCGCACAGCCACTCGCGCGTCCGGTGCCGGACTGCTGTCCGAACACGCCGTCGGCGAGGTGCGTTCCGTTCTACGAGAGACGTCATGACCAGGGCGTTCACTCCGGGGAAGCTGACCGTGCTGGCTAATCCGGCCGAGGTCACCGCCGTCAGCACGACGCTGCGGATGGCCGGCCGCCGAGTCTGCCTGGTGCCGACCATGGGCGCACTGCACGAGGGCCACCTGGAGCTGATCCGTCACGCGCGGCGAGCCCCGGGCAGCGCGGTGGTCATCGTGTCGATTTTCGTCAACCCGTTGCAGTTCGGAGCCGGGGAGGATCTGAACCATTACCCGCGTACCCTCGAAGCTGATCTGCGGTGTTGTCGGGAAGCCGGGGTGGAGCTGGTTTTCGCGCCGACCATGGAGGCGATGTATCCGCCCGGCCACAGTGAGATCACCGTGGACCCCGGTCCGATCGGTGACGAACTCGAAGGCGCCGTCCGCCCCGGTCATTTCCGAGGGGTTCTGACGGTGGTGGCCAAACTCTTCGGCATCGTTCGCCCCCAGCTGGCCTACTTCGGCGAGAAGGACTACCAGCAGCTGGTACTGGTGCGCAAGATGGTCCAGCAGCTCAACCTCGGGGTGGACGTCGTCGGGGTGGCAACCGTGCGTGAGCCCGATGGTCTGGCCATGTCGTCGCGCAATGTTTACCTTGATGCGCGGCGGCGCGGTCAGGCGGCTACGTTGTACGCCGCGCTAATGGCGGCGCGCGCAGTCGCGCGGGACAGCCGGTTTGCCGCGTTGGATGCCGCGCGTCAGGTCCTGGCGGCCGAGCCGGCGTTGAACGTTGATTACCTCGAACTACGTGACCCCGACCTTGGGCCGGCGCCCACGCGCGGCCTGGCGCGGTTGCTGCTCGCGGCCCGACTGGGGAACACCAGGCTTATCGACAACATCGGGCTGACGCTCGGGGGCGCTACCTCGGGAGGGTACTGAGAGCAATGATCCGCACTATGCTCAAGTCGAAAATCCACCGGGCCACCGTCACCCAGGCTGACCTGCACTACGTCGGCTCGGTAACGGTGGACCAGGACCTGATGGATGCCGCCGATCTACTCAGCGGCGAGCAGGTAACCATTGTGGACATCACCAACGGTGCCCGGCTGGAGACCTACGCCATCCCCGGTCAGCGCGGTAGCGGGGTGATTGGTATCAACGGCGCGGCCGCGCATCTGGTACACCCCGGTGACCTGGTCATCCTGATCTCCTACGCCGCCATGGAGGACGCAAAGGCGCGCAGCTACCTGCCCCGCATCGTGTTCGTCGACACAGCCAACCGCATCCTGGATTACGGCACCGATCCCGGCTACGTTCCGGCGGGTTTGGGGCTTTCGTCCGGGACTTTGGCGGCTGGCGCGTAGCCATCGGACCCACGGTGCTGCTCTGCATCGACGTCGGCAACACCCAGATTGCGCTTGGGCTCTACCCCGAGGTGGCGGCGGGCTCGCATGCCGCCCGCCGACCGAGGTTGGTGCGGGATTGGCGGATGCGCACCGATCCTCGGATCACCGCTGACGAGCTGGAAGTAGCCATCCGAGGCATGCTCGGCGAGCATGCCGATCACATCACGGGCGTGGCCGCCGAGCTGGGCTGGGGCGCCGGTGGCGGCGTGGACAATGTCACCGTGCTCGCCACCGGCGGGCTGGCACCGCTGGTGATCGGCGTTTCGGAAACGATCACCGAGCATGTGCCGGATTTGACTTTACTCGGGCTGCGGCTGGTCTACCTGCGTTCAACGCGCAGCACGGTCGTGCGCATGGGCAGCTCAAACTCACCGGACGACATTTCCGGTCGGCTCATCAGATAGGCTCGAGCTCGGTCAATGGCCGTGTTTTGCTCGGTCGCGTCCAGGGTGCTGATCCAGGAGAACGTGCCGAGCATGTCCAGCAGCCCCTTGATCGTCATCGGGACCGAACTGTCTAGTGTAATGCGGGTGGTTGGACTCAGCCTGGGATGCGCCGCCAGTCCCGCCTGCTCGCGGTGACGGCCAACCCGATCGAACCAGCCGGTGGTTTCGTAGAAATCGTGTACCCAGCCAATGGATTGGTCGAGGATGTTCCACAGCAGCGCGACGACTCCACCTGGGCGCAGGATTCGGACGATCTCAGCGGTCGCCGCTACGGGGTCGAACCAGTGGAACGCCTGGCCGACCAGCACGGCGTGTACCGAGGCGTCCGGAAGCGGAATGTTTTCCGCCTGGCCTTGCAGCGCGCGCACACCGGGCAGCGTGGCGCGCAGTACCGCGAGCATCTCGGGATCGGGCTCCACCGCGATCACGCCGGCCGCTGAGCGGCGTAGCAGCGCCGCGGTGAGTTTCCCGGTGCCGGCCCCTAGGTCCAGCAGCGACAGGTGATCAAGCCTCGGCCGCAGCGGGGCGAGTGCCCAGTCGATGACCTGGTCGGGGTAACCGGGGCGGTGGGCTTGATAGGCCTCAGCTACCGCGCCGAAGGAACGGGCCCTCGCGGATTTAGCTATCGTGTGGCTGTCCTTGGTCATACCTCGACACTACGTTCTTGTCCCGGCCTTGACCGGCCGTTATCGCCCCGAGCCGGGCCAACTAATCTTCACTCTTGTGACTAACGAGCCGCCCAACAATGACCAAGACCTTCCCGAGCAGGTCAGGGTGCGCCGGGCCAAGCGCGCGGCGATGATCGCTGATGGAGCTGACCCCTACCCAGTCGTGCTGCCCAGGACGCATTCGCTGGGCGAAATTCGGAGTGCGTACGACGGCTTGGGACCAGACGTGCGCACCGGAGTGGTTGTTGGGGTGGCTGGTCGCGTGATGTTCTTGCGTAACGCTGGAAAGTTGTGCTTCGCGACAATTCGAGAAGGCTCTGGTGATGACGATGATGTTACCGAACTGCAGGCTATGCTCAGTTTGGCTAGCGTCGGTGAAGACGAGCTAGCTCGTTGGAAGGCCAGCGTCGACCTCGGCGATCACGTATTCATACACGGCGAGGTCATCACCTCGCGGCGCGGCGAACTGTCGGTTCTTGCGGACAGTTGGGCGATGGCTGCTAAGTCGCTGCGCCCGCTTCCGGTGGCCCACAAGGAGTTGTCGGAGGAAACGCGAGCTCGGCAGCCCTACCTTGACCTCATCATGCGCCCGGCCGCTCGGCGGACAGTTCGGATGCGTGCCGATGTTATCCGTACGTTACGGCAAACCCTATACGATCGAGGTTTCCTTGAGGTCGAGACTCCGATGTTGCAGCTGGTGCATGGTGGGGCCGCTGCTCGACCCTTTGTTACTCACTCCAACGCGCTGAACATCGATCTCTACTTGCGCATCGCTCCTGAGCTGTTTCTCAAGAGAAGTGTGGTGGGCGGTATCGATCGAGTCTTCGAGATCAACCGCAACTTCCGCAACGAAGGGATTGACTCTTCGCACTCGCCGGAGTTCGCGATGCTCGAAGCGTACGAAGCGTACGGCAGCTACGACACGATGGCGAAACTTACCCGTACCTTGGTCACGGAGTGTGCGTGCGCCGTGTTCGGTTCAACGGTTGTTCGGCACGCCGACGGCAGCGAGCACGATCTTGGCGGAAAGTGGCGCGAGGTGACGTTGCATGCGGCGGTGTCTGAAGCGTTGGGTCACGAGGTGACGCCAGATACGCCGACGGACGTTCTGCGTGGTCACGCGGAACGTCGCGGGGTGCCGATTCCGGAGGGCACTTCGGCCGGTTCAATCGTGCTCGAGCTTTTTGAAAAGCTGGTTGAACATACTCTAGTTGAGCCGACCTTCGTGCGGGACTACCCGATCGAGGCTCGACCGTTGACCCGTCAGCATCGAGACGACCCTCGGTTGTCCGAGGCATGGGATCTCATCGTGTTCGGTGCGGAGCTGGCGACCGCGTACTCCGAGCTGGTGGACCCGATCGTCCAGCGAGAACGGTTCGAGGCGCAATCGTTGCTCGCGGCGAGGGGTGACGACGAGGCCATGCGACTCGACGAGGACTTCCTGCGTTCGCTTGAATATGGAATGCCGCCAAGCGGGGGTATGGGAATGGGGATCGACCGGCTGTTGATGGCGCTGACCGGTCTCGGTATCCGTGAGACCATACTCTTTCCGCTGGTCCGGCCGGAATGAGCGGTTGAGCCAAGCGAGCCAAGCGAGGCGACTCGACATCACCACGGAATTGAGGCTAATCTTGGTTCCACACGGCGGCTTGGAGCTTCCGGCCGCGTCGGACTCATCGCGCTAGCGTTGGAATTATCTGGAGGGCCGCCACAGTGGCACAGAAGGTCATCGTCTCGCTGATCGACGATCTGGACGGCGACAAGGCTGACGAGACAGTTGAGTTCGGACTGGATGGCAAGCACTACGAGATTGACCTGTCGAACAGCAATGCGGACAAGCTGCGTAATGCCCTCGCTTCGTATGTCGCGGCGGCCCGGCGTCCGGGTGGTCGGCGGCGCGCCGGCGCGAATACCGCCAGTGTCGCGGCCCGCCGGCCCCCGGTTGATCGGGAACAGAACCAGGCCATTCGAGAGTGGGCGCGCAAGCGTGGAATGAAGGTCTCCGACCGAGGCCGTATCCCGGCCGAGGTCCTGGACGCCTACCACCAGGAGAACTGACCACTTGAGAAGCCGAACCCGCCGGACTGAGCGTTCGCTGGCGATGAAGAATCCGCTGGTCCGATCGCATGTTACAGCTCAAGGGCGTGTTCTAGCCGTGCGCACGAAGCCAAGTGTCGGTGTGGGCCGATACAGTGGTAACACGGTGCCGGCGCGCCCAGGAGTGGGCCGGCACAGCTCAGCTGTCAGGGAGTGCACATGTTCGAGAGGTTTACCGACCGCGCGAGGCGGGTGGTCGTCCTGGCCCAGGAAGAGGCCAGGATGCTCAACCACAACTACATCGGCACCGAGCACATCCTGCTGGGCCTGATCCACGAGGGGGAGGGCGTCGCCGCGAAGGCGCTGGAGTCGCTGGGTATCGCCCTCGAGGGCGTGCGCCAGCAGGTCGAAGAGATTATCGGCCAGGGTCAGCAGGCGCCCAGTGGACATATTCCGTTCACGCCGAGGGCAAAGAAGGTGCTCGAGCTGTCGTTACGCGAGGCGCTGCAGCTCGGGCACAACTACATCGGAACCGAGCACATCCTGCTCGGGTTGATCAGAGAAGGCGAGGGTGTCGCCGCTCAGGTGCTGGTCAAGCTCGGCGCCGATCTCAACCGGGTACGTCAGCAGGTGTTGCAGCTGCTTTCCGGTTATCAGGGCAAGGAGCCGGCGGAGGCTAGTGGCGGCCGGGGTGAGGGCACGCCGTCGTCCTCGCTGGTGCTTGACCAATTCGGCCGCAACCTGACCCAGTCGGCCCGAGAGGGCAAGCTCGACCCGGTGATCGGCAGGGAGAAAGAAATCGAGCGGGTCATGCAGGTGCTCTCGCGGCGCACCAAGAACAACCCTGTGCTGATTGGCGAGCCCGGCGTCGGCAAGACGGCGGTGGTCGAAGGCCTGGCCCAGATGGTGGTCAAGGGCGAGGTGCCCGAGACACTCAAGGACAAGCAGCTTTACACCCTTGATCTTGGCTCGCTGGTCGCTGGGTCGCGCTACCGAGGTGACTTCGAAGAGCGTTTGAAGAAGGTGCTCAAGGAGATCCGCACTCGGGGCGACATCATCCTGTTTATCGACGAGATCCATACTTTGGTTGGTGCGGGCGCAGCCGAAGGTGCGATTGATGCGGCTAGCATCCTCAAGCCGATGTTGGCCAGGGGCGAGCTGCAAACCATCGGGGCGACGACGCTCGATGAGTATCGCAAGTACGTCGAGAAGGATCCCGCTTTGGAGCGCCGGTTCCAGCCGATCCAGGTCGGCGAGCCGACAGTCGCCCACACGATCGAGATACTTAAGGGCCTGCGGGACCGTTATGAGGCCCACCATCGCGTCACCATCACCGATCCCGCGCTGGTCGCCGCGGCTACGTTGGCCGACCGGTACATTAATGACCGCTTCCTGCCGGACAAAGCGATCGACCTGATCGACGAAGCCGGCGCTCGAATGCGAATCCGTCGGATGACCGCCCCGCCGGACCTGCGTGAGTTCGACGAAAAGATCGCCAATGTGCGCCGGGACAAAGAGTCCGCGATCGACGCGCAGGATTTCGAGCGGGCCGCGCGCTTGCGTGACGCGGAGAAGCAGCTGCTCGCCCATAAGTCGGAGCGAGAGAAGCAGTGGAAATCCGGTGACCTGGATGTGGTCGCTGAGGTCGACGATGAGCAGATCGCCGAGGTCCTGGCTAACTGGACCGGTATTCCGGTGTTCAAGCTGACTGAGGAGGAAACCACCCGGTTGCTGCGCATGGAGGACGAGCTCCACAAGCGCATCATCGGCCAGGAAGACGCGGTCAAGGCCGTCTCGCAGGCGATCCGGCGTACCCGCGCTGGGTTGAAGGACCCGAAGCGTCCCTCCGGCTCGTTCATCTTCGCCGGTCCGTCCGGAGTTGGTAAGACCGAGCTGTCCAAAGCGCTGGCGAACTTCCTGTTTGGCGAGGACGATGCGCTGATCCAGATCGACATGGGCGAGTTCCATGACCGCTACACCGCCTCCCGGCTCTTCGGCGCCCCTCCGGGCTACGTCGGCTACGAAGAGGGCGGCCAGCTCACTGAGAAGGTGCGGCGCAAGCCGTTCTCGGTCGTTCTGTTCGACGAGATCGAGAAAGCGCACCAGGAGGTGTACAACACGCTGCTGCAGGTGCTCGAGGACGGCCGGCTAACCGATGGCCAGGGGCGCACGGTCGACTTCAAGAACACAGTGATCATTTTCACTTCGAACCTCGGCACCCAGGATATCTCCAAGGCGGTCGGGCTGGGCTTCGCGCAAGGCAACGACGCGGAGTCGAACTACGAACGGATGAAGAACAAGGTCAATGACGAGCTGAAGAAGCACTTCCGGCCGGAGTTCCTCAACCGTATCGACGACATCATCGTGTTCCACCAGCTCACCGAACGGCAGATCGTGACGATGGTGGATCTGATGATCGGCCGGGTGGAGACCCAGCTGCGCAACAAGGACATGGCGATCGAGTTGACGCCTGCCGCGCGCACGTTGCTCGCTCGGCGGGGTTTTGACCCCGTGCTTGGCGCCCGGCCGCTGCGTCGGACGATTCAGCGAGAGATCGAGGACCAGCTGTCGGAGAAGATCCTCTTCGGCGAAATCGAGTCGGGCCAGATCGTCATCATTGACGCCGAAGGCTTCGATCCGAACGACACCTCGCGAACCGCCCAGGAGCATGCTCGTTTTGTGTTCCGGGGCGAGCCGAAGCCGGCGGTCAGCGTGCCGGACGCGGTGCCCGCTGGTTTCGGGGAAGACTAAACCGACTGTCCGGGGCGGTTGGTTCGGAAGAGTTTCTGAGCCAACCGTTGGGCAGGAGCCGCGGCTGGCCCGCGCTCACTGCTGCGGGGGCGATGCGCTGTCTCTGTTCCTGGGAAAAGACGCAGCGACTGCAGTGCTGGGAGATCATGTGTCCTACCTCGTGCAGGATGATGTGATCCTGGTGGAAGCCGCTGGTGTTCTCGGCGTAGGCGATCACGTCGTGATCCGGTAACGAGGACCAATCCACAGCTGTAGTCACTCCCCCACCCGGAAACGCCCAGGGCAAGCTCGAGCCGAAGACAACAACACGGTGCGTCGCCGGTCGTTGGTTTGCGGCACCGCAGATCCACTCAATCGAGTGAAATTGGTACTTAATCCCCGATCTGGGCGTCTCGAAGTTTAGAGTCGATCAAGCGTGGCGAGGTCCGGCTGACCACTGAAGTACTTGTCCAGGACGCATTGAAATAGCGGTTCCGCGGGCGCGGCTCGGCCAAACAAGGTCATCGACGAGCGGAGTTTCAGGGCGTCGGTATATCCCAGCACCCGCACGGCGTCACTCTCGTCGAGATCGACCAGGGCGTGGGCGCACTCGAGCAGGCGAGGGCCCAGGACAGGGTGCGCGAGGTAGACCTGTGCCTCTCGGAGTGAGGAGATGGCGTACTTCCGCGACACCGAGCTAAGCCCGAGGCCGGCGATCTGGGGGAAGATGAACCACATCCAGTGGCCAGCCTTGCGGCCCCCGGACAGTTCCGCGAGCGCCGCGCGGTAGACCCCGTTGTCCTGCGCCGACACGAAGCGCTGCAGCCGGTATTGGTCGAACATCGGGACTTGTTCAGCCTTGGTCAACCTTGTCGCCGGAGCGGGAGGACAGGACCACCTCGAACTCCAGCAAGCTGGCCCCGGTGGTAATCGGCCCTTGGCCATGTCCATGGCCCCCGCCGGCCTGGCGATTCGCGCCGGCATGGGCCTCGATTGCCGGGCCGTCGCGCCAAGCTTGGAAGGACTCCTCGTCTTCCCAGCGAGTCAACACGAAGTAGCGGCTCTCTCCGGCGACGGGACGGAGCAGCTCGAATGAGATGAAGCCCGGCTGTTCGTCGACGGTGCGCCGGCGGTTGGCGAAGCGCCGCTCCAGCTCTGGGCCGGCGCCTTCCGCAACGTCGATTGCGTTGATCTTGACCACGGTCATGCACCTAGGCTACGACACTACCCGTGCGTATCAACGTCACTGTCTCGGACGGTACGAAGATCGCGGTCCGGGGGTTCGGCGGTACGGGTCGAACGATCCTGCTGCTGCACGGGCTCATGGGCCGGGCCAGCACCTGGTGGCGGGTTAGCCGATGGTTGGCCGACTATGGCCGGGTTGTCGGGGTGGATGCCAGGGGTCACGGTGACTCGCCAGCGACTGGGGCATGGCGCACCGAGCGGTTTGTCGCCGATCTGGTTGAGGTGATCGAGGCGCTGGAGCTCGCGCCAGTGGTGGTGATCGGGCATTCAATGGGTGGCCTGCACGGTTGGGAGCTGGCGGCGTTACGGCCGGATTTGGTTTCCGCGTTGGTGGTGGAAGACATGGCGCCGGATCACCGAGGACGAACGCCGGAATCGTGGACGGCGTGGTTTGCCGCCATGCCCCCGGCTTTTCCCTCGGTTGCGGCGGTGCGCGACGCGTTCGGCTGGCCCTGGCCGAGCGTGGGTGACTACCTCGCCGAATGCGTGCGAGAGGGTCCGGACGGCTATCGCCTGCTCACCGACCCGACCGAGGCGGGCCGGATCGCCGCTGAATGGGGCGAGCGGGACTTCTGGCCATCCGTGCGCCAGCTGCGCTGTCCGACGCTACTGTTGGAAGCCGCCGAGTCGCCGATTGCCAGCGCCCAGATGGCCGAGATGTCCCGGGTGATACCCGGTGCCCGGCACGAGCGGATCCCCGACACCGGGCACCTGCTGCACGACGACGCTCCGGACCGCTACCGCAAGCTGGTCACGGAGTTCCTGGAGCTGGCGCTGCCCGCCCCGTGAATGGGCGGTCCGTGAATGGGCGGTCCGCCCATTCACGGGCGCTCGCCTGGGAGCGCAAATCGCTCCTGCGGGTCGTCGCTGACCAGCTCAACCAGACCGTCGTCCAGTAAGGACAGCAGGCACCGTTCGCGCTGCTGCGCATCCGGCCAGGCGGCATCCAGGGCTATCCGGCGCACCGGACCGGGGGCTTGACGGAGCACGTCCAGAAGCCGGCCCCGGACTTGCCGATCGGTACCAGTGAATATCTGTGCCCGGCGTGACGGTCCGGTGTACTCCGGGCGGCCGGCTGCTTGCCATGCGCACCGCGCGCGCACCGGACAGATCCGACAGCTGGGAGTGCGGGCGGTACATACGACCGCCCCCAGCTCCATGAGGGCGGCCGCAAACCGGGCCCCCTCAGCGTCGCCGGCTGGCAACAGGGCCTCGGCATCAGCCAGGTCGGCGGCCGTGCGGGCCGGCCCGGCGTCGCCGATGCCATGCACCGCGCGAGCGATCACCCGGCGAACATTCGTATCCACCACCGGCGCGCGGCGACGGTAGCCGAAAGCGAGTACCGCTCGGGCGGTGTACGCGCCGACGCCGGGTAGCGCGAGCAGTGCGTCGAGCTGGTCAGGCACCTGGTCGGCGTGCTCGGTGGCGATCACGGTGGCGGTCGCGTGCAGCCGCAGCGCCCGGCGAGGGTAGCCGAGCTTGCCCCAGGCCCGCAGCACGTCGGCGGGCAGCGCTACAGCCAATGCGGATGGCACCGGCCAGCGAGCCAACCATTCCAACCAGATCGGTGCCACCCGGCTCACCGGAGTCTGTTGCAGCATAAACTCGCTGACCAGCACTCCCCAGGCGGACGTACCAGGCCGCCGCCACGGCAGATCGCGCGCGTGCTCGTCAAACCAGGGCAGTAGCTCGGGCAGGCTCGCGGGCATCCACTCAGTCTGCCCGGGGCGTTCCGCTCCGGAGCGAACGGCACATAGACGCGCATCCAGCGTGCGAAGCGCCGTTCCTCCAAAGGCGCCTCCACGCGGGACAAGCAGCGGGGTGTCAGACGACCTCGTTGAGCTTGCCCGTGGCGACATCGAACACGAATCCTCGGATCGAATCCTTCCTCGGCACGAATGGGCTGGCCTTGATCCTCGCGATGGACTGGCGTACGTCGGTGTCCAGGTCGTTGAACGACTCCGCCGACCAGGTCGGCTTGATCCCGGTCTCGTCCTGGATGGACTTCTTGAACTCGTCGTCGGTGAAGGTCAGCATGCCGCAGTCGGTGTGGTGAATAAGAATGATCTCTTCGGTGCCCAGCAGCCGCTGGCTGATGGCGAGCGAACGGATCTCGTCGTCGGTGATCACACCACCGGCGTTGCGGATCACATGGGCCTCGCCCTCGTTCAGGCCGAGAATGGCGTACACGTTGAGCCGGGCGTCCATGCAAGCCACCACGGCCACATGCTTGGCCGGCGGCAGCGGCAACGGACCGGTGAAGCTGGTGGTGTAGGACGCGTTGTTGGTGAGTAACTCGTCGGTGACGGACATGATCTCTCCCATGAGACTGGTGATTGAAACCTGGGTCGCCGGGAACGGCAGGCCAGGGCTGTGACCCCCAAGAGCGGGCAGACCGGACAGGGATCAGGCGAACGACGTACAGAACTCGTCGAAATGTGTGACGCGACGGCTCGGCCAGAAGTGCTCGAGACACATGCGCAACACGCCATTAGTCCTACAGCCAGCGCGGTACGACCGCAAGCTCCATGTGGACGACAAACACATCAGAGGCTGGTTTGCCGAGAAGCCTCGTGACTCGCCGTGGTCGTTACCGGGTAAATCTGTCACCAAGCCCTACCGTGAACGCATGATCGAGTCAGAATCCGCTATGTACTGGCGTCGACGTGCCGTTGCGATCGCTGGCGTGGCGGCGGTCGTCCTCTTGCTGATCTGGGCCTTCTCCGGGCCGAGTCAGCCAGGGGGGGCGACCGCTCCGGTCGGATTGGCGCGAGACACCGCGAGCCCGGCCCAGCCAACGCTTGATCCGCCCGTCCCGACCGCGGGCGAACCAGTCGCGCAGCCGCTAAGCCCGACGCCGCGTCCGGCGCCCGCCGCTCCCTTGGCTCAGGCGGTGGCGCCACCATCCGCCGCTGCGGAGTCATCGGGGCAGCCGGCATCGTCGGCCGCGGTCCAACCACCGGGTCCGGCTCGGTTACCGAGCCTGTCTGCTTCGGCGCCAGGTACGTCCTCCTCGGTGGAGCCATCCACATCGAGTGGCTCGGGTGCACTGGATCACCAGAGCCGTTCGGCACTGCCGTCAAGTAAGGCCGGCAAGGCCGTGGCCCCAGCCCCGTCGGCGCTTGCTCAGCCCGTTCAGCAGCCCGCCCAGCACGGCAAGCTGGGCCAACCCCCGTCACGGCCGATCGCGGTAGCGTCCTGCCCGGACCGCGCGGTCAAGGTGCTTACCCAGATCGGGGCGAGTGACTACCAGGTCGGGGAGCGGCCGCGCTTCCAGCTCCTGATCACCAATGTCAGCCACACAGCGTGTTCCCGCGATCTGAACCCTTGGCTGCAAGAGCTCGTCGTCAGCGGGGCCAATGGGGCAAGGCTGTGGTCCAGCAATGACTGCTCCCGAGAGAAGCGGTCCGATGTACGCACCCTCGAACCAGGCAAGCCGGCGGTGTTCGCGGTTGACTGGGCTGGGCGTACCTCACGGCCTGGTTGCGTCGGCAAGCGGGAGCCGGTGGGCCCTGGCATGTACCAGGTTGTGGGCAGGCTCGGCGCGCTGACCAGTCTCCCCGCGCCGTTTATCCTGCTCAAGTAGTACACCGCCGCACTATGGGGCCAGGCTGGAGCCGCGTCTTGGTCCCGGGAGCGCGGGTTGAGGCCGGGATCATGGCAGGAAGGACATCTCGACGTCGGCGAGGTGGGCGACTTCGATGACCTTCAGCGAGCCGACCTGCCCCGTTGACGAAGCGGCCAGCTTGGAGCCCGCTGGCACCAGAGCGAAGTTGAAGCCCAGGCGAGCGGCCTCGTTGAGTCGTCGGTCCAGGCCGACCACTCGGCGGATCTCACCGGTCAGCCCGATTTCGCCGAGCGCAACCAGCCCGGACCGCAGCGGCCGGTCGGCTTTAGCCGATGCCACGGCTAGCGCGATCGCAAGATCGGCCGCCGGCTCGGTCAACCGCATCCCACCGACGGTGGCGGTGTAGACCTCCGCGTCACGCAGGACCACCCCGGCGCGACGCTCTAGCACGGCGAGCACCATCGACACCCGCGAGGCGTCCAGGCCACTGACCGCGCGTCGGGGACTGGGGATGTTGGTCCCGGCCACCAGGGCCTGCACCTCAGCCAGCAACGGTCGGCGGCCGTCCACCGCGACCGTGATCGCGGTTCCAGCGACCGGATTGCCGCCTCGGCCGGCGGGATCGGCGAGGAAGAGCCCCGAAGGGTCAGCCACTCCGACAATGCCGTCATCGCGCAGTTCGAAACAACCAACCTCGTCGGCGGGACCGAATCGGTTCTTGATCCCGCGCACCATGCGCAGCGCGGAGTGCCGGTCGCCTTCGAATTGCAGCACCACGTCTACCAGGTGTTCGAGCACCCTTGGCCCGGCTATTGAGCCGTCTTTCGTGACATGTCCGACCAGGATCACCGGCAGTCCACGCTCTTTAGCTAATGCGGTCAGCGCGACGGTGACCGCGCGCACCTGGGTGACTCCGCCCGGTGAGCCTTCGACGCCAACGGATGAGATCGTCTGTACCGAGTCGACGATCAACAGGCTGGGCTTGAGTGTGTCCAGATGGCCGACGATGGAATCCAGGTCGGACTCAGCGGCGAGGTAGAGCTGAGCATGGGTCGCCGAGGTGCGCTCCGCGCGCAGTCGGACCTGGCCGGCCGACTCCTCGCCGGTGGCATAGAGCACTGGGCCGGTACTGAGCGCGGCGGTCTTACTGGCCACCTCAAGCAACAGTGTGGACTTGCCCACACCTGGCTCGCCGGCAAGCAACACCACGGCTCCAGGAACCAACCCGCCGCCAAGTACCCGGTCCAGTTCCGGCACCCCGGTCGCGCGGGCCAACGCGCTGTCCAAGGCGACCTCGGTGATGGGGCGCGCGGGCGCGGCCGGTGCGCCGGCCGCTACCCGGTGTGGCCCGCTCAGTGCGCGGCTAACCTGTTCGAGGGTGCCCCAGCCATGGCACTCCGGGCAGCGGCCGACCCACTTGGCCACTTCGTGGCCGCACTCGGTGCAGCGGTGCGCCCATCGGTGAGCGGTATCTCTGCGCTGGATCGTGAGCTCCGGACACCGACTAATTGCGCTCGGCCTGTGGTCCGGTCGGGTAGCCGACCGGCAACTGGACGGTGAGCTCGCCGGCGCGTCCGAACCGGAACACCACGGGATAGGTCAACCCCGCGCGTATCGGTTGGGTCAGCCCGACCAGCTTGATCGCGATGGTGCGCAAAGCCAACGCCTGCGAGTTGCCGCCGGCGTTATTGCTTACCTGGATTGAGCTGCCGGCCGGGAGGGTTGCGTCACCAACGATCTGCCCGCTCGTGGCTACCGGGCTGGAGACCGAGACCAACCGGTCGGTGGTATCGCCGGTGTTCACCATCGTCATGTTCAGCGGTGCCGCCTGACCTGACTGGTAGACCGCGCCGCTGGCGCCGTTGCTGACGAACGCGATCGAGGCGTCCCGGATCAAGATTGAGTCGGCCTGACCGCTGGACCCGTCTACGGCTGAGGCTTGGGAGGCGGTCTGGGTGATCGCGCCCGCCCCGCACCCCGTAAGAGCTAAACCGAGAGCGGTGAACGGGATGAGCACGAAGGGAAAGACGGCGCGGCGGGGGCGACGTGCGAGCCCGGAACGACGCATCATGGCGGATCCTTGTTGTGCGGGGCCTGAACGGTCTGGCCGGTTGCGCCGGTCAGCCGTGCGATTAGCGATCTGGGTGCATACCGGATGACCTGGGAGAAGCCTAGCCGTACCGCTGGTTGAAGAGCTCATCCTGGTTGCGTGAGGTTACCGCCTGGTGTTCGGCAATGACCTTCCTTGCACGAATTTGGGCGGTTGTCAACCCCCTGACCTGCGATGACGACGGATCCCACCGAGCGAGGCACCGGGTTGGCATGTTAACCTGGAGTCAGCGAAAGGGGCAGAGGGCATATGGTTTTCAAGGTCGGAGGGACCGTCGTCTACCCGCACCACGGTGCCGCTCTTATCGAGGCTATCGAGACTCGGACCATCAAGGGCGAAGAGAAGAGGTATCTCGTCCTCAAGGTTGCTCAAGGCGACCTGACCGTTCGCGTCCCTGCGGACAACGCCGAGTTCGTGGGCGTCCGTGACGTGGTCGGCCAGGACGGCTTGGACCGAGTGTTCGATGTACTCCGGGCGCCGCACACGGAGGAGCCGACTAACTGGTCTCGGCGATACAAGGCTAACCTGGAAAAGCTCGCGTCAGGCGACGTCAACAAGGTCGCCGAGGTGGTTCGTGACCTCTGGCGCCGTGAGAAAGACCGTGGCCTGTCCGCGGGCGAGAAGCGGATGCTCGCCAAGGCTCGGCAGATATTGGTCAGCGAGCTCGCGCTCGCTGAGGGTACAGACGAGGAAAAGGCCGAGCTGCTGCTAGACGAAGTGCTAGCTACGGCTTTCTGAATCGCCGGTTACGCCTTATCCGCGCGTGAGCGTCTTGGCGCTCGTCCCTGCCGCCGGTGACGGCGTTCGGCTTGGGGCGGGCGTGCCCAAAGCATTGGTACGGCTTGGTGGCGTGCCGCTGGTGGTTCGTGCGGTTGATGGGTTGTTGGCGTCGGAGGCTGTCCAAGCTATCGTCGTCGCCGTTCGAGCCGTGGATCTAGCTGTCGTGCGGGAACTGCTTGCCGGCCGGTGCGGCCAGATCGAGGTGATCGTCGGCGGCGCCGACCGATCTTCCTCGGTGCGCGCTGCTCTGTGGTATGGGCTGCATCGATTTCCGGCTACCCGCACGGTATTGGTGCACGACGCCGCCCGTGCGCTGACGCCCCCGGGTATGATCGCTTCGCTGGTGGCCGCCGTCGAGGCAGGTTGGTCCGCGGTCGTGCCGGTGCTGCCGCTGGCGGACACCGTCAAGGAGCTAAATCCAGTCGGTGTCGTGCTCGGCACGGTCGACCGTTCGGTCCTGCGGGCGGTGCAGACCCCGCAAGCGTTCGAGGTGTCGTTGGTGCGGCGGGCCTACGGGCTGGCTGAGTCCGATCCAGGTGCGTCGGCGGTGACCGACGACGCCGGATTGGTCGAGCGGCTTGGCGAACCGGTGCACACCGTTCCTGGCGACCCGCTCGCTTTCAAGATCACCACGCCGTGGGATCTGCGAGTGGCCGAGCTTGTGGTGGGCTCCACGTGATTCCCCGGGTCGGAGTCGGAGTCGACGTGCACCCGGTGCGGCCGGGCCGGGGGTGCTGGTTGGTCGGGCTGTTCTGGGACGGTGTGGATGGTTGCCTCGGGCACTCCGACGGCGACGTAGCCGCGCATGCGCTGTGCGATGCGATGCTGTCCGCCGGCGGGCTCGGTGACCTGGGTGCGGTATTCGGCACCGGGAACCCACAGTGGGCCGGGGCGCACGGCGTCGAGCTGCTTGGCGAGGTCCGGCGGCGTTTAGCCGCCGCCGGATGGACGCTGGGTAACGCCGCGGTACAGGTAATCGGTAATGCGCCTCGGATCAGCAGCCGCCGTGCTGAGGCGCAGCAGGTGCTCTCCACGGCGGCTGGTGGGCCGGTATCGGTGTCCGGCACAACCACCGACGGACTTGGTCTGACCGGGCGTGGTGAAGGCGTTGCCGCGTTGGCCATGGCACTGCTCATGCCCTCGGGCCCGGGCGTCGCTAGCTGAGTCGATCGCCGTGTCACGGGTGCCGGTCCCGCTCTGGTCGGCTCGGGTCCGTATCATCTGGCTGGTGGGTCTGCGCCTCTATGACACCGCCACCAGAAGCCAGCGGGAGTTCGTCCCGCTGCGACCCAGGGCCGCGTCGATTTACGTCTGTGGGGCCACCGTGCAGGGCCTGCCGCACATCGGTCACGTGCGAAGCGGACTCAACTACGACGTGTTGCGACGCTGGTTGACCCTCGGCGGGTTGGACGTCGCGCTGGTGCGCAACGTCACCGACATCGATGACAAGATCCTTACCAAGGCGGCCGACGCCGGCCGGCCGTGGTGGGAGTGGGCCGCCACCCATGAGCGGGCCTTCGACGCCGCCTACGCCGCGCTGGGCTGCCTGCCGCCGTCTATCGGCCCGCGCGCCACCGGCCACGTGCCGCAGATGATCGAGCTGATGCGACGGCTGATCGACGCCGGCCATGCCTACGCCGCCAATGGTGACGTGTACTTCGCGGTGCGTTCCTATCCCGACTACGGCGCCCTTTCCGGGCAGCGTCTTGAGGAGATGCAGCAGGGCGAGGCCTGGAGCACCGGTGGCAAGCGGGACACCAGCGACTTCACGCTCTGGAAGTCCGCCAAGCCCGGTGAGCCGAGCTGGCCAACTCCGTGGGGACCTGGGCGCCCGGGCTGGCATCTGGAGTGCTCAGCGATGGCGACGGCCTATCTCGGGCCGGAGTTTGATGTTCACGGCGGCGGGCTCGACCTGGTGTTTCCGCATCACGAGAACGAACGAGCGCAATCCAGGGCGGCTGGCGATGGCTTCGCCCGGTATTGGACGCACAACGCCTGGGTCACCCTGGGTGGGGACAAGATGTCCAAGTCGCTGGGTAACACGTTGTCTATTGACGTGATGCTGCGCCAAGTGCGCGGCGCGGAGCTGCGTTACTACCTGGTGGCGCCGCATTATCGATCGACGATCGAATACTCCGACGCGGCGCTGTCCGAAGCGGTGGCGGCCTACCGGCGGATCGAGTCGTTTCTGCACCGGGTGCGGGAACGAGTTGGCGAGCCCCGCCTGGCTGACGGGGTGCTCTGCGCCGAGTTCACTGCGGCGATGAACGACGACCTGGGTACGCCTGGCGCGGTGGCCGCGATCCATAGCTGCGTCCGGGAAGGCAACATCGCGCTGGACGCCGGTGACCGGTCCGCGGCGTCCGGAGCCGCCGCGTCCGTGCGGGCGATGACTGACGTGCTCGGGCTTGACCCACTCGGCTCGCGGTGGCGCGCTGCGGGCTCATCGGGGGAGGACAGCGTTACCAGAGCGCTTTCCTCGCTGGTCAATGACTTGATCGCGGAACGGGCCGAGGCACGGGCCCGCCGTGACTTCGCCACCGCGGATGCCGTGCGGGCTCGCTTGCTCGCGGCGGGAATCCTGGTCGAGGATACTCGCGACGGCGCGACCTGGACCTTTAAGGACGCCTGATGGCTGGCAACTCGCGTCGGCGGGGCGCGGTGCGCAAGAAAGGTACGAAGAAGGGGCCGGTGGTTGGCTCCGGCGGACAGCGGCGCCGCGCGCTGCGCGGCAAGGGTCCTACACCGCCGGCCGAGATGCGTCCGGGACACCCGGCGCAGCGCCGGGCCGCGGCGGCGGAAGCGGCCGCCCGCAAAGCCGCGAAAGCGCCCGCTGGCCGCCGCCCCCCGAGCGGCGACGGCGACGGTCCGGAGACTGTGTTCGGCCGTAACCCGGTAGTGGAGTGCCTGCGGGCTCGGGTGCCGGCGACCACACTGTATGTCGCCCAGGCCACCAACGCCGACGAGCGGATCGCCGAGGCCGTTCGGCTCGCCGCCGACGCGGGCATCGCGATCCTCGAGGTGCCCAAGCACGACCTGGACCGGATGGCCAGCGGGGCGCTGCACCAGGGCATCGGGCTCACTGTGCCGCCCTTCTCCTACGCGCATCCGGACGATTTGCTTGAGCTCGCCCGGGAGTCTGACCGACCGGCTTTGATCATCGCGTTGGACGGGGTCACCGACCCGCGCAACCTGGGGGCGGTAGTGCGTTCGGCGGCTGCGTTCGGCGCCCACGGGGTGCTGGTGCCGGTGCGGCGCGCGGCCGGGATGACGGCGGTGGCGTGGCGCACCTCGGCCGGCACGGCTGCCCAGCTGCCCGTGGCTAGGGTGACAAATCTCACTCGCGCCCTGCGTGACTACGCGACCGCGGGGCTCATGCTCGCCGGGCTTGAGGTTGACGGAAAGGTCTCGATCGACGATTTCGAGCTGGCCGGCGGCCCGTTGGCGATTGTGGTCGGGTCGGAAGGCCGGGGGCTGTCCCGCCTGGTGCGCGAAACCTGTGACGTGACGGTGTCGATCCCGATGGCCGGGCCGGCGGAGTCACTGAACGCCTCGGTGGCGGCGGGGGTGCTACTGGCCGAGGTGGCCCGCCGTCGGCGGGCCCCAGCTGGCGCATCTGGACAAACCAGATTATGTCGATGACGGTGAGGTGACCGGGGTTTTCAGGTGCGTGACCCGTTCCGTGCCGAGATTGACTTGACTGGGCTGCGGTAGTTCGCCGCGATAGTCTATCACTTCCGGCTACCGCTACGTGTGCTGAACCGTTACGGTCAGGGGATGACCCGTAGCTCGCGTGTGCGCCGACCGGCGACGCTGGCCTCGCTTGCAGCTGAGCTTGGGGTTTCCCGCACCACAGTGTCGAACGCCTACAACCGGCCCGACCAGCTCTCCGTGCAGCTGCGTACCCGGGTGCTGGAGGCCGCGCGGCGGCTGGGTTATCCCGGGCCCGACCCGGTAGCCCGCTCGTTGCGGACTCGGCGGGCGCGTGCGGTGGGCCTGTTGCTGACCGAGGAGCTGTCTTTCGCGTTCCGTGATCCCGCTGCCCTGGGTTTCTTGGAAGGGCTTGCCCAAGCATGTGAGAGCGCGGGCCAGGGTCTATTGCTGATCCCGGCCAGCGCGCGGCACGCGGACATGGCCGCTGTGCATCAAGCCAGCGTGGACGGTTTCGTGGTCTACTCCGTGCCGGAGGGCGACCCGCATTTCGCCGCCGTACTCCAGCGGCCGTTGCCTACGGTAGTGGCCGACCAGCCGATGAACACCCCGGGAGTAGACCGGGTTGGGGTGGACGACCGGGGTGGGATGCGCGCGTTGGCTGACCACCTCCTAGCGCTTGGCCACCGGCGGATCGGGGTCGTCTGTATGCGGCTGCGCAACAGTCGATTCGATGGCCTCGTCGATATCGAACGCCAGCACGGAGCGGTTTTCGCGGTGCAGCGCGAACGCCTGGCAGGTCTGCGCGATGGGTTGGCCGAGGCCGGTGTTGACTGGGCTGACGTGCCAGTGATGGAACGGTTCGAGCACACCGAGGAGGCTGGAGCGTCGGCGGCTGGTGAGCTGTTGTCCCACCACCCTGAGTTGACCGCGGTGGTGTGTACGTCGGATGTCTTGGCGCTCGGTGCGCTGCGCTTGGCCGCCGAGCGCGGTTGGGCGGTGCCGGGTGACCTCACAGTCACCGGTTTCGACGGCATACCTGAGGCGATCCGGGCCGGTCTCACCACGATTCGCCAGCCGGTTCGGGCGAAAGGTCGCACGGCCGGCGAGCTGTTGTTGGATCGGGGTGAGCGCACCGAGCCTCGCTCGGTGGAGCTACCGACCGAGCTGGTCACGGGCAGCACAAGCGGACCCGCCCGGAGCGCCGACCGATGGTTCTCCGGGCTTTAGCTACCGGTGGCTTCACTCGATCGGATCATTTATCTCAGGGGACGAGTTCGAAGTGGCCTCGAGTAGGGCGTCCGGCGCGACTGATGAGTCCAGGTCGGAAAGAAACGACCTTGCCCACCGGTCTACGTCATGGCTGAGCACCTGCCGGCGCAATGCCCGCATCCGCCGCCGGCCTTCCTCACTGGGCACGGTGAGTGCTTCGTACAAGGTGTTACGCAGTCCGTCCAGATCATGGGGATTGACCAGGAACGCCTGATTCAGCTCGATCGCGGCGCCAGCGAACTCGGAAAGCACCAGCGCTCCGGAAAGGTTGTACTTACATGCCACGTATTCCTTAGCTACTAGGTTCATCCCGTCGCGCAATGGCGTGACTAACATCACGTCCGCGGCCACGAAGAACGCGATCAACTCGTCGCGAGGCAACGACTGATGCAAGTAATGGACCGGTGGGTAACCCACCCTGGCGAATTCGCCGTTGATCCGACCGACAGTCTGCTCGATCTCCGCTCGCAATTTCTTGTAGTGCTCAATTCGTTCCCGGCTCGGGGTGGCTAGCTGGACCATCACGGTGTCGTTCGGATCGATCCGCCGCTCGGCAAGCAGCTCGTGGAACGCGATCAACCTCTGGTTAATGCCCTTGGTGTAGTCGAGCCGATCGACCCCGAGCACGATACGTTTCGGATTGCCCAGCTCAGCGCGGATCTTGGCCGCCCGTTCCCGGACCGCGGCTGAACGAGCTAACCGGTCCAACGTACCAGAGTCGATAGAGATCGGAAATGCACCTACCTTCACCACCCGGTCCTGGTAGACGATCGCGCTGTGTGCCCTGGGACCGTTGATCTTTCCGTGAGCCAGCCGGTTGGCCAGCCAGCGAAAGTTGCGTACCCCGCCCGCGGTGTGGAAGCCGACCAAGTCGGCCCCGAGCAGCCCTTCCACGATTTGAGTCCGCCACGGGAGCTGGACAAACAGCTCGGTGGGGGGAAATGGGATATGCAAGAAGAAACCAATCCGCAGGTCTGGTCGCAGGCGGCGCAATGCGGCTGGCACCAGCTGCAGCTGATAGTCCTGCACCCATACAGTGGCCCCCCGCGCGGCAACGTTCGCGGCGGCCCGGGCGAACCGATCGTTGATTCGCGCGTAGGTGTTCCACCAGTTCCGGTCGAAAATCGGCCGCACGACCGCGTCGTGATACAGCGGCCAGAGCGTTGCATTGGAGAACCCTTCGTAGTAGTCGGCGACCTCGGCGCCCGACAAACACACCGGGTAGAGCAGCAGCCCGTCTCGCTCGAGCGGCTCCACTTCGGCGTCCGCCACTCCCGGCCAGCCCACCCAGGCGCCGTCCCTGGCGCGCAACATGGGCTCGAGAGCGGTCACCAACCCGCCGGGGCTTCGTTTCCAGGCGCGGGTGCCGTCCTCGGCGAATGCTAGGTCGAACGGTAGCCGATTGGCCACTACGATGAATTCAGATACGCCGGAATGGTCCATATCCGCCGAGGCTACTGGCCCTGGCCGTCTGCCGCTGGCGAGCCGGCTGTGCTTGGTGGGGCGTCGTCGAGCGGTCTGTCCCGGCAACAGCGGCGTGATCCCGGCCAGCCCAGCAGCCGCTGCGGTCGGCGGGAACCGGACTGGTGCGTAGCCTGCGAGGGCGAACAGGCCAGCGGTCATCCCAGCCGTGACCAGCCTTGGTGGCGTCAGGCCCATTCCGGACCAATTACGGCAAACATGCTCGCCGTTCTCGTTGAGCGGGTTCCCTCTGAATGGTGCGGTCTAGTGCCGGCGGCAGTTGGCGCGAGCGACGGCCGCCCCGTCGGCGCGAACGAGGCCATTGCCTGCCGGGGCGGGAGGCGGTGTCGCCTCGAGCCCTGTCATTATGGATCCTGTCGTTTCGTGCGGCGGGTGCCGGTGTAGCTCAGTGGCAGAGCAACCGCCTTGTAAGCGGTAGGTCGTCGGTTCGACCCCGACCACCGGCTCAAACAGGCTTTAACCTGCGGAAACAGGTTAGAGGTCAAATAGGTGGGTCATGGCACAGCGGTCCAACACCTAAGCAACTTTGCGTGATCGTTAGGTAGCTTGCCTGTTCATAGCCCCTCGTCAGTCGGCCGCGTCCAGCACATCCCCGGCGCCCGACGACCTGTCCGGCCCAACCGACGCAAGCCTGACAGGGCAATTACGTCGGGACGCGCCGTTCACTGGCAGGATGTTCGATGCGTTGCGTGACACCAGAGCCGAGGGCCTCACGGGCCTGACGAGCCACTCTGGAGAGCCCTATACGTGAAGTCATCCCGCACTTTGATCTTGCATGCCGCCAAAGTTAAGCAGGGGGACGTTGTAGAGCGTTGGCTCGCGGGTTCGGTGCATGACGGGGCTGGTGATCTCGATGACAAGCATCTTGGTGAGGAACTGGACCTTGGCGCCGAGCAGATGGTTCCGCTTCTCGGACACCAGCACGTCGATAACCTGGCCGTACTGGTCGATCGCCCGGTACAACCACACCCATCGCCCAGCGACTGTGACATACGTTTCGCCCACGAACCAGCGATCCCCCGGACGTGCCGACAGGGTCGCGCCGCGTCGATAAACAGCGGGGTGAACCGCTGTACCCAGCGCTAGACGGTCACGTGGTCGACCCGCACTCCACGCTCGACCAGCAGCTCTTCGACATCGCGATAAGAGAGCCATACCGAAGGTACCAGCGCACAGCCAGCACGATCACCTCCCGGGGCAACCGGAAGCCGGTGCCCGCCGATGGTGGCGGGAGGACCGGACGAACACGGCGGATGCGGCGCATGAGTTGAGCATGCCCGAACGACGTCTTCCCTCTGTGCAACAGTCCCGGCCCAAGCGTGCACGCGAGTAGGCCGACGGACTTAGCCACGTGCGCGCTGCCGGAGGCGGCGCCTTGATCCTGTAAGGCGAATTCGGCAACAAAGTGGGATCACTCACAAGCGAAATGGGCGAAGCGCAAAGCGTCGGCGAGGGCGGTCATGTGGGTGGTGATCGCCTCGGCTCCGGTGTCGGTGAGCCGTTGGGTTTTGTGGGTGTGGTTGGCGTAGCCGATGACGGCTATGCCGGTTGCGTGGGCTGCTTGGACGTCGGTGATGGAGTCGCCGACGAGGACACATCGGGTGGGATCGGCGTTCATGGCTTGGATGGCTTGGATGACCAGGTGCGGGTGTGGTTTGAGCCGCGCGATATTGGCTGGGGTGCGGGCGGAGATGTAGGCGATCTCGTTGGTGAGGCCGTGGGTGGTGAGGTAGGCGCGGATGGCGTCCTCGGAGTTGTTGCTGACGATGGCCACCGGTCGGCCGGTGTGCTGGCAGGCGTGGATGGTCTCGGCAGCACCAGGTGTGGGGGTGGCGGAGGCTATGGCGGCGAGTTCTTCGGCACGGAATGCGGTCTCGATGTCAGCACCGAGCTCGGGTGTGTGCGTAATCGTGTAGCGAAGAACGTCGAAGGGATCATCGGTTTCGGCGATCTCGGCTGGTGGGGCGATGCCGGCACCGAGAAGGATCGTGGTGAGGTGACAGGCGACGGTGGGGGCGGGGATGCCGGCGAAAACTGAACAGATGGGGCCGTCGAAGTCGAGCAAGACGTATCGGTTTCGGGTGATGAGTTCGCCGAGCGCACTGGAGGTCATGTGGCGAACTCGCGGCCGACAGTGGTCCACATACTGTCAAACCACAACCGGGCTTGGTTGAGGTACTGGGTTCCGGTGGACTCGGGGTCTTCGTTGGCGGCGTGATGGAAGAGCACGGCGTCTTTGCCCATGAGGTCGTAGATGGCTTGGGGGCCGGTCGTGAACTGGATAATGTGCTCACGGACGGGGTAGAAGCCGTAGAAGATCTCTTCGTTGTTGATGATGTAGAGCTTGAACATGGGTGCGGAGCGGTGGACCCGGACCTCAACAGAGGCTTCTTTGATGAGGTTGAAGCTGGCCAGTTCCTCCAGCGAATCTCGGATCGATTCGGTGTGTCGGCGCATGATGTGGGTGGCGCGTTCGCGGAACTCCGGGCTGTCGGTGAGGTCTTCGACCTTGCAAGGCAGTGCCAGGGGTTCGCGGGTGTCGGGCAGTAGGAGGCGGATGCTGATGGACTCTGGTGTCAGCCTGCCGACTCGGATCTTGTCCAGTGGCTCTTGGAGCACGCCGTGCAGGATTTCACCGGAGAAGCCGGCGAAGTCGATGGTGACGCGTTCGCTGTCGAAGGCGCGTTCGATGTGCGGGCGCAGTCCGATGGGGCGCTCGGTGCGTTCGCGGACGTAGACGCCGCTGCCTTGCCGGGATTGGACAAGGCCTTCGTCCTTGAGCACGCGGAGAGCTTGCTGGACGGTCATCCGGGCGACGCCGTACTGCTTGGCCAGTTCGGTGCCTGAGGGGATCTTCTCGCCAGGCTTGAAGACCTTTGTCAGGAAGCAGCGAGCTCGGTTCCCGGGTCCAGCACAACGAGGTGCTCCCCAAAGGCGCGCTCGTGATGAGCGTCGAACTGATCATGAAGTTTCAGAGCGTCGAGGATAGGGCTCGAGGCAAGGCCGTCAGGCGGCCGAACGGAAGACCGATGCGGTCGGCACAGTGAAAATCGCTGCGCAGTATCAGCCGATGCCACCCGAGGCCATCCCGGGCGCAGACCTACGGCCGGTCATCTTTGAGGGCCTGACCGTCACGCCCTGGTTGGACGACAAGGCCTGCCGCCCGGCTCAGCTGGCGACAAGCACCGGTGCCGCGCTCGGCTCTGCTACAGCCTCCGAGCCAAGAACATGAACCCGGCCCTGATCAAGAACCCGACCAGGGGCGCCGCCGCAGAGAAGCCGGCAGCCTGACATGGACCGGGAGTCAGGGCGAGTGCAGCGCCTGCTCACTCAGATCCAACTGCTGCAACGCCTGATGGTGCAGGCCTCAACAGAAGGCGACCAGGCAGAACTCAACCGGCTGGCTGACCTCATGGTTAGCCACACAGTCATGACCACCCGCCTATCACTGCGGTTCGCCCGCGAACTCGTACGCGGATGGATGACGCACCTACCCAACTCCCCCCACCGAAAAGGACAGCGACGAACCGGATCACGCGCATACGAAAAAGGCGACCACGACGATGCAGAGTAGATCCTGCGCCCTTGCGGGATGCAACCCGCGATGCATCGCGTCGAGTCCGATCGTCAGCAGAAGGCAATCGTGATGAATCGGCGCAATTACTATACCAACGACCCGAACAAGAAATGCCGAAGGCGATACCAGCGACCTGTGCAATGCATCGGGGGGTCCGATCGGTTTCGCTAACCTTTTGGTGAGTATGCAGGACGAGTCGATTGTTCTTGATCCCACGTCACCGGCGCCTGTGTGATGGCCCTCGATGAGAGGGTGCCACGACGCTGCGAGACATCTTGACGGAATGGCTGGGATGACCCGAAACGAGAAGTGGCTATAGACGGTGAGAGGAGGTGAGGTGATGGGGTCACGCAGCTGGTGGGCTGGGCTGGTTGCGCGGCGAGCTGAACGGGCTACGCTGTGGCGGATGCGCCGAAATCGAGTGCGGGTAACATGGCGGACGTGCCGCCGGTGCGGGAGCTACTCCTACCAAACAGGTAAGAGCGGGCTGTGCGGAGGCTGCCTGAGCCTGCATTAACACCCACCACAATGAAAGCCCAAGAACTTTCACGCACCCGGGGTGGTGCGGTCAATGGCCTTGCTTTTAGCCGGATGGGCGGGGTCGGAGGGCGTGGAGTTGGATTCGTCGGGTGATGTGGGTCACGCTGGGTTTGTCTTTGCGGGCGGGGAAGTCGCCGGCTTTTTTGGTGGCTTGGGGGTTGGTGCGGTGGGGGCGGTCGCGGACGAGGCTGGCTGGGTCGAGGATCTTCAGTAGGAAGGTGGCCAGGGCCAGGTCAAGCTGGTGAGGGGGAAAACCCGCCGTGACGGTGTCGGCCACGGCGGCCAGGGCGTTCGGGAAGCTGATCGCATCGGGTGGGATACCGCTGGCGTCGACGGCGGCGCCGATGAGGGTGTGGATGGCTTGGTAGACCGCGAACGTCGCCCACATTTCCTGGGCGACGCCCTCGGGGTCTTTGCTGCGCAACACGGGCATGCCCGCACCCATGTCGGTCTTGTGGCGGCCGATCACCGTCTCGCATCCCCAGCGCATCGGGTAGGCCTCACTGTCCAGCAGGTCGGTGACCAGGGCGAACACTTCCGAGGTCTCTTCGGTGCCCCCGTTGGTCGCGGTGGTGTGCACGGTGTACTCGATGACCCGCACGGTGATCGGCGGGCCGTCGGGCTTGCGGGCCGGATACAGCTTCGCTAGGTAGCTGCCCTCGCGTAGGACCTGGATCAGCTCAATCCGAAAAGAACACGATCTTTCGTTAAATAAAATAATCACGAACTTTTCGTTGCCGTCGCCTGAACGCGCCATGCTTGAAGCATGCGTCTTGCTGATCAGTCGTATCTGGGTCTCATCGGCTACGACCCGGCAACCGCCGATGACACCGGCTATCACCACCGTCACCCGTGCATGGCAGACCAGTCGCTTCTAGGGCATCACGCTGAAGCAGGTCGTCGCGGCTGGCCTGCTTCCTCCCAGGACACCTGTCTTCTCGGCCAACGGAGCGTGGCCCCCTAATTGCGCCTAATGATGAAGGCTCGTAGCCGGGTCCCATGTTGGCCGGCAGGAAATCTATCATTCAGTGTTGTGCTGATGACTTCCCCAGCACGGACGTGCCGGGGAAGTCTGCTTTCCGGTCTTGGGGGTTTGATGGTCAGTTGCTGGGAGGCACCTGGGTGGGGCTGGCGGTGGCAAGGAGGGTATGGAGGGTTTCGTCGGCCAGTTGGTAGCGGATGATCCGGCCCTCGCGTGCGGTGGTGACAGCTCCGGCGGCGCGGAGAAGCCGGAGGGCCTGGGAGGTGGTGGTGGCGTTGATCCCGGTGGCCAGGGCGAGGTCAGTGACGCTGATGGGCCCAGCGCTGCGGATGCACAGCAGCAGGGCCAGCCGGCTGCGGTCAGCGAGCAGGGAGAAGCGCGCCGCCCAGGTAGCGAGGTGCTCGGGTCCGCCCAGCGCCTCGATGGCGTGGCAGACCCGGTTCTCATCGATGGCCTGGTGGTGAGTGCGCTCGGCGGGCACGAGGTGCATGTCAACCAGTTTCTCATCTTACCCTTGCATCTCATCACCTGTTCAGTCTTGAAGGTGACAGGGGTCGCGCCCTACGATGAGCTTGTCTCCGTCCTCCGGACGGGGATGGTGCTGCCACAGCGAAGCCCGGTGTGAAATCCGGCACTGTCCCGCAACGGTGAAGCCCCCTAGGGGGATGAGTCCGGTCGCCTGTCGCCGCATCCACGGTATTCGAGCCTCGCAGGAAGGACGGATCCGTGCCGGTCGGGTGTGCGGGCCGGTCCGGCCCGTGTGGGGGGTCTGGGAGCATCCCGAGGAGGATGCCTTGTGCATGCCCTGATGACCCGTTACCGATCGATCGCCCACGCACTAGTCCCTGCCGAGTGGGGCCGGCTTGGCGCGATGACACTGGTGGTCCTCGCTCTGAACGCTTTCGGGTGGGGAATCTTCGTGTTCACCGTGCTTCCCCGCCACTTCCACTACCAGAACCTCGGCATCGGGATCGGTGTGGCTATCACCGCCTGGACACTCGGTGCCCGCCACGCCTTCGACGCCGACCACATCTCCGCCATCGACAACGTGACCCGCAAACTGATGGCCGAGGGCAGACGACCGCTAGCTACCGGGTTTTTCTTCGCCCTGGGCCACTCCACGATCGTGTTCGCCGTCGGAGTGGGCATCTCGATCGCAGCCCGAGCCGTGTTCGGGGCCATGGTCGACCCTAACTCCACCTACGAAACCCTCGGCGGGATGCTCGGCACGCTTGCCGCCGCTGGATTCCTCTACCTGATCGCCGCGCTGAACATGATCGTGCTTGCCGGGATCGTGAAAGTCTTCCGCACCATGCGCCGCGGCGCCTACGACGAGGATGAACTCGAACGCCAACTCCAGGCCCGCGGTCTGATGTGGCGCTTCTTCGGTCGTTTCATGCGCTCGATCAACCACACCTGGCAGATGTTTTTCGTTGGTCTCGTCTTCGGTATCGGCTTCGACACCGCCACCGAGGTCGTCCTGCTCGCCGCGACCGCCTACGCCGCCACCGCCGGACTCCCCTTCTACGCAGTCCTCGCCCTGCCCCTGCTCTTCTCCGGCGGCATGACCTTGCTCGACACCCTCGACGGGTGCTTCATGAACTTCGCCTACGGCTGGGCCTTCGCCCGACCGGTCCGCAAGGTCTACTACAACCTGGTCATCACCGGTCTCTCCATCGCCGCGGCGTTCCTCATCGGCACCATCGAGATCCTCGGCGTCCTGACCGATGAACTGCACCTCAGCGGCCCCTTCTGGGACTTTATGTCCAACTTTGACATCAACCGAGCCGGATTCCTCATCGCCGGCCTGTTCGCCCTTACCTGGATCGTGGCCCTGACAGCCTGGCATTTCGGGAAGATCGAAAAACGCTGGGAAACATCACTCCGCGAATAGCCACACAACACCACAAGAAATCCTCCCTAACCGTGGCACCTCCACGGGGCTACTCTCTGGCGCTGAACTCGGCGAGCGGAGGCTAGCAGTGCATTCGTGCCAATCGACCCACGCTCGGATCGACAGCACCTCACAGAACACGTCCCGCCCGATCACTACACATAACTCAGACTTGCTGGTCGAACCGGCCTCCCAACCTACCAAAAGTGATCAACCTTCTAAACCCGACAGATAAGGAGCCAACAACCAAGATCAACGTCCTTGGACCACTGGGACCAGAACTGCGTACGGTAGCACCGGCGCCCTAACTACAGCTCTTGAGCGGTGACTGTTCTCTGTGACGTACGTCACCTCGCATGGCTTAACCTGCCATCTCGTACTGGACAGTTCCGCCGGCAAGCGGCTAACCAACGATCGAGAGGCCCCTAGCCCTCAGCTTGAGAACCGAGCCTCTGATCTGGCGCAACGTGGTACCGGGGACAGGATGCGGATCTACGTTCTCTGGATTATGAGGACATTTTTGACTGAACAAGCGACCGTAGCCAGTCCTGATCATGATCCGCGGTTCGTGCCGTGACACAGCCGTCACAGCAAAGCCGCAGGTCACGGACGGTGGTGGGCCTAACGTGTTAGCATAAGAACCAGACCCTCCTGGTCGAGGGGCCTGAGATCAAGATCCGTCCGGTCGGGACTCGCCCGCAGAGTATGCGTGGTGGCTTCTCCGCTGATCAGCTGCAAGCGATGATCGATCTTTACAAGTCTGGTGCCACAGCCGAGCAGGTAGCCCAGAGCTGCGGCTTCAGTAAACGCAGCATCAAACGGTTACTACAGCAACACGGCGTACGCCGCGAACGCCGCGGCAACGCATGATCAATTGGATGGGCGTCGTGCCTACCAAGAGTCGGTTGCGCCCAGGGGAACACGACCAACAACTCCAGACTATCGCGTCAGGGCCGAACGAAAGATAATCTTTCATCGGACCAACTCGCCGAACCACACGGTGCTGGTCGAAGGCACTGAGATCATGGTCCGTCCAGTCGGGTACCCGTCACGTGACGGATAGTCGTCGGTGAACTTGCTAGATCATCGCTGGGTTGACGCCATGCAAGCTATGGAGCTGCTCTGCAACGTCTACGGCGTGGGACCCTCCCGTGCCAAGCGTTACTCATCGAAGATCAAGGGTTACGACCACGCTGCCCACGGCCTGGCACCAAGCGCCGGTAGCGGACTTGCATGAAACTGATCACCCGAACCCACAGATACACGATCTACAGTTCAGGCTCACAGGTCGCACCCATCGCGGCATGAGCGGACATTGCGCCCGGCGACTCAGCCGGCATGACTATGCGGTGGCTTGCAGTCGCCGAGGGCACGCTGATCGCTGCGCTTCTGATCGTCCCCGACGTGATGGCCGCCCAGGCACCTCCGGAACTGCTCGGCATGCACACCAACATGGCCGGCGTTCTTCCCCCCGATGTTTCAACGGCGTTAGCGCAGTGACCGGAACGCCGCGCGGAGCTCTGCGGCGAACAGCGCCGGTTCCTGCCAGGCGGCGAAGTGGTTGCCCCTGTCAAGCTCGTTGAAGTAGATGAGCTTGGGGTAGGCCCGCTCGGCCCAGCTGCGCGGGGCCTTGTAGATCTCGTGCGCGAAGACGCTTACGGCGGCCGGGATGTTGACGTTCTTGACGCCGAAGAAGTCGAACGTGTTCTCCCAGTACAGCCGGCTGGAGGAAACCCCTGTGTTCGTCAGCCAGTAGAGGGTGATGTTGCCGAGGACTTCGTCCCGGGTCAGATTGCCGACGGGGTGCCCCGCGAAGGCGTCCGCGATGTCCTGGTAGCTGGCCGCGTCGTGGTTGATCATCCAGGCGGCCAGGCCGACGGGTGAGTCGGCCACTCCATAGAGCGTTTGCGGCTGCGTCCCCATTTCTATCCCGTAGCCGATGCCCTTCGTATAGAAGAAGTTCAGTTGCTGGTACGTGCGGCTTTCCTCAGCGGACAGGCCGGATGGCGGCGGGCCGCCGGCCCCTAGTACGTTACGCGCTAGCGCCGTCGAAACATCGGGGGGAAGAACGCCGGCCATGTTGGTGTGCATGCCGAGCAGTTCCGGAGGTGCCTGGGCGGCCATCACGTCGGTGACGATTGCGCCCCAGTCGCCGCCTTGCGCCACGAATCGCGTGTAGCCGAGGCGCTTCATCAGCTCCACCCAGGCACGGGCCACGCGGGCGGGACCCCAGCCGACCTCCTGCGGCTTGCCGGAGTACCCGTAGCCCGGCATCGACGGGATCACCACGTCGAAGGCGTCCGACGCGCTCGCGCCGTGGGCGGTGGGGTTGGCGAGCGGGTCGATGATCTCCAGCAGTTCGATGATCGAGCCGGGCCACCCGTGCGTGATGATGACCGGCAGCGCGTTTTCGTGCTGCGAGCGGACGTGGATGAAGTGAATGTCCAGCCCGTCGATCTCGGTCATGAAGTGCGGCAGGGCGTTCAGTTTCGCCTCGCACTTGCGCCAGTCGTACTCTGTCGCCCAGTAGCGCGCGAGTTCCTGGACCACCGCCAGCTGCACGCCCTGCGAATGATCGGGGACGGTCTCCTGGTCGGGCCACCGGGTGGCCGTGATGCGCGCACGCAGGGCCTCGAGTTCCCCCTCGGGGGTGACCGGGATCGTGAACGGCCGGACCGCCGCGGCGCCGGCTGAGTTTTCGGTCGTGGCAGACATGTGGGGCTCCCTTCTCCGTGGGTTTGGCTACGGCACGAAGCCTGCTCGTCTCCGCTGCTGCAGGGGGGCGTCACGGCACATCCTCTCATGGTCGCCAGCCTCGGCTTGACGCTGAGATCCCTGCTGCCCTCTTGATCGCAGCTCACGCTTACGAGGATGACCAGATCTGGTCCTGATCATGGTCTGCGGTTCGTGCACCGACACAGTTGCCACAACAAAGCAACAGGTGACGGACGGTGGTGGACCTAACGTGTCAGCATAAGAACCGGCCGAGCGGGGCATCACCGTCGATCACGTGACCATGTACCGCTGGGTGCGGCGCTGCACACCCCTTGTTGATCGACGTGGCACGACCGTGCCGCGTGGCGCCCGGTGATCGCTGATTTGTCGATGACACCTATGTCACAGTGGCCGGGCGCTGGGTCTATCTGTACCGGGCAATCGATCAGTTCGGGCAGGTCATCGATGTTGTGGTCACCGAGAAACGGGACATGGCGGCGACTCGCCGATTCGTCACCCGCGCACGTGAGCAGGGGCCGTGCCCGACCGAGGTCAGCACTGACCGCGCGGCTGTCTACCCGCGGGTGCTCGACGAGCTGGTCTCCGGGGCCTGTCATGTCACCGAGCGATACGCGGATAACGCAA
>JAFASX010000129.1 GCA_019244295.1 Pseudonocardia sp.
GCTCTCCCAGTACCGGGCCAAGACCGGACCGGGAATCGCGACGTCCTCCCCGAACACCGCCAACTCCAGATAACGTTCCCGCTGAGTGGCGCTGAGCCGGCCCAGGCTAACCCCGATCGTCCGCGCCACCGCCGTGTGCCGTTCGTCAGCGTCGGCGACATCCAACGCGGTCGGGCCGCTCGTGCGCAGCTCCCGCAGGATCTCGCGCATCGAGTCCTCCGCTTGACGCCCGCTGTTCTGATCGGCGCGGACCGCGCCATTGACCAGCGACAACAACACCGGCCACCGCCCCGTCACCGCCAGCAACCCCGCCACCACATCGCCAGAGACCCCGGCCACGTCGGCGGTGAGCAGCTCGACCGCCTGATCCCGCGTCATCTCATCCACGCGCACCCGCTCCGCGCGGCGCGGCAGGACCCCCCGCACCCGGGTCGTGAACAATCGCACCGACCCAGACGCGCCGACCAAGAACGGCTCCACCTGGGCCGAGGTCCACACGTCATCGATAATCAGCAGCACCCGCCGAGGACCCAGCACCCGCCCCAGCTCCGCGCCCGCCGCCAACGGATCCGTCAACCCCGGCCGCCGTTTGCCCACCAGGCCCACCACATTGGTGATCTTCTCCGCCAGCTCCGGCCCCGCCGCGTTCTCGCCGATGGTCACCCACACCACCCCGTCAACAAACTCCTTTTTTACCTCCGGGCGGTAGGCCAGCAGCCGAGCCATCGTCGTCTTCCCGAACCCCCCAGCGCCCCACAGCCCAGTCGTCATCCCCACCGCGCCCGCACCCGGCCGCGTCACCGCCGCCACCAGCCGCTCCATCACCTCCGGGCGGGCGACCTCATCACCGCGTATCGGCGGAACCGCCCACACCGTTCCTGACCACCCACGGCCGTCCCCGGTACCGCCGTCAATGAGTTTGATCAAGGCCTGATAGAGCTTTTCGCTTAGGCCTTCGGGGCTGGTGACCCTCGCGGTCGTGCTCCCACACTGATCCAGCGAGGTCCGGAACGCTTCTTGACGCGCGCCATACTCAACTTCGTGGAACAACCCCCGGGGGCCCTCCATGTCCTCATCGAGCAGGAACACCAGCCGTGGCTTTTCGGCCACGCTGGCCTCCTTGAACTCCAACTCCGTGTAGGACAACTCCGGGCGCTCGGCCACCGGTGTGCCATACCGGAAACCCACAATCCCCACGAACACATCAGCGCCGCGCACCGCGTCCCGGCACACCCGCTCCGGCGGGCGCGGATCAGCGGTGAAATACGCCATATCGACCGGTGTGCCACCAGCTCGGATCACCGCGGACTCGGCGGCAGCCACAAACGACCGCCTCACTGGCCATCCCCGCAGCTCCGAGGTATGACTCAAAGACACTCGTCCCGGTGAGACCACACCCACAGCATCCCAGCAGCCCGGGATGACCACCACACCCCCAACCACAAGCGCCAACCCCTCCCGAAACGCCATTTACCGAACCCCTCCGTACCCCGCCCGTTCCCAGCTCCCAAGCCTCGCTGCCCAGCCACACCCGACGCTACCGCTCGTTCAGATGTGGCTTGATCGCGTCGTAGCGACATGCAAGGGACTCCATGACCGCTCCATAACCACGGACATAGCACAAACAGTGGCACGCCGAGGACGAAAACTAGATTATTTCACGACGAGTCCCAATAAGGGGTTTCGCTTCCCGGTGGAGATCATCAGCCACTGCGTCTCGTTGTCCTGCCGGTTCCCGCTCAGCTTCCGCGAGGGCACTGTCAGGTTGACGCAGCTGGGGTGTGCCGGGCTGTCCTGGGGTCAAAGACACGATCAACTTAAGCTACGTGGCATTGGCCTATCGCCCGGCTTGATCTGGCTACGGCGCTCGCTCAATTAGGCATACCCAATGAGGCCGTCATCCTCGGCAGCCAAGCATTGACATCGCCGCGTGTGGTCACCTCAGTAGTGCTGCGCGCACGCGATCTTGGTGGGGTACTCGTGAACCGATATCCGAAATTGGCCTGTGTCCGCGAGTTTCAGGAAAAGTACCGGCACATCATTCAACGTGCCGCGGAAGGGCAGTTATGAGCGATACCATACCCAGTCATCAACTCAACCTTCATAAACCGTACCTGAAGTTAATCGACGACGGCATCAAGACAATTGAAGTGCGTGTCGGCCACCCAAAAATGCGCAAAATCAAAGCAGGTCACGAACTGACCTTCGTCTCTGGTGACGACATCGTCGCTACCCGCGTAATGCGAGTTACCGAATACAAGAGTTCGAAGAAATGCTCAACCATGAGGATGCGGTTGCTATCGGCGGAGATCTCGGAGAGTCAAGGGCAAACAGTTCCTCGGTAGTCCCCCCGAGAGTGACAGCGGCAGTCTTCAAGATCTAGAAAACACCGTCACACAGGACGGTTTTCGTCAGTGTGTATCACGACGCGATCGCCTTCATGGCGCTCTCGCGCAGGCCGCATCACAACGATCAACGCGAGCGGGTCGAGCGGCTTGGCCGACGGGTCAACCCGCCCGCCCGGACTCGCCTGAACTCCTCCCGCCGCGTCCGCCAACCAAACCCGCCAACCAAACCGATTGGGGCCCCAGCAGGACGTAGACCAGCAACCCGAGCAAGACCAGGCGCCAAGCGAGTGGCGGCCGTCTCGGCTCCGCTTTGCTGAGTAAGTGACATGTACTAAGCTCAAGTATTCGGCATCTGCGGTTCGACAGCTGTTCACCTATTGGCGAGGCCGGCTGCGACGGACATTCAGCAAATGGTGACAACTTCAGCCCAATAGCCACACGATCAGGTGGGAACAGCAACCCGCGCTCGCCCGAAGCGCCCCCACCCAAGGTCTCGCAGGCACTTGACCAGGGCAAACGCGAGATTGCAGGGTGCGTGGCGATGCCATATACACCGACGACAACAGACGCCATCTCAAGTCGAAGGCCGCCGAGGATTCCGGACACGAAAGGTGAGGAGCGCAGATGCCGGCAATCGAGTTGATCTGTCTGGACATGTCCGGCACGACAGTGCGTGACGACGGCGCAGTCGAGCAGGCGTTCATCTCGGCGCTCGCTGAGGTCGGGATCGCCGTAGGTTCAGCCCGGTACGCAGAAGCACTAGAGGTGATTCGAGCAACCATGGGCCAAGCCAAGATCGAGGTGCTTCGGCTCATCCTCCGCGACGAGTTCAGCGCGCTACGCGCGAACAAAGCATTCGAGAAGGCCTACGCCAAGCTGCTGGCTGACGGGGCGGTCGACGCGCTGCCGGGCGCGGAACAACTGCTCGGGCAGCTGCGCGCCGCCGGTCTGCGCATCTGTCTAACCACCGGATTCGCTCCCGCGACACGCGAAGCACTGATCGATCGCCTGAATTGGGGCCGCCGGATCGACCTCGCGCTGTCGCCGGTCGAAGCGGGGCGCGGTCGACCGTGGCCCGACATGATCATCACCGCCGCTCGATATCTCGAGATCAGTGGAATGTCCGCGGTGGCGGTCGCCGGAGACACCCCGAACGACATCCGAGCGGGGCTCGCGGCGGGAGCCTCAATTGTGGCCGGCGTCCTCAGCGGGTCCGGCACCCGATCAGCATTGACCGAAGCCGGCGCGACACATGTCCTGGACACCGTCGGCGAGCTACTGCCCATTGTCGTGCCCGTGGGGTAGCCGCCCCGGCTCAGGCTCGCCTCCGTTCGGTTCCGAGGAAAGCCGCACGAGCCGACGGCGCAGCAACTCGAGCTCCGCCGGGTCAAGACCTCGTGAGCACAGCCAACCGGCGGCTCCGCCATAGTCACGGTCCAGTTGATCAAGAATCGCGCGCATAGCCTCCGGCTGTGCCATCCGCAAGGCCAGCGGAATCGCGCTCAGCGCCAGGGCATTGCCACGGAAGCCAGCCAGCGTAGCCAGAACGTGCTCGATGACCTCGTTGCTCGCGACGTAATCGGCGATCACGGCTGCCCGGTCCGCTCCCACCGCATCGAGCAAAATCGCGGTGGCGACGCCGGTTCGGTCCTTACCCGCGGCGCAGTGGACCAGCACCGAGCCGGTACGCCGCCAGGCCACCAACCGCGCGACCGTGACCAGGTGCTCGCCGCGCCGACCGAGAAACTCCTGGTAGACCAAGGTCATGGTTGGCACCGCGTCCACACCACCCCGCACGCGCCGTAACGCTTCTTCGACATCAGCCACTAAGGGAAGGTGCATGGTGGCTATCCCAGCGCGGGCAAGCGCGGAGGGCCCGTCGGCCGCCAGCTCTCCCGGCGTACGCAGGTCGACCACGGTATGCAGCCCGAATTCGGAAATCAGGGTCGCGGCGTCAGCCGCGGAGAGCTGGCGTAGGGATCCGCTGCGCAACAAGGTCTTCGGCCGGATGTAGCCGCCCGCTACCACGGGCAGTCCCCCAACATCCCGAAGGTTGAGCGCGCTTTCTAACCACAACCAGGACGGAACCACCTCATAACTCTTTCGAGTGCCACTCATTCGGCCAGCGTAAGCGCCCCAGATGAATGGCTCGTAGCATACGAGCCATTCATCTGGTGACGCGGATCACGCTGCCTCGGACACCTTCCGGCGAACGGCCTCTGAACCGTCCCCCCGGGGAAGCTTGTTAAGACGGCTCCCCGGTCGATCGATTCAGATCAATGGTGCGCGAGCCACGGTAGCTTGACGATGACGCCCAGTCCGTACAGCACGATCAGCGCCGCCGCCGCGAGGCAGGCCCCGCCGACCGTTTTCCCCGTGCTGGAAACAGTCCGTACCGCGGGGACCCCCGACGCTCCGGTGTCCGGGCGGCCGGACAACGCCACGAGCGCGAAAGACACCAACACCACTACCGCGGCGGCGGACACAAAGGCCACGATGAATACGCTACCCAGCGGACCCCAATTGATGTGCATCAGTGTTCGCCTTTCGATCAGGCGGCCGCAGCGGCGGGCTGCAGGTCCGGAACATTGTTGACGGTTTCGGCGGTAACTGGAGCCCGCCGGGAGGCGGCGTAAATCCAGCCGGCAATGGCGATCGCCGCTAGAGCGACCACAATGGTACCCACCGTTCCAGTGGCGGCGAGCCAGGAAGCGAACGCCCCCACAATCGCGGCTGAGGGCAAGGTCAACAGCCAGGCCAACCCCATCCGCCCAGCCACGCCCCATTGCACTGCCGCCAGCCTCCGGGCCGCCCCGGCGCCGAAGATCGATCCAGTGCAAACCTGCGTCGTTGACAGCGCGAAACCCAGGTTCGCCGAGGCGAGGATCACGGCGGCGCTGGAGGTCTCGGCCGCGAAGCCCTGCGGACTCTCGATCTCGCTGATCCGCTTGCCCATGGTCTGGATGATTCGCCACCCACCCACAGCGGTACCCAGGGCGATCGCTAAGGCACAGGAGGCGATCACCCAGAAGTGCGGGCGCGTGCCCGCCGCCTGGCTTCCGGCAAGGACCAAGGTGAGAGTGATGACACCCATCGTCTTCTGCGCGTCGTTGGTGCCGTGGGCCAGCGCCACCATCGACGCTGACACGATTTGCGAGAGCCGAAAACCGCGCTTGACCGTACCTTCGTCGCCCCGCTGAGTGATCTTGTAGGAAAGGTAGGTCGCGGCGAAGCCGATGATCCCCGCCACTATCGGCGACAGAACAAGCGGTATCAGCACCTTGCCGACCACTGTGGTGAAATAGATGGCGCCTGCCCCAGCGGCAACCCAGGTAGCCCCTATCAACCCACCGAACAATGCGTGCGATGAGCTCGATGGCAGGCCTAACAGCCAGGTCACCAAGTTCCATAGAATGGCGCCGATCAAGCCCGCGAAAACAACCACAGGGGTGATCTTGTGGTCATCAACCAGGCCGCTTGAGATCGTATTCGCGACCTCAACCGATAGAAAAGCACCGACAAAGTTCAGCACCCCGGCGAGTATCACGGCAACCTTTGGACGCAGCGCCTCCGTCGCGATGGATGTCGCCATCGCGTTCGCTGTGTCATGGAAGCCGTTAGTGAAGTCGAAAATTAGGGCGGTCAGTATGACCGCGATAACGATGAGCGACATGCAGTCCTCCGCAGGTCCGCGCGCGCGGCGATATGGCGTGCGACACGCTAGGCCGGAGATGCAAACGCAAGGTGAACGGATCATCAACAGAGCCTTCTGGGGATCAGTCGAGATCGAGATCATCATCCGCACGGCCCGATAACTTCAGCCGCGCGCCCTGAACCGGACCGAAACCATCTGGCAAGATCGTCCGCGTACCAGCGCAGACCAGCACCTCAGACCACACTGGCACCTTGATGAGCATCAACCCTGAGCTACCCATACGTAACCGACCCCCACCCGTAAAGCCGGTACCCGGGCCTGGAGCCAAATCACCCAAGCAATAGCCAACCAGAGAGCATTTCACCAGGAAAACTCAACCGCAAGCCCCGGAACGAGCGGCAAGTACTAACTAATCGCCGACGCCCCGGTTACGGCACCAGCTTCATCCAATCGGGATCTTCTCCATCTTCCGTCTTTACCTTTCAGTGGCCTAATGTGCGCGCCATGATGATAGATCAACCCCGTTTAGTAAAGAGCATATACGCCGTGGTGACATCCATCATTGCGGTGGTCGTCATAGCCGGATGCGACAGCGGCGCCCCCGCGAGCAACGCACCCGCCGGCTCCTCGACCCCCGGCCAGAGCACCGGCACCGGCGCCGCGCCGAGCGGCGGCTCGACCTCCGGTGGACAGACTAACAGCGGCAGCCAGGCCGGCACTACCGGTACGACCCCGGGAAGCACGACACCTGGCGGCGCAAGCACGGGCGGCACAACCGCTGGAGGACAGACCAGCGGCGGACAAACCAGCACCGGGGACGGCAACAGTAACCCGCATCGGAGTTACCCGTCGGACAACGGCAAGGGCTGAGCTGGCACGCTGCCGGGCAGTCGATATGTCCGATATACATTCGACGTACGTCTGTCCGGCACTCACCATCGAGTCCGAGGAAGAAAGCGTGAACTGTGTGCTTGATCTCGCGGACTACCCACCTCACTGGAGTGAGCCGCTGCCGTCGGACTTCACGAAATCGAAGCCCCGGCCGGGGGCGGACGACGCAACCTGGCTGAGGTGTCGGAGCGCAGCACGCAGGCTGGCCAACGCGACAGTGAGCGCGTTCTGCTCACTGTCAGTGAGTTGGCTGCGGCCGGTGTCGCGGAGCGCGGTGGGCAAGTTCTCGATACCGGGCTGCGGCCAACGCAAGAGGATCATCACACGGCGGTCGCCGCAGAGTTCGTTGAGGCTGTCAAGGCGGCTGCGCAATTCCCAGTCGAGGCGGTGCAATGGGAGTTGGCCCTCTCGATAGGAATCGATGGTGGCGATCAAGCCGTCGGCGACGAACCTGATCAGGGCAGACGAATACGCCGTCGTCATTGGAAATGTCCAGAACTAGGGAGGGCTGCCCACAGACATGCGGGCACAACCAGGGTTAATAGCTGACCTGGGCCTCCGTGGCGCACTCACACCGAGACCAATACGCTAGCGGTAAACTCACGACGGCGGACAAACACACACCGACACTGGTTACCGCAGCGGCGCCTACGTTACCCCGCGACCCAGCGATAGTCAACTCAAGGCTGGCCGGCCCCCCGCCCATGTCCAGGCGTAGTCATCATCGGCGCAAGCCAGCGCCGCCTCGCCAAGCTCAAGCTGACGAAACGTGTCCACCATGACGGCCAGCTCGTCGAAGAACTCGATCCCCAGGCTGCGTTCCATCGCCCCCGGTTGGGGACCATGGGTGTGCCCGCCAGGATGCAATGTGACCGACCCCTGCCCAATGCCGGACCCGCTTCGCGCCACATAGTCGCCACCGCAATAAAACATCACTTCGTCGGAATCAACATTCGAGTGGTAATACGGCACCGGCACGGCAAGCGGGTGGTAGTCAACCTTGCGGGGAACGAAGTTACACACCACGAAACCGTTGCCCTCGAACACCTGATGCGCCGGCGGAGGTTGATGAATCCGCCCGGTGATCGGCTCGAAATCGGCGATGTTGAAGGTGTACGGATAGAAGCAGCCATCCCAGCCCACTACGTCGAATGGGTGATGTTGGTAGGTGTAGCGGGAACCCACAATTTCGCCCCGGGACGAGCGGTGCTTAATCAGCACGTCAGCGCCGTCACCCTCGACCAGCAACGGCTCGATTGGGCCGTGCAAATCACGTTCGCAGTACGGAGCGTGCTCCAGCAGTTGCCCGAACGGAGATCGGTAACGGGCGGGCGGAACGATGTGGGACGCCGCTTCGATCACATACAGCCGCAGCGGCGATTCACCGAGCGGCAGCCATCGGTGTGTGGTCGATCTCGGGATCAGCACATAGTCGCCAGCGCGGGCCTCAAGCGCGCCGAACACCGTCTCCACGGTGGCCGTTCCAGACTCCAGGTAACAACACTCGTCACCGATCGCGTCGCGATACAGCGACGACGGTTCCCCGGCCATCACGTAGCTGATCCGCACGTCCGCGTTGCCCAGCAGCACCCGCCGCCCGGTCACCACGTCAGTAGTCTTCCACTCGTGCCCGAAAGAAAGCTCAGCCAGCCTCAGGTGCCTGGGTCGCAACGGATGGTTGACGGTGGTGCGCTGGTCCGGCAGCGCCCATTCACCCACTTCGAGTACAGCGGATGGAATGTGCTGATGGTAGAGCAGTGAGTAGTCCGAGGAAAACCCTTTCGCACTCATTAACTCTTCGCGATAGAGTTCCCCACCGGGGTTGCGATGCTGCGTGTGCCGCTTGGGTGGTATCTCGCCGAGCCGTCGGTAGTACGCCATATCACACTCCTCACGAATACGGTCAGATCACAGCTGTTGCTGTCCTGGTGCTGTCCGGCCCGCGGATAGTAGATCCCAATCGACTACCGGCACGCCAGCTGCCCCAGTGACGAGGGGTTACCATTGAATCTAGGCTTCGAGGGAGGCGCCCGTGGGCTACAGCCTCAGTGTGGATCTTGGTACTACATTCGTCGCGGCCGCGCTAGCCGTCAATGACCGAGTCGAAATGTTCACGTTGGGTAACCGCTCAGCAATGACGCCTTCAGCGGTATATCTCCAGGAAGACGGCACTTTGGCGACTGGCGAAGCCGCCGCAAACTTACGCACCGTTAGCAGCCCCGACCGTGTTGCTCAGGAATTCAAGCGCCGTATTGGTGATCCCACACCGGTCGTGCTTGGCGGTCAGGCTTACTCGGCCACCGCACTGATGGGGGCGTTGCTTCGCGACGTGGTCACAAAGATCGTCCAGAGCGAGGGCAACCCACCCGATAACGTGGTACTCACCCATCCCGCCAACTGGGGTACATTCCGGCGCTCGCTGTTCAGCGAGGTCGTGAAGTTCGGCGGGCTCTCCCGAGCGACGACAACGGTGACCGAGCCGGAAGCGGCGGCGACACGCTACGCCACGACCCGGCAACTGGCCGACGGCCAGACCGTCGCGGTGTACGACCTGGGCGGCGGCACCTTCGACGCCACGGTCCTGCGCAAGGTGCCCGATGGGTTGGAAATCTTGGGCACCCCGGAGGGTATTGAGCGGCTCGGCGGAATGGACTTCGACGAGTCGATTCTGCGCTACGTCAACTACGTCAGCCACAACGCGTTAACGGGCCTGGACATGCGGGACGGGCCGACAATCGCGGCGCTGGCCCGGTTGCGCCAGGACTGCACTCTGGCCAAGGAGACGTTGTCTTCAGACACCGAGACCGTACTGCCAGTGTTTCTACCCGGCCGGCAGTTCGACGTGCCGCTCACCCGGTCTATCTTCGAAGATCTGATACGCGCGCAGGTCGAGTCCACCGTCGGCGCGCTCGCCCGGACTCTCGACTCCGCCCAGGTCCGCCCTGATGAGCTCGACGCGGTGCTCCTGATCGGCGGGTCTTCACGTATCCCGCTGGTCGGCGAGATGGTATCGGCCGAGCTGGGTCGGCCGATCGCGCTGGACACCCATCCCAAGCACACGGTCGCGCTCGGGGCCGCCACGATCGCCAGCCGGGCCCCGCGTTCCGGCACGGCCAGCATGTTCGCCAATGGCCACGAGTCTCCCCTGTACCAGGTCCCACCCAGTGCGGCCACAGCGGCGCTGCCCGCCGCCGCGATCACGGCGCGGATGACACAGCAGGCCCAACAACCGTCAGCGCCGCACGCTGCGCACGGTCCCCATGTCGGGCCTGAACCTGGGGCGGAGCCGTATCATGAACCGGAGCGAGCAGATGGCCAGGATCCGCCGACTTGGCGATACGAGAGCCCGCCGGACCAATCGGAGCAGTGGTGGTTGCCTCGGCCCGAGCTAGCGCACGGATCAACCGAACTACCCGGGCACGCACAGCAACGCTGGCTGCTAGTTACGATCGTGGTCTCGCTGCTGATCGCCGGAGCAGTCACGGCGTGGATAATATTCAAGTCTCGCCCCGTGAACCCCCAGCCGCCGAGGCCTCCTACCCCAGCCGCTCAAATGGTCTTGACGACCTCCCAGGTGAAGATTGGCAACTCCTACTTCGCGATCGCGTCGGGTTTCGTGCCAGGGGAGACCATTCGGATCACCTGGATCGGCCCAACCACGGGAACAATGGGCGATGCTCCGGCCGACGTGAACGGCATCCGACGGCAGGGCCCGATCATCGAGCAGGATCCACCGGGCAACTACCTCATCATCTCGACTGGATTGAACTCAGGCAGGACCGCCCAGGCCCCATTGGAGGTCCTGCCAGCCGACCAAGGAAACTGAGCACAAGTGGCCTCGCGGCCAGGCCGCTCTCGATGGAGCAGATATTCACCTCCGCCGAGTGATGACCACCGCCACGGCATCTCCAAAGATCAACGGCAGTCGGGCGGCATCGTGACGCGGAGCCTTCATCGGTCGACACTTCGAACGCTGTCCTTCTCCTGACCGCTGACGCTCGGAGGCGCCTGTGTACCCCGGAACCTACGCCCGCACTCACCCGGACAAGCCCGCCGTCATTGTCGACGGGACCAACGCGATGCTCACTTACGCCGAACTGGACGACCGTTCGCGGCGCCTGGCGCAGGTTCTCCGGGCAGCGGGGCTACGCCGAGGCGATCACATCGCGTTCCTCTCCGATAACACCCCCGAGGTGTTCGAGGTCTACTGGGCGGCATTGCGCTCCGGTCTCTACGTCACCGGAATTAACCATCATCTGGCCGCCGAGGAGGCAACCTACATCGTCAACGACTGCGGTGCTCGAGTCATCGTGGTTTCGGCCGCGAAGGCCGAACTAGCGGCGGCCATTGTCGAGCGCACGCCACATGTCGAGCTGCGGTATGCCTTCGGCGGGGAGATTGCTCAGCACTTGGACTACAACCAAGCACTGGACGGCGTCGGCGAAAAGCAGCTCGACGACCAGCCACGCGGGGCGGACATGCTTTACTCGTCGGGTACCACCGGCCGCCCCAAAGGAATCAAGCCCGCATTGCCGAGCCGTCAAGTAGACGAGCCCGGCGACCTGTTCGTGGCGGTTTTCGGGCCGGAGTACGGCCTTGATTCCGACACTGTCTACTATTCGCCCGCCCCGGTTTACCATGCCGCGCCGCTGCGGTTCGGTGGGATTGTACAGTCTTTGGGCGGAACCCTCGTCATAGCCCAGAAGTTCGACGCCGAGGCTTCGCTGTCGGCCATCCAGAAATACCGTGTCACGCACAGCCAGTGGGTGCCAACCATGTTCGTCCGGATGCTCAAGCTTCCCGCGCGACTGCGTGAACGCTACGACGTGTCCTCGCTGCGAGTGGCGATCCATGCCGCCGCTCCTTGCCCGGTCGACGTCAAACGACAGATGATCGACTGGTGGGGACCGATCCTGCGGGAATATTACTCCTCCACCGAGGGCAACGGCGTCACGATGATTGACTCAGCGCAATGGTTGGCGAAACCGGGGTCGGTGGGCCAAGCCACCCTGGGCATCATTCACATCTGCGACGACGATGGTCACGAGTTGCCGGCTGGGCAGGTGGGTACGGTGTATTTCGAGCGCGCGGAGATTCCGTTCGAATATCACAACGACCCCGAGAAAACCCGCGCGAGCCAACATCCGGAACACGAGAATTGGTCGACGACCGGCGACGTGGGTTACCTCGACGAGGACGGTTATCTCTTTCTCACCGACCGCAAAGCGTTCGTGATCATCTCAGGTGGAGTGAACATCTACCCACAGGAGATAGAAGACTACCTCACGCTCCACCCAAAGGTACACGACGTTGCGGTTATCGGTATTCCCGACCCAGAAATGGGCGAGCAGGTCAAGGCGGTGGTGCAGCCCACGGATCCGGCCGAGGCTGGTCCGGAGCTCGAGGCCGAGCTGATGGAGTTTGTCCGCGCCAGGATTGCTCGATACAAGGCGCCCCGTAGCATCGACTTCACCGATTCGCTACCCCGCAGCGCCACCGGCAAGCTGGTTAAGCACGAGCTCAAGGCCCGCTACTGGGCGGTGAGCGCCACTCGGTGATGAAGCGGTGATGGAGCGAACGGCGCCTTCACGCGCATAGAGCGTACGAAAGCGCCGTTCGCTCCGGGTGCTTACCGCGCCTACCGCTTACCTGGCAGCGGGGAGCCCGATCCGCGTTCTCTATCATCCGACGCCATGCGGACCGATGAACGTGTGCACCAAGTACGGCTGTTGCGGGAGCAGGGGTATACCCCCAAGGAGGTGGCTCGGTCGCTCGGGATCGGGTCGGCCGAGGCTGCTCGGTTGGTCCGAGCGGCCGCTACTCTCGCGCGTGCCGACGCCTCCGAAGCTCCGCTGGTCAGTTGTTGGATCAGCCCGACCTGGAGCATAAACCTGGCCGTCGGCGATCACCCAGACTGGCCGCTGAGCGCCGAGACCACGTCCGGCGCCGAGGGCCTGGCGAGCATACTCGTGGCACGCCGCCACCGATACGACAAGGTCTCCGTGTGCGGGTACCTCGTCGATGTCTATTGCCTCGGGGTCAAGAACGTCCTCGGGCCCAAGATCATGGATGAACTCGAGCTGCGCGGAGTTCGCCGTAGGTACTTCTCCGCGTACCAGAGTGATCCGCTCGAGGCTCCCATAGAGCTGGCGCGCGAGGTGGTGTTCGGCGCGGTCGCCTACGCCCGAAGCCTCGGCTTCGAACCCCACCCCGATTTCGCCGCTACGCAAGCACATCTCGGCCCGTGGAGCGGTCCGAGCACCATCACTTTCGGTAACCAAGGCAAGCCGTTCTACATCTCCGGGCCCAACGACAATCCGCAATCGATCATTCAAACCCTGGAACGCACCGCCGGTTCAGGCAACTACAACTATCTGGTCGGCGTTGGGTGACTCGCTCGCCCGACGTTCCGCTTGCGGCTCTCGTGACACTGTCGATCATTCATCCAGCTTGATCAATCGAGCAGGTGGTTCGGTGGCTAAGAACAGCGTGGCCGACGGTGGTCTGCTCGCCCGAAGTAACAGTTCGACCAACCCTCGGCGGGTCGCCACCACAATTAACCGGTCGCCGCCCACCAGCCGATGTTCCAGCGACGGCGGCAGCTCGAGGCGTTCGCTGGAATGGATGTGGAGCGCGACCACCCGGGACTCGCCAGGCACAGACACGTCTCGCACCGGCTGGCCGACCAGTGCGCAGTGGGCCGGAATCGGCACCTCGGCGATCAGTAGCACATGACGGCCGACTGGAATAGTGGTCAGCACCTGGCGCTGGAACATCGCCGCCGCGAACATGGGTGCCGCCAGGTACGAGACGCTGCGCGAGACATTAATCTTGAAGGTCTGCTCTACTCGCCGAGCGAGATCGTCGTCGAAAAGCCGAAGTACGACGCGCAAGTTGGAGCGCATGGCCCGACCGTGCAATCCTGCCTCCAAGTTGGTCACGTCATTGTTGGTGACCGCTACCAGCGCGCGGCTGGTGTCCAGGTGCGCCTCGCGCAGCACGTCCTCCCGACTGGCGTCCCCGATCACCACGGGAACACCGAGCCGGCGGGCCCGAGGTATCCCGCGCGCCGCTGGGTCGTGCTCAACCGCGATCAACGAAACCCCTAGGTCGTGCAGCTGGCTGAGGATTCTGGCCCCAACGTTGCCCAGTCCGACGAGCACGATGTGCCCGCTGATACGGCGTGGCAGAGCCGGCGGACTAGCGAGCCGGGCCGAGACCACCGCATCGACCACCGCCGCCGTGACCACCGGGATAATCGTGCTACCAACAACCGTGATCACAAATCGAATGATCTTGGTGGTGGTGTTCAACTTGGTGTCAGGCTGGGCGGCGCCGGCCGCGTCCAAGACGGTCAGATATATGGCGTCGGACCAAGTCACACCGGTGAGCACGGCGAATGCGACCGTTCCTAAACCGAGCAGGACAAACAACATCAGGGCCGCGGCCACAAACTTGCGGTTGATCACCAGTCGGATCAGCCGCGCGACTGACTTGAGCACCGAACAGAGCTGGCGGAGCCTTCTCGGCTGGAGCCCGACGCCACGTTCGTCGGCTATCGCCAGGACCAGATCAGCGGTCTCCTCATCGGTGGGCAGGAGGATCGGCCCGTCAGGCGCGGTAGTGTCAGCCAGCCCGCATACCACACGCGATGGAGCGACATCGGCCCGCCGGGCCACAAACACGGTACGACGAGGACGGCCAGGCAAGCGTGCCGACCCCGGCGTCACCTCACCGAGCGCAGCCGCGACGAACGACGGCGCGGCCGTGGCGGAGTCCGAAAGCACCGCCGATCCAGGAAACAGCTCTTGGATGCGGTAACCAAGGTTCATGTTGAAGAACCTGATCACTAACCGCGCATTCGGGTTGGCGTCCTGAGCGCACAGTGCGGCGTGGATGTTCCCCACATCGTCCTGGTCGACCAGAGCCACCGCATCGGCTTCGGCGATACCGGCGGCCTCGTACGCCGCCACGCTGAATTCACGCGTCTCTACCAAGCGAATATCCGCCAGCTCGGCGATGCGGGGCGCACAGTTGGCGACCGCCGACTGAACCATCACCGTAACGTCACAGCGCCCCTGGCCGGCCAGCTCAGCAGCGAGCCGGTAAGCCAGCGGATTGTCCCCGCACACGATCATACGAGAGCGACTTGGGCTGAGAGGCGCCGGGTCGATCATGCAACCAGCTTAAGCGACGACCCTGACAACTTCCGCTCTCATAATCATCAGACCAGAGCTTCCGATGAGGTCGACGTGCGGCCTCTGGGCCCACTTGTCACACAACAGTTGGTGCCGATCGGCAAGTCTCCGCCGAGCTTACCCGGCGCCGTCACGCGGCCGATCTTCGTCGGATGCTTGTACTGCCGATAGCTGCCGACAGCAACGACGAGATACCAACCGTCGTCTTCGAGCAGCCCAAGAGAGCGGTGGCGGTGGGATTTGAACCCACGGAGGCTTGCACCTCACACGCTTTCGAGGCGTGCTCCTTCGGCCGCTCGGACACGCCACCGCTGGTTAGGGTACTAGACTACCGACCCCAAGGAGCGGCGGGTCGTCATGACGTACGCGGTCGGAACGCGACCGAGCCAATGACTTCGAGAGGCAGGAGCTACGCGAGTGCGGCAAGCACGTCGCGCAGCAGGTTGGCCAGCGCACGGGCGGTATCGCCGGGCACTGGGCGCCCGACCGGGACCAGCCACCGCTACCCGCCACCGAGGTGCTCAAGATGCTGGCTGGCAACTCGGACACCAGTAGAGGTTGCGGCCGGCCAGTTCGGTGGTGAGCACCGGCGTACCACACACCAGACAGGGCTGGCCATGGCGACGGTAGACGTACACCTCTCCGCCGTGGCGATCCACCCGAGGCGCCCGCCCAGTGGCCCTCGGGTCATGCTCGGGGCGGACAGTGTCGATCCGCCCCCGACGAACCCCGTCGCGCATCAGAGCAACCAGGTCAGCCCACATCGCGTCCCATCGCTGCCTCGTCAGCTCCCGGCTCGGCAGCATCGGGTCGACCCCGTGCCGGAACAGCAGCTCGGCCCGGTAGACATTGCCTACTCCGGCCAGGATCTCCTGGTTCATCAGCTGCGCGGCCAGCGGTGTCTTCGACCGGGACAGCCTAGCCCACGCCCGCTCCGGGTCAGCGTCCCGGCGAATTGGGTCGGCGCCAAGCCGGGCCCGTATCGAAGCCACCTCGGTGTCGGTGAGCAGCTCGCAGGCGGTCGGCCCGCGCAAGTCGGTGAAGTGGGTAAGCCCGACCAGCCGCATCCGCACCTGGCCCTTCGGTACCTCGGCCGGCACTGGCCCGTCGGTGAACACGCCGTACAGCCCAAGGTGTACGTGCACCACCAGGTCAGGGCCGTAATGATGGAACAGGTGCTTGCCGTGTGCTTCGGCGCGGCGCAGTACACGGCCGTCCAGAATCCGGGCGGACGCGGCGAACCGGCCTTGCGGGCTGGATACCGCAACCGGCGCCTTACCGAACATTTTCTGGTGCGCTCGGGCCAACCGGTGCAGCGTGTGCCCTTCGGGCATGGCGAGGCGTCGAGCCCGGTCAGTGCCCCGAACCGGACGGCAAACCGACGATCTTCCCGGTAGCTTCGTACTCGGCCAGCATGCCGATCCGCCGCGTGTGCCGCTCTTCGTCAGAGAACGGCGTGGCTAGGAACGCCTCCACGATGGCGATGGCTTCCTCGGTCGTGTGCATCCGGGCGCCGACGCTGACCACTTGGGCGTTGTTGTGTTCCCTGGCCAGTTTGGCGATTTCGGTGCTCCACGCCAGCGCGGCGCGGCAGCCGGGCACCTTGTTCGCTGAGATCTGTTCGCCGTTACCGGACCCACCGAGCACGACGCCGAGGGAGCCGGGCTCCGCCACCACCCGACGGGCCGTCTCCAGACAGTACGGCGGGTAGTCGTCGTTCGCGTCATAGCTGGTGGGGCCGATATCCACAGTATCGTGACCGGCCGCCGCAAGGTGCTTAAGCAACCGGGCCTTCAGCTCGAAACCCGCATGATCGGAGCCAAGATAGACACGCACAAGACGTCATCTTGCCAAACCCCACTGTCGATCAGAAGAACCAGGTACCTCAGTCCGTCCACCGAGCGGCTCGCTCACAAAATGATCGCCAAGTCGCCGGGGGGCGTAGCTCGGTCACGTCCAATCCCGCACGTAGTCAGCGGCCGCGCCACCGCGGACTCGTGGCCC
>JAFASX010000151.1 GCA_019244295.1 Pseudonocardia sp.
CGGTCAGTACCGGCACTTGGTTTGGTCCTAGTACGAATGGCACTAGCTTCGTGCCGGGTCCCAGTTCGATGGGGGTCGCGCACCACGTTGCGGCCGTCGCGTCGACGCAGATCACTAGCAGCGCCGTGGGACATCGCAGCCGAGCCCGTAGGGTGGCCACATATACCGGCCAGCTCCATCGCTTGTCCCCGTCACGGCCTAGTTGCACCTCCACGACCACCGCCAGCACTGGCTGGTCAGCGGCCATCAGCACCACCACCGCGTCGGCCCGGTACTGTGTGGGTACCACATCGGTGCACTCCCCGGTATCAACACGGACCTGCTCATGCTCAGGGAGATCCACTCCCAGCGCACCCGTGAGTAGCTCCGCGGCTAGCTGCGGGCGATGCCGGAACATCTCCACCAACATTTCATGCAAGCTCGACACCACGGTGGCGACAGTAACCACGACCACCGACAACCCCACCGAACGACACCTCCCGCGCCTGGGAGGCGACAAGCGCGATAATTGGACGAATTGAACGCAGGTCGCGTTGGCCCAGCAGCTCAACATGGTTCAGCCGTCGGTCTCCGGCTGGAACGACAGGCTGACATGTACGTCACCACCTTGCGGCGCTATATCGAGACTCTCGGCGGGCGGCTGGAAATCCACGCCGCAGGCAGCGGCGCTGGTCATAGCCTGCGAACGGCGCCGTGGGCGCTGCACCGTCGAGGCGCGGCTCACTCTGGGGCCTCCTAACCTCCCCGTGAAAGGGCCAGTCCGCGGCGGCCGTGCTCACGCCCTGGCGCGGCCGGCGCGGGCCCGGACGGCGGCCGAGTAGCGCACGGTGAACACCATCGAGATGACGAAGGCAAGCATCCGCACGACGATTCGGCCGATGACTCCGCCCCCTTGATGCACTACCACCGCGAGCACGGCGGCACCTGCGGTAAAGCTGAGGGCCCAGATCAGGCCAGCTCTACACCGAACTTACCCGGCTCGCTGACGCCGGTCTGATCGCCGTGGCGGCCCAAAACCATGTTGAGGCCGAGCAGCTGGACGCCATGGACGCCTCGATCGCCTGGGACGACGACAGCTTGGTGATCCACGGCCGGCTCGCGATTCGGTGATCGCCGAGTGATCGCTGTGCGGCCGCTCTTGGCGCGCCTGCTCAGGTGTGCCGAGGGCGGGTCATCGTGAACGTGTCGACCGGGGTCAGCTCGCCATAGGGGCCGGTCACCGCGTAGTAGGTGACGTGGATCGAGGTGGTAGCCCCGGTGCCGCTCGGGTCCACTTCGAACGCGGCGAATCCGTAGGGGTGCACGGGGTCGCGCACCGCCGACCAGGGTGCATCCTCCATGACGTAGACCGGGCTGCGCTTTCCAGTGTCCGGCGAGACAGGACCGACCGCGGTCAAGACCCGTGCTTTCGGTGGGGTGAACAGCAGCTGGTTGGACGGTGCGGAGGTGCCGCCACCACCGATCACCATGTGCACCGTGCCCTTGCTGGTGTCCAGGACGTCAATGGTGGTCTGGCTGGGGATCGGGGTGCGGGTGTCGTTGGGCTGCTGACCCCGGATCGGGTGGGAGCGCTCGTAGTGGTGCTCGTGCCCGCATAACACGAGGTCGACCCCGTACTGGTCGAACAGCGGCACCCACTGCTCCCGGACGCCCAGGTCGGCGCCGTTGAAGTGGTCGGCGGTAGAGATCACCACCTGGTGCATGCACACCACGATCCAGTCGATATCCGGGTTGGCCCGGCTGGTGCGCAACTCGTTCTCCAACCAGCGCCGCTGGGCCCCGCCGGAGTAGCCGTGCACGTAGGTGTTGCCGCCGTCCTGGATCGCCACGTCGTCGTTGGCCAGGCTGACCACGCGGACCGCGCCGACGGTGAAGGCGTACCACAGGCCCTGGAAAGTCGGCTCGGCGCCGTTGTCCGGCACCCTGAAGTAGGTCTGGAAGGCCTGGTAGCCGATCGGACCGTTGCCCAGCTCGTTCTCGTGGTTTCCTGGCGCGGGCATCCACGGGCGGTGCCGCGCCGAGCGGCTGTTGTTGATGAACCAATCCGACCAGGTCCGAACCCGGTCCTTGCTCAGGTTGGCGTAGCACAGATCACCGTTGACCAGGTGGAACAGTGGTGCGATGCGTTCCACGCCAGCGGTTACGTCGCCGGCGGCCAGCGAACCGAGATTGTCGTTGAGATACATGTCGCCAGACAGTTTGCCCAGGGTGGGGGTGCCCTGATCACCGAAGCTGGTGAAGGTGAACGCCGCATGCCCTTTCGGCGCGGTCCGAGCGGTGCCCAGCTCCGGGATGGCGCCGTCGTGCATGGCGGCGTAGATGTAGTCGGTATCCGGCGTGAGGCCGGTCAGCCGAGCGTGATGCACCCGCACCTCGGTGTTCGAGGCGGCGTCACGGTAGGTCCGGGTCTGTGCATCGACGGCCTTTCCCAGGCCGCTATCGGGGCTGCCTATCATGACTCTCGGCTTGTTCACCGCGTCCACGGTGTGCCAGGAGACCACCAGCTCGCTGCTGGAGTCGGCGCCGAACTGTAGGTGCAGACCCGCCACCGGGGGCGCGCTGGAGCCGCTCGGCCGTTGCCAACCGGCGTTGGAGCTGACGCTGTTGCCACATCCAGCCAGGGTCGGCACACCGAGCGCGACAGCGCCCCCGATTCCCGCCGCCCTTCCCAACAACCGCCGCCGACTGATCTCCATGATCTGCAGATGCTGGTTGATCTATCGGGCTTTAAGCTGTCGACCAGGTGAACAGCACCGAAACGGTTCAGCCGGATCGGCTAGCGACCTGAGTAGCGCACATTGCTACTCAGGTAGTAAAGTGGGGGTCGTGACAGCTGAAAAATACTCTGCGTCAATGGATGACGCACTGCTTGCTGACGCCCGTGCCGCCGCTCAGGCGGAGGGTCTGACCCTCTCCAGTTGGCTCGCCGACGCCGCAGCCGACCGGTTACGGTTGAAAGCTCTGCGCGAGCTGGTTGACGAGTGGGAAGCCGAGCATGGCGCCATCACCATGGCCGAGCGCGAAGCTGTCGAACGCAAAGTAGCACAAGCTCGCCATGTCGCCTTGCGGCGGCTTGCTCGTGCGCGAGCGGCGGATCGACCGGTAGCTTCATGAACAGCGCCACCTTCGACACCGGCATGCTCATCGCTCTCGACCGAAACGATCGGGAAGCTTGGGTCGTGCTTCGTCTGCTGGTCAATAGAGGCGCGGTGCCGACCGTTCCGACTGCGGTGACTGCCCAGGCGTGGCGCGATGGCCGACGCCAGTCCCGACTTGCTCAAGCGCTGGGTAAATGTCGCTTGGAAGCACTCACCGAGGAGTACGCGCGCCGTGCTGGCGAGCTGCGCGCGCGTGCTGGCACCTCCGATATCGTTGACGCGGTCGTGGTCGAATCTGCCGGCCGTCGAGGCGATGACGTCTATACCGGCGACATTGCTGATCTGGAACACCTGGCCGAACACATCGGCAACGCGGTGTCTATCGTGCCAATCGGCCGCTGATCCCGCCGCCGTTCCCAACAACCGCCGCCGACTAACCTCCATGATCCGCGGATGCTGGTTGATCGATCGGGCTTTAAGCTGTCGACCAGGTGAATAGCACCGAAACGGTTCACCCGGGCACTTGTCAACGGTTCGACGGTATGCGGCGGCGGTAGGTGCCCGTGTCCGTTGCCAGGTTGGTGTCGAAGGAGCAGCTGGAACCGCTGAGGCCCCTGAGCTTCATCGGAAGGCGCAGTAAACTAACGGCACTTTCACGCGCATAGAGCGTGCGAGAGTGCCGTTCGCTCGGGAGTGGGCGGGCAGGGGCAGGGATCAGCTGGCGTACGCCCGCAACCGTTCGGCCCGGTCGCCGACCCGCAGCTTCGCCATCACCTCACGTTCGATCTGGCGCACTCGCTCCCGGGACAGCCCGAACCCCCGGCCGATCTGGTCGAGCGTGCGGGGTTGCCCGTCGTCGAGGCCGTAGCGCATCCGGATCACGTTCTGCTCGCGCTCGTCCAGCGTGGCCAGTACCCGGCGCAGGTCGTCGTGCAGTAGGCGAGAGACCACCGTGGTCTCGGCGTCGGTGGCGTCGGCGTCCTCGATGAAGTCGCCGAGCGGGGCCTCCTCCTCGTTACCGACCGGCATGTCCAGGCTGACCGGGTCGCGGGAGTGCTCGAGCAGGTCGCTGACCTTATCCACAGCCAGCCCGGACTCCCTGGCGATTTCCTCATGGGTGGCGTCCCGCCCCAGCCGCTGGTGCAGGTCCCGCTTCACCCGCGCGATCTTGTTGACCTGCTCGACGAGATGCACCGGCAGCCTGATAGTGCGGGCCTGGTCGGCCATTCCCCGAGTGATGGCCTGACGGATCCACCAGGTGGCGTAGGTGGAGAACTTGAAGCCCTTCGTGTAATCGAATTTCTCCACCGCGCGGATCAGGCCGAGGTTTCCCTCCTGGATCAGGTCCAGCAGCGGCATCCCCCGCCCGGTGTATCGCTTGGCCAACGACACCACCAGCCGCAGGTTTGCCTCCAGCAGATGGTTGCGGGCCCGTTCGCCGTCGCGCGCCACGATGCCCAGGTCGGCCGCCCGCTCCGCTGGGAGGTCCGGTTCGGTCTCCAGGAGGTGTCGAGCGAACACGCCGGCTTCGATGCGCTTAGCCAGGTCGACTTCCCTCTCAGCGGTCAACAGCGCACGCTTACCGATCCCGTTGAGATAGACGCGGACTAGGTCGGCGGCCGGGCTCTGAGCGTCGAGGTCCTCGACCGTCGATTCCAGCTCAGGGATCGCCGGCTGCGGGACCGTCGTCGAAAGGTCCGGTGTTCCAACGTGGGTCTGCGGCGCGGTCATGTGCGGTTCCTCCTCCACGCGTACCACTAGCGGCTAGTGTCGTTACTGTCTGTATGTATGTCTGTCTGTCGTTGCCGCTGTGCGGTGTCACCCAGTAGAACGTCACTAGCTGACTAAACGTTCCCGGCCGCTGACACTCGAAACTCAGATTGTCAGTTGTGTTTGAACGTGATCAGCGCGAGTCGACTACGGTGTGCTGATGGGCCGCCTTGAGCGCGACATCACGGAGGGCTTGCTCGAGTGGTTGCGCCGCCGAAACGACTGCCAGCTTGATCCCGGCCTGACCCAGGACGAGCTGGATCACGCGCAGCGAGTGCTCGGGCTCACCGTGCCGCCCCAGTGGCGGGCTGTGCTGCGCCAAGCTCACCCGGTCATGAAGCGCGGGGCAGGCGTTCGTTACCCGGACTGGCGCTCACCCGAAGATCCCGCTACCCGGGCGTTGGTGGCGGCCCCGGTCGAGGGCGTGTTGTTCGACGTCGCGGAAAACGGCTTCTGGTGGTACGGCTGGGGCCCGGTGCCCGACACAGCGGAGCGCCGGCTGGAGTTGGCCCGCGACCGGCTCGCGGCGCTGCCCCGGCTCACCCCGCTGATGGGGCACTGTTACGTCGCGGACAGTGACGACTCACCGGTGTTCAGCATCGTGCAGGGTGATCTCTACGTGCCGGCGTTGACGCTGGCCGATCTGCCGGCCGGGCGGGGTCAGGACGGCATATCGGAGGACGAGTATCCGATCGGCTCGGTGCCGTTCTGGAGCGAACTGCATGCTTACAGCCAACTCGGGCACTCCGAACGCGGACAGGCCCGCTTCGGGATGCTGGCTAGGGGAGGTGCTTAGCGGATGGCGGCACTTCCACCAGCACGGTGAACGGGCCATCGTTGACCGACTCAACCGCCATCATCGCGCCGAACCGCCCGGTCTGCACCCGCGCGCCCCGCGCGCGCAGCTGCTCAACCACCGCCGTCACCAGTGGCTCGGCCTGATCGGGAGGCGCGGCCGCTGACCAGGATGGCCGGCGGCCCTTGCGGGTGTCGCCGTAGAGGGTGAACTGGCTGACGATCAGCAGCGGCGCGCCCATGCTCGCGCAGGACTGCTCGTCGCGCAGCAGCCGCAGCTCATGCAGCTTGCGCGCCATGACCTCTGCCTCAGTGGCCGAATCCTCTTGGTGCACCCCGAGCAAGGCCAGCAGCCCCGGCTCAGTGATCTCGCCGACCACCTCGTCACCCACTCGTACCGCGGCCCGGCAGACCCGGGCAACCACCGCTCTCACGGCACCAACAACCCGTGCCGGACCAGCTCGCGCACCCCAGGCAGGCTGGCCGCGACCAGCTTGCCGGTCGGTTCGTCGTGCGCGGCGGCGAGCAACTCCAGCAGCTCACCCAGTGTCAGCGTGCCCTGGCACCCGGCCAGCAGGGCGGCGGCGGGGGAGTCGAGCTCGTGGCGCCAGCCCGGCCCGTCGGTCCGCCGGACGGCTGCCGCGACCGGCCGCCAGCCATCGGGGCCAGGCTGGGAGACCTCCTCCAGCACCACCGATGGCGCCAACCTCAGCCGAGCGGCCAGCAGCGCGGCATCGTCGGCGTGCTCGCGCAGCCAGGACACCCGATCCAGCCAGCCGCCGACCTCCTCACCCAGCGGGTCGACCATGGGCTCGCGCAGGTCCTCGCACAGCACGGTCGGATCGGTCGCGCCGGTGCGGCGCAGCGTGATGAAGCCGAACCCGACTCCTTCGACCTGATTCTCCGCCATCCACGCCAGCCACTCTTCGGACTCCCGCCTGGCGGCTGGCGAGGACGGGTCCACCCCAGAATCCCGCAGCCAGGTGCCCACGTAGTGGGCCGGATCGGCGACATCACGCTGCACGAACCAGGCGTCCACCCCGCTGACGGCGTCGTCGTGAGGCAGCCAGGACGTCACCCGGTCTGGCCAGTCCTGCCCCTTCACATGCAGCCAGCACGCCAGCAGCTGGGCCACCCCGCCGTCGCTGAGCTGGCGGGGCAGCGCGCCGGCCAGCCGGGCGGCCACCGTGTCGCCGGCCAGCCCGGAGTCGCGGTAGGTGTGCCGAACCCGAGGCGGGCCGGTGACGAACGGCGGGTTGCACACGATGTGATCGAACCGCTCGCTGGCCACCGGCTCCAGCCAGGCTCCGGCCCGCAGCTCCACCAACACGTCGCTGATCGCGAACGTGGCGGCCGCCAGCGCGAGCGCGCGCGGGTTGATGTCGGTGGCGACCAGCTGGCTGGCATGCCTTGATGCGTGCAGAGCCTGCACGCCACAGCCGGTACCCAGATCCAGCAGCCGGCCAACCGGGCGGCGCATGGTCGCCGCGGCCAAGCTCAGCGAGGCCGACCCGATACCGAGGACGTGGTCGGCCGGCAGAGCCGCGCGTCGCCCGCCAGGACGAGTCTCCAAGTCGGAGACCACCCACCAGCCGCTCACTCCGTCACCATGTGGGCGGACATCCAAAGCTGAGGTGAGCCCCTCGGGAGCCTCCCGCAGCAGCCCGGCGGCGATCGCGTCAGCGACCTCGACTGGGGCCAGCGCATCGGCCACCGCGCCAGCCGGTTCGGTGTCGCCCAGCAGGAACAACCGGACCAGTACGCCGAGCGAGCCGGCATCGACGCTGGCCAACCGAGCCGGCACCGGCTCGTCGCGGGCCAATGCGGCATGTGCGTCGGCGCCGAGCAGCGCGGGCACGCCATCGACGTCGAAACCGACCCGCTGGAAGGCGGCGCGCAGCCCGGCGCACAGCGAGGGCGTCAACCACGGAACCATGGCGGAGATCCTCCCACCGAGGGCCGACAACAACGGTAGCCTGCCGGTGAACCTCAAAGCTGGGAAAGGAACGCAGCTGTGGGACTGTGCCTGAGCCAGCGCCCGGACGCCGACGCGCTGCTGGACCGCGATCCGCTCGCCCTGCTCATCGGCATGGTGCTTGACCAGCAGATCCCGCTGGAGAAGGCGTTCGCCAGCCCGTATGTACTCACCCAGCGCCTGGGTCACGACTTGGACGCCAGGGAGATTGTTGAGTACGACCCTCAGGCCCTGGTGGCGCTGTTTGCCGCGCCACCGGCGCTGCACAGGTTCCCTCGGTCGATGGCGCTGCGGGTGCGGCAAGTGTGCCAAGCGTTGGTGGAGCACTACGACGGTAAGGTCGACCGCCTGTGGGCGGACGTCGAGAACGGGCGCGAGCTGCTCGAACGGCTCAAAGCGTTGCCTGGATTCGGTGAACAGAAAGCCAAGATCTTCCTAGCGTTGCTGGGCAAGCAGCGCGGAGTCACCCCGGCCGGTTGGCGCGAGGCCGCCGGCGGTTACGGCGAGGTCGGTTCCTACCGGTCGGTCGCGGACATCGTCGACGCCGACAGCCTTGCCCGGGTTCGGGAATTCAAACAGGCAATGAAGGCGAAAAGTACAATCGCGAAATAACGCGTTGAAACGACTGGCGCTCGGCAGGCGGTACTGCGCGGTGTCTCGTGCGTGGGAGTATAGCGACGGGAGGTGGTACGCGTGAAAGATCACGACCGGGACGACACCCCGATCCTGATCACCGATGCGGAGCGATCCTACGAGGAAGATCTCGCGATTCGCAAGCGCCGGTATGGGATCATGATGGGGATGCGGGTGCCCTGCCTGGTACTGGCGGCGTTCTTCTACCACATCCCATGGTTGGCTGTCGGGCTGGTGGTGCTGTCCATCCCGCTGCCGTGGATGGCGGTGATCATTGCTAACGACCGGCTGCCGCGCAAAGCGGCGGCGTTCCGGCGTTACCACGCCGAGCCGGTCATGCCAGAGCTAGAGTCTGGCAAGCATACGGTCATCGAACCCTGACCGGGGCTTACCGTTCCGCTGAGCGGTTCCGGCGAGCCGCGAGCGCAACCGCCACCCGCGCGGCGAGCGCGACGTTGGCTTTCACCAACGCGATATTGCAGGCCACGCTGACGCCGTCGGTTGCGTGATGGAAGTGATCCAGCAGCGCCGGGGTCACCTGGCGCCCGTGCAGCCCATGAGTCTCGATCTTGCTGAGTGCTTCGGCGAGCACTCGGTCATGCAGCCGCCGGTCCAGCTCGGCATCGCTGGCCACCGGGTTGGCCAGCACGATCCCCGAGCCAACGCCCAGCCTGTGGTGCGCGTTGACCACCTCGACCACCTGGTCTATGTCGTCCACGCGCCACGGCACCACACTGCCTGAATCGCGCACATAGAAACCGGGGAAGGTATCGGTTCGGTACCCGAGCACCAGCACCGACAGCGTCTCCAACTGCTCGCACGTCGCCGGTATGTCCAGAATCGATTTCACCCCGGAACAGACGACCAGCACCGGCGTGGTTGCCAACACCGCGAGGTCGGCTGAGACATCCCAGCTGTCCCTGGCGCCTCGGTGCACTCCGCCGAGTCCCCCGGTACCGAACGTCCCGATTCCCGCCGCGTGCGCGAGCGTCATGGTCGAGGCGGCCGTGGTGGCACCGTCGACCCCGAGCCCGATCGCCGCGCCGAGATCCCGGCGAGACAGCTTCGCCAGTCCGCCGGCACAGACCCGCTCCAACTCGGCGGGACTCAGCCCGACGCGGGCCGAGCCGTCTAACACAGCCACGGTGGCCGGCACCGCCCCGGCGGCACGTACCGTCTCTTCGAGCGTTACCCCCACCGAGTGGTTGTCCGGCGCCGGCAGTCCGTGCGCGAGCAGGGTGCTCTCCAGCGCCACCACCGCTCGTTCTTCGGCCAGCGCGTCGGCTACCTCCGCCGCGATCCGCGGTCTCGACATACCGCTGCTCCTCACTCGGGTCAGCCGGCCTTCACCAATCTCGTGCGGCATCATGGATGGGTGAGCACCGCAACCCAGACTCTGCCCGATGTCGACACTCGCCCCGAAGGCACCGACCGCGGCGGCGACGATGACCCCACCATGTTCCACTACGTGCGCAAGGACAAGATCGTGGAGAGCGCCGTGATGGGCAATTTCGTGGTCGCTCTGTGCGGCGAAACCTTCCCGGTCACCCGCTCGCCAAAACCTGGCTCACCGGTCTGCCCGGACTGTAAGAAGATTTATGAATCAATGCCGGCTGGCGGCGATTCATAAAGCCTGGTAGCTAGGCTCGGTCTCCGACCGGTCCCTGCGGCGGGCGCGGCCGAGCCGCCCTATCCGGAGCGGGCTTGTCTTCGGATAGCTCTCGATTGCTCTCGATGCCGATGGTTTCGGCCAGCTGGCGCAGCCCGAGCATGCGTTGGACCTGTCGTCGCCACCGGCTTGGGCGCACCGGCCAAATCTCCTGGATGGCGTTGTTCAGCTGCGCGCCGAGTACGATCGCGAACCCGATCAGGAACGCGAACAGCAAGAACGCGATCGGGGTCGCCAGCGCGCCGTAGGTGTATCCGGTGCTGGTGATGGCCGCGATGTAGATTCGCAGCCCGGTCGCGGAAATCGCGAACACCGCCATCGCCAGCAGTGCGCCAGGCAGCAGCCGCCGCCACGGCAAGCTGCGCGGCAAGGCCGCCTTGTACAGCGTGGTCAGGCCGAGCACGATCACGACCAGGACCGCGGGGTAGTAGAAGGTGTTGATCGTTTGCAGCACGGTCGGGGTCCACGAGCGGGGCAGCACCCGGCTCAGCAGCTCGGGGCCGAGCGCCAGCACGGGCAGCGTCGCGGTCGCCACGATCAGCGCGGCGAGGTAGATCAGCAGCGCGAAGAGGCGCTGCCAGACCGGGTGGCGCACATTGTACTGCTCGTGCGCGAAAGTGATCGAATCGACCAGCGAGGAAATCGCCGACGATCCCGCGAACAGCGCGATGAGGAAGCCAATCGAGATGATGTCTGGCCGGCCTCGGTTGAGGATGTCAGCGACGGTCGGCGCGATGAATTGGGTGACTACCTGGTGGTCGAAGATGGTCGCGGAGAATCGGATGATGTTGCGCTGGATGGTCACCATACTCCGCGGGCTGACCCAGTTGGCGACGTAGCCCACGCTGCCGAGTAGCCCGAGCAGCAGCGGCGGCAGCGACAGGGTCTGCCAATAGGCCGCCTGGGCCGCCATGGAAAAGATCCCGTCGTCCCACGCCTTCGAGATGGTTCGCGCCGCCAGCTGCCGACCGGGTGAGCCGGTGGCTGGCTTGGTGGCGGAGGGTGACTGGCGACCTGAGCCGTGCTGCGTTTTCATCGCTCGTTCAGTTTGGGGCAACTGGGCCGAATCCTCGACCGGTATTGCGGCGACGCGCCGGCTCAGATGCCCCGAGCGGGTGGCGCCACGGACCGCCGCCGCGGGCCTCTAAACTCCTTCCCGCGACGCGGTCGCCCGCGATATCCACCATGGGAACCGTTGGAGAGGAGCCGCGTGTCTGAGCAGGGCGGCGCTCGATCGTCGAACACCCCTACGCTGCGCGGCTGGCAGCGCCGTGCACTGGCCCGCTATCTCAGCCTCGGCCCGAGGGACTTCCTCGTAGCGGCCACCCCGGGCGCGGGCAAGACCACGTTCGGTCTGCGGGTTGCCACCGAGCTGCTCACCGACCGGGTGGTAACCGCCGTGACGGTCGTCACACCTACCGAGCATCTGAAGCACCAGTGGGCGGCCTCCGCCGCGCGAACCGGCATCGCGCTCGACCCGGAGTTCCGCAACTCCAGCGGCGCCACCTCCAGTGACTACCAGGGTGCGGTGCTCACTTACGCGCAGGTGGCTGCGCATCCCATGCTGCACCGCGCGCGCACCGAAGCCAGGCGTACATGCGTCATCCTGGACGAGGTGCACCACGCGGGCGACGCCCGATCCTGGGGCGAGGCGATCAGGGAAGCGTTCGAGTCAGCCACTCGGCGGCTGGCGCTCACCGGAACGCCGTTCCGCAGCGACGACAACCCGATTCCGTTCGTCACCTATGAGCCGGACGGCGAGGGTGTGTTGCGCAGCCGGGCGGACTATTCCTACGGCTACGCCGAAGCACTGGCCGACCGGGTGGTTCGGCCGGTGGTGTTCCTGGCTTACTCCGGGCAGGCTAGCTGGCGGACCAGCGCGGGGGAGGAGTTCACTGCCCGTCTTGGCGAGCCGCTGACCGCCGAGCAGACCGCGCGGGCATGGCGCACCGCGCTGGACCCCGGCGGTGAATGGGTCTCCTCGGTATTGCGCGCGGCGGACACCCGGTTGTCCCAGATGCGCGCTGATGGGATGCCGGACGCGGGTGGGTTGCTGATCGCCACCGACCAGACCACCGCGCGAGCCTACGCCGCGCTGCTGCGCCAGCTCACCGGCAGCCCGCCTGTGCTGGTGCTGTCTGACGAGGCTGGTGCCTCGGCCCGGATCGGCGCCTTCGGCGCTTCTCAGGAACGCTGGCTGGTCGCGGTGCGGATGGTCAGCGAGGGGGTTGATGTTCCTCGTCTGGCGGTGGGCGTGTACGCGACCAGCGCCTGCACCCCGCTGTTTTTCGCCCAGGCGGTGGGCCGGTTCGTGCGAGCCCGGCGGCCCGGTGAGACCGCCAGCGTCTTCCTGCCCAGCGTGCCGGCTCTGCTGGAGCTGGCCAGCGTGCTGGAGGCGCAGCGCGACCACGTCCTCGGCAAGCCGCACCGGCCGAAGGAAGGTTGGGACGACGAGCTGCTGGCCGCCGCGCAGGCTCAACGCGACGAGCCGGGTGAGGAAAAGAAAGCGTTCACCGCGCTCGGCGCCGACGCCGAGCTGGATCAAGTCATCTTTGACGGCACGTCGTTCGGTACCTCGGCGTTCGCCGGCAGCGAGGAGGAGCAGGACTACCTCGGCTTGCCAGGGCTGCTCGAGCCCGAGCAGGTGCGCGCTCTGCTGCAGCGTCGCCAGGCCGAGCAGCTGGAGCAGCGGGTGCCGGCGAGCCGTGGGCCTGGGCCGGCGGCCTTTGTCGCGGCTTCAACGTCCTGCGCGGCTTCAGCACCGGCCGCGGCTCGGGATGCGGCGCCGAGGCCGGTGTCGGTGCATGAGCGGCTGACGGGGCTGCGCAAGGAGCTGAACACTCTGGTGGCGATGCACCACCACCGCACCGGCAAGCCGCACGGGGTGATCCACAGTGAGCTGCGTCGCAGCTGCGGCGGCCCGCCGACAGCGATGGCCACCGCCGAGCAGCTTGAGCAGCGCATCGCGGCGTTGCGCTCCTGGCGCCCGTGAGTGGTGGGCCGTGAGTGGTGGGTATGGCTATAGCCATACCCACCACTCACGGGCCGCTACGCGGCACGGGGCGGGAACCTACTACGGTTCCCGCCCCGTTGCGGTGGTCGTTCACCAGTCGGCCGCGGGTACCGCCGGCCGACGCCACACTTGCGTCAGACTCCCGACTGAAGGTGAGCGGACAGCTCACGCAGCCTCGCCTCATGGGCTCGCGCGTGGTGACCGCAGAACAGCAGCTCGCCACCCGAGGAAAAGACCGCGCGCACTTTCGCTGCGGCTCCACATCGGTCACAACGGTCAGCGGCGGTGAGCGCCGGCCGGACGAGTGTTCCTGGCATTACTGCCTCCTCCGTCTCCGACACCGGTACCCCGGTGCCCTAGTGCGGACGTCGCCGCTAACGCGGTGCCGCTACTCTTCCAGACGAACGGCGCCCCCGCATAGGTTCCCAAGAGCGAATGCGAATCCATCACATTCACCCAGCGCGTTGAGAGCGCGTCGCCTAGTCGTCACATCGGCATAATGCGGGCGCTTGCGACGTAAGCGCAATCCGGCAAGTGCGGTAACGATCGCTCGCGAGCGGATGAGGCCATCGCTCGGCTGCCCCTGGGCACGGCGGTTGCCATCGAGTTCTGTGACCAGTCCTGGTGCGCCGCCCTGGGCTCCCAGACTGTCCGGGACTGGGTTGCTTTAGCGCTGACTGGTGTCGGGGTGGCACTGGTCGCCGACGCACGCTGGGCCGGTGGCCTGGCCGGATCGGAGCCGGCGTCGGCGTGTTGAGCAGCGTGCTGCCGTACGTGCTTGACCAGGTTGTGCTGCGCAGAGTTGGCCGGGCCCGGTTCGCCGTGTTGCTGGCGTTGCTTCCGGTCAGCGCCACAGCGGTTGGGTTGGTGGTACTCGCCCAGGTACCCAGCCCGGTGGAGTTTGGGGCGATCCTTGCGGTGGTGGTGGCCGTCGCGCTGGGTTCACGCGACGACCAGGAGCGACCAGGAGCCGATTTCGGCCGGCTGAATGGTCGGCCGGCGCGACTGTCCGGCCGCATCACCCGATCGAACGCAGCGCGACAGCGACCTGCCGCAGCTTGTCTTCGTGGGTGCGTGCGTGGTGGCCGCAGAACAGCAGCTCACCTCCCCTGGCCAGCAATACTCGGACTTTAGCCCCCGCGCCGCAGCGATCGCACCGCTCGACGGCCCGCACACCAACGGCGGTTGTGCTGGAGGTGACCTGGGTAGCAGACATTGTGTGCTCCATTCGTGTCGGGTCTCAGTCATGGGGAACGCTGTTATGGAGATCGCTGGACGGATACCTTCCGTTATCCTATTCCTAGCTTGCCACTCTTTTCAGTGACCTCGTTTCGGGCAGTCGAGGACCAGGTCAGCCTCGGGAGTGAGCAAATGGCGCTTTCGGCACTTCGCTCGCTTGCCCACGGTTCAGCTAGCTGGGACCGCCGGCGGAAAGCGGCACCTCCAAATCTATACACCCATGTCAAGGATGTGGGCCATACCATGCCGTCATGCCCTCGACCTCACCTGCCGGTGGTCGTCCCCGGGACGCGGCGCTGGACCAACGCATCCTGGAGGTAACCCGTGAGCTGTTGGCTGAGCATGGCTACCAGGGGCTCTCGATCGGCGCGGTGGCACGGGCGGCCAACACCACCCGACCGTCGGTGTATCTGCGGTTCGCCGGCAAGGAGGACCTCGCTACCCAGGCGATCGCCGGTATGCCGATCGCGGACGAACTGCGCACCTCACCAGACATCCATGCCGACCTGGTAGCCGAACTCAAGCACTTTCGCACGGCGGTCACCAGGCCGAACGGCATGTCATTCCTTGGTACCGTGCTCGCCGAAGAGCATCACACCCCGGGGTTGATCGAGCATTTCCGGGACCGTCTGGTGCTTCCGCGACGCCGGCGAGTGGCCGGCGTGCTCGAGCGCGGAGTGCGTACCGGTGCGTTGCGTCAGGGGCTAGATGTCGAAGCGATCACGACCGTGCTGATTGGCAGTATCTATGCGCGTCACATCGCCACCGGGGACATACCGGCGGACTGGCCCCAGCGCATCGTCGATGTGATGTGGCCGGCGCTAGTGGACAACAAGGAGGCTCGTTGAGGCTGTGCGCCGCGGAGATCAATCCAGGTAGTCGCGCAGCACCTGGGAGCGGGACGGGTGGCGCAGCTTGGACATGGTCTTCGACTCGATCTGGCGGATCCGCTCGCGGGTGACGCCGTAAACCTGGCCGATCTCGTCCAGGGTGCGAGGTTGGCCGTCGGTGAGGCCGAACCGCAGCCGGACCACCCCGGCCTCCCGCTCGGACAGCGTGGCGAGCACGGATTGCAGCTGGTCCTGTAGGAGCGTGAACGACACCGCGTCCACGGCCACCACGGCCTCGGAGTCCTCAATGAAATCGCCGAGCTGGCTGTCGCCCTCATCACCGATGGTCTGATCGAGGCTGATAGGTTCCCGGGCGTACTGCTGGATCTCCAGTACTTTCTCCGGGGTGATGTCCATCTCCTTGGCGAGCTCCTCCGGGGTGGGCTCGCGGCCAAGATCTTGCAGCAGCTCACGCTGGATCCGGCCGAGCTTGTTGATGACCTCGACCATGTGCACCGGGATACGGATAGTGCGGGCCTGATCCGCCATCGCTCTGGTGATGGCCTGCCGGATCCACCACGTGGCATAGGTGGAGAACTTGTACCCTTTGGTGTAGTCGAACTTCTCGACCGCGCGGATCAAGCCGAGGTTGCCCTCCTGTATCAGATCCAGGAACGCCATGCCGCGACCGGTGTAGCGTTTCGCCAGCGAGACGACTAGCCGAAGGTTGGCCTCTAGCAGGTGGTTCTTGGCGCGTTCACCGTCGCGCACGATCCAGCGCAGGTCGCGGCGCAGTTGGGGCGAGCTCTTGTCGTTGGCGTCGGAGGTTTTGCGCAGCCGTTCGGCCGCGTAGAGGCCGGCTTCGATGCGCTTGGCTAACTCGACCTCTTCCTCCGCGTTGAGCAGGGCGACTTTGCCGATCTGCTTGAGGTAAGCCCGGACCGAATCGGCCGATGCGGTCAGCTCGGCGTCTTTGCGCGCTTGCCGCAGCGCCTCGGACTCTTCCTCGTCCCAGATGAAGTCGCCTGACTTGCGCGCGGTGGGCGGCATGTCCCTGGTCGACTCGGGCCCTTCCTCGTCCTCATCGTCCTCGATGGCCGATGCGGCCGTGATGACCGCCGGAGTGATGTCCGTGGGGTCGTCGTCGAGCCCGACGTCGGCGACGTCCGCCTCGACGTCGGCGAGATCGTCCACATCCGGGCTGGCGGCGTCGAGATCGAGATCCTCCGCATCGATCAGCTCGGGCTCGTCGCCAAGGTCCTCAATGATCACCTTGGTTGGCTTGCTGGCGGGTGCGCTGCTTTTCGTCGGGGCGGCTTTGCCCGCGCCACGTGACCGACTGGTCGTCTTAGGCTGGGCGGGCGTCTTATTTTGAGCGGCCGCCTTGGCGGGAGCGGCGGTCTTGGGCTGGGCGGCCGCCTGGGGGGGAGTAGCGGTCTTGGGCTGGGCGGCCGCCTGGGGGGGAGTAGCAGTCTTGGGCTGGGCGGCCGGCTTAGGGGCGCCCGTTTTGGGCTCAGCCGCCGAGGATCGTCGGGACCGTCGCGCGGGGGCGGCGTTGCCCGTCGCTGTTGATGCCGGCTTGGTTACAGGTTCTACGGCTGCCACTGCGGCCCTTTCGCGACGTTTTCTGCTCTGCGAGCGATATTCCGAATCGGTCCGGTTGCCCTCAGCATGGCGGTAGCCCGCCGTGGCGCACCATGCAAGGCCGTCTCCGGCGGCCAAGGTGTCCGGGGCGGCCGGTGCTCCCGCTGGGTACCCCGACATTGTAACGATGATGCCCCCAGCTGTGACGTCATCGGTCGCCCAAGCGTTCCTACCACTGTTGTCAGTGTGCGCGGCACGGACCGGATGTGTCGCATGTTGACGCCGAAAGGTCCTTCACGATGAGGCAAGCGGTCGCCTTCGTAATGTTTTACAGCAGCGCTGTCCGACAATGCTGCTCAGCACCGTACGGCGCGGATCTTGGCTAACAGATCAGGGTCCACCGGCGCCGCGCCGCCGTCCTCGGCCTGCGCGGGAGGGGCGGAGAGTTGCTCCAGCGCCTCCCTGGTCGCCCTAGCCGGGTTGACCTCTCCGAAGAGTGTGCCGATAGCCACATCGACGCTGTCATCGGTGCGTGTGTCGCGTACCAGCGGAAGGCAGGGCAGCACCAGACCAACGGTGCGCGCCGCCGACGCGCCGGCCGGTCCGAACCGAATGTTTCCCCGGCAGGTCAGGTTGCCGTCCGGGTAGAGTGGGTCGTTGCTCGGCTCGGCGGCTTCGGCGAAACCCAGCTCCCCGAGTTGGGTGGCTACCAGACTGGCCTGTCCGCGCTGTCCGCCGCCGTTGAGCACCCTGATGCGTACTGTGTTCGGCGCCGAGGGGGGAACCTGGTCCAGCGCGGTCGCGGCCAGCGGCTGTTCGCTAGCCGAGTGAGGTGATGGGCAGACCGAACCGGCCGAACCGTTGGGCGCGGCGGACAGCACGGCCCACCAGATGGCGGTCGCCGCGGCCGCGAGCACCGTGACCAGGAGCGCCGCGGGGCGGGCGGTTCGGCGTCGGTAGGTGGCTGGGCGCCCGAACCAGATGGTCATGGGTGGTTCTTCGTGGGCGGCGTGAGCCGAGGGATTGGCGCGGTGCGGACCTGGGTCACATGTTTCACTCTAATGCGGGTGTTGTTACCGCTTATTTGACGCGCGGTGGGGCAGCGTTGCCGGCCTCGCTGAGCTACCCTGTGCGGCCAGACGAACTGACGTGTCGTTTCAACGGCGCTCGGTCGGAATGAGATGCGCGTCACTGTCGACGGCGGGCACAAACGGTCGGATTGGGACGTTGTGCTGCGGCACGACATGGAGATTTATTGTAAGGGTGGGAGCAATGGCGACTGACTATGACGCACCTCGCCGCAACGAGACCGACGAGATGGCGGAGGACTCGCTCGAGGAACTCAAGGCGCGTCGGAACGAGGCGCAGTCCGCTGTTGTGGACGTGGACGAGTCGGACACGGCCGAGAGCTTCGAGCTGCCCGGCGCGGATCTATCCGGTGAAGAACTGACCGTGAAGGTATTGCCCAAGCAAGCCGACGAGTTCACCTGCTCGAGCTGTTTCCTGGTGATCCACCGCAGCCGGCTGGCCGCGCATCACAATGGACGGCCCGTCTGCCGCGACTGCGCATGAGTTGAGTTGAGTTGAGTGGACGTGCGTGAGCTACTCGCGTGGGCCCGAGTTGGCCTGCTCAAGTAGCTCTCGCAGGCGTTCTGGGCGCCGCACGCTGAACAGCCAGTAGGGCGTTGGGTCGGCCGGATCGGCCACGGTGATCCGCAGCATCGGTGCGACCCATGGTCGGTGCACGAGATAGGCGGCCGGATCGAAGTTGGGCCCGAGCGCCAGCTGTTTGTCCCGTGCGGCTATTTGCTCGACCGCACCGATGTACTCGACGGGCAGCCGCGCCGATCCGGCCTGCAGTGACCGCTTGCCGCCGTCGTCGAGCAGGGTAATCCGGGTGGCGCCTAGCCGGTACAGCCCGAGCGCGACCAACGGTGCCAAAACGGCGACGGACAGCCAGGTTGGCACTTCTGGATGACCCAAATGCACCTCGTAGACCACCAAACAGACCAGTCCTACCGCGGGTAGCCACCACCACCACGGTACGGACAACCGCTCGTCAAATGGCCGGGCACCGGAAGGCGCAGAGCGAGCAGCGCGTCGGGGTTGCTTCACCAGCCCAGGGTAATCTCGCCGGCCGTGGCTGGCCGTGACGGACCGCGGGTGCTACTGACCCGGGTTGACCCGGATATTCCAATCCCCGCCTATGCCCACCCGGGAGACGCTGGTGTCGATCTGGTGACCGTCAGCGACATTGAGCTCGCGCCCGGTCAGCGGGTGGTCGTGGGCACTGGGTTGGCGATTGCGCTTCCCTACGGCTACGCGGCGTTCATACACCCCCGGTCTGGGCTGGCTGCCCGAGCCGGGCTCAGCGTTATCAACGCGCCGGGCACGGTAGACGCGGGTTATCGGGGCGAGATTCAGGTGTGCCTGGTCAACCACGATTCACGGGAGCCCGTCCGGCTGCGCCGGGGTGACCGGATCGCTCAGCTGGTTGTCCAGCGGGTAGAGCAAGTGCGTTTCGAGGAGGTCGCCGAGTTGCCGGCGTCCGCGCGGGGGACAAACGGGTACGGCTCGACCGGGCTCGCTACACCGTCCGGTCCAGGCATGGGTGGTGATCGCTAAGTGCACGGACGTCTCAATAGTGAGGCCGAACGCGGCGAACCGCGGTCTGTCGCGCCGGTGCGTTCCTCGGCCGCGCGCGATAGGGGTGGCGCACGCATGTTCGAGGGCCCCTTCGACTCCGGGGATCCGGTGCTTGAGGGGCTGGAGGAGCCGCCAGGATGCGTCGACTTCGGCTCACTGCGGATCCCGATGCCGGCCGGGGCCCAGCTGCAAGTGGAGAGCGGCTCCGGCGAGCTGCTGCGCGCGGTGCATGTGTTGGTGCCAGCTGGGCGGGTCAGCCTGAGCGCGCTGGCCGCACCGCGATCTAGCCCGCTGTGGCGTGGGCTCGCCGGAGAGATCGCCGACTCGCTTGCTGGTGAAGGCGCCAGGGTGCGCACTGAGTGGGGTCAATGGGGCCGCGAGGTTGAGGCTGGGTCCGGTGGCGCGCTGTCCCGATTCATCGGGGTGGACGGTCCGCGCTGGATGCTGTACGGAGTTGCCACTGGTCCGGCCGACGGCGCGGCGGAGCTGGCCGAGACGCTGCGCGCAATGATGGGGGGCACCGTGGTGCGGCGGGGCGTCGAACCGTTGCCGGTCAAGACCGTGCTTCCGCTGAGGTTGCCGGAGCACCTCGAAGAACGGATGGCGCTCGCCCTGGAAGCGGCGGCTCAGCAGGAGGTGACTCAGCAAGATGCGCCGCCGCCACCGCGCCGGCCGGTTCCGCCGTGTCGCTCATCGTCCCCACCGGTTATGCGCACGAGCCCGCCCTCTGCCGGCCAACCAGCCAACCAGCGGCCGGCTGCGGCGGGACCATGTCGGCTGCCCGCGCCGGAGCCTCGGTCGGAGCTTCGGCCGGAGTCACCGCGGCGTGGCCAAGACTCGACTCGCCGGAAGTGGGAGCAGGACACCTTGCCCCACGGGTATCTGGCGCGAGCCAGCTCAGCGGAGGCCACCGGTGAGTTGCCTCGTGTTTCCCAGGAGGAGAGCTGGTCGTCGGCCAAGCCCGCGGTCGGTGCCGATCAGATGGGCCACCAGCCAGCGTGGGCGCTGCTGGAGCAAGCTTTGACATTCTGGCCGGATGAGCGGTTCGCGTCGGCGCCCGACGTCGTTCCGTTGCCGCCGGACCGGGGCGCGCTCGACGTCCCGTTGCCGCCGGACCGGGGCGCGCTCGACGATGCTCGGCCCGCGCGGCCCGAGCCGTTGACTGACCTGTTTGCCCCGGCAGCGACAGCCGACGACGCGGCGGGGGAATCGGCGGGGGAATCGTGGCCGCGAACCGAGACCGACAGGCTCAACGGCACCGAGGCCCTTCACCTCGCGTTGATCAACGACTCGGCGGCGACTCGGGATTGGCGGGCCAATGCCGACCGTCGAGGTCGTCACCGCAGGTCCGGCTGACCGCTCGGCCGCGCCGCCCGGCTCCGCCCGGCGTGCCGCCGGTCACTGTGCCATGCGGGTACGCGCAGCGCACGGCCGGCCCGTGCGCTGCGCGCAGCCACGCCAGGGTGGCGGCTCGGCCGAGCACCGCTCGGTCGCGTCCGATCGCGGCCAACGTGGTGGTGACCAGCTCGGCGTGAGGGAGCAGGGCACGCCAGCGCTGGGCCACCGCGAGTGGATGGATCGGATCGTCGCGCAGTCCGACGAGGCCGACCGGTACGGACACGGTGGCCAGCTCTTGCTCCGTCGGGCCGGGTGCCGTTGAGGCCGTCTCCAGCGCGTCCGCCAGCGAGTCCCCGTGCCGAGCCCAGGCCCTCGCGAGCTCGTCACCCAACCATCCCGGGGTACGGGCCCTGGCGTGGGCCAGCGTAATCGGCAGGCCTTGCCTGCGTAACCGCGCGGAGGTGGCCGCGGCCGCCAGCGCCGCTGGTGCTTGGCCCGCCGGTCCGGTCCACGCTGGCAAGGCAAGCAGGAGCCCGGCCGGCCCGGCAAGCCCATGCCTCGCGCGGTGCGCGGCCCAGCGCACCGCCACCTGCGCGCCCAGGGACACCCCGCCGATCACTAGTGGAGTGTTCTTTTCGGCGTCCGCCGCTGTGTCCATTTCGGCCGCTGTGTCCATTTCGGCGTCCAGCGCCGCGAGGTAGCCCGCTACCACCCCCGTGCCCGGGCACGGCCGGGGCGCCACCAACCGCAGCCCGAACGCCTCGAGCGGTGCGCGGAATGCCACCTCGATGAACACCTCATCCGAGCCGCCGCCGGGCAACAACAGCGCTGTTCGTCCGAGCCCCGGGAGCGGGCGGGCGCGATCAACTGTTCGCATAATCTCTGGTGCCTCGCTGTCACGGATTGAGTTCGCCGAGTTATGGTTAGCTCAGCCACTCGCGGACGAGCGGCTGGTCACGCACTTCAGGGAGAGGGCATGGGACCCACCGATGGTGGCCTTCTCAAGCGCATCATCCACCGGCTCACTTCCGACGTTGAGGATCTTGATGCTGATGATCTGTCCCGGGATACCGAGCTAGCCGGGGCGCGGCACGCGAGTGACTGCCGGCGCGGGGAGGAGGTGACGGTGGTGGGTAGGCTGCGCTCCGTGGAACTCTCCCCTAAGGACGCGGCCGCCACACTGGAGGCCGAGCTGTTCGACGGCACCGAAGGCATCACCCTGATCTGGGTGGGGCGACGCCGAATTCCGGGTATCGAGCCCGGTCGGCGAATCAAGGTACGCGGCCGGCTGGCTCTGCGCCAAGGCCGCAAGGTGTTGTACAACCCGTACTACGAGCTGCGGCAGGCTTCATGACGGGTCCGCGTGTGTACTCGGACGACCAGTCCCGCCCAGCCGCCCCCGCCTCGGATACCGTCCCGGCGGAATCCACCGAGGTGATCGAGCGAGCCAAGCCGACCGAGTCGGCGCGGCCCGAGCGGCCCCGGCAGCAGTGCGTCCTCGATCAGCTCGGCGGATTGCCCGGCATCATCTACTCCATCGTCCCCGTGCTGGCTTTCGTTGTGGTCAATGCGTTAACTTCGCTGGTGCCAGCAGTGGTCACCGCGATTGTGGTCGCTCTCGCGATCGTGCTATGGCAGTTGCTGCGCCGGGAGCCGTTGCGGCCGGCCGTGTCGGGGCTATTCGCGGTTGGGGTCTGCGCGTTCATCGCCTATCGCACCGGCCAGGCGAAAGGTTTTTTCCTGGCTGGTATCTGGTACAGCGCCGTGGCTTGTGCCGCATTCACGATCTCGGTACTGGTCCGCTGGCCGCTGGCTGGGGTGATCTGGCACGGCATTAACGGCGACAGCCATAACTGGCGTGCGCAGCGCGGGCTAGTGCGTGCTTACAGCTTGGCCACCCTGCTGTGGGCGCTGATGTTCGGCGGGCGGTTCGTCGTGCAGCAGTGGCTTTACAACAATGACCAGACGGGTTGGCTGGCGGTCGCTCGAATTGGCATGGGGCTTCCGTTGACCGGACTCGCGGTGCTGGGCACCATATGGGCGGTGCGGCGGGCGCGGCGACAACGGACCAGCGCGGCTCCCGCTGTTACTGACTAGTCGCGGACCAGCAAGCGTCGCCCCGACCGGCTATCGCTCAATTCGGCGAGAGCTCCGCTGCGGCCAGCTGATTTGAAGTATGGTCGCCGATACCGTGAGTTGAGTACATGCCCGTCTTGACACACGACAGTGCTTGACACACGACAGTGTAGGCCCCATATAAGGATGTGAGGGCAACGATGTCGGTCGGTCGCCGCGACTTTCTCAGGCTGGCTGGTTTGGCCGCGCTAGCCGCTGGCGGTGTCGCCTCCACAGCCACCGCATGCGCGCGGACCCCGTCAGCGCCGCCTTCGACGGGTAAAGCGGATTACACGCTGCGGATCGGTACTGGGCGGGTCGAATTAGCGTCAGACACCACTATTTCCACCGCCACCTACAACGGACAGTTTCCCGGTCCGCTGCTGCGGTTCGCCGAAGGTCGGCCAGTCGTGGTGGATGTGTATAACGACACGAACACGCCGGAACAGCTGCACTGGCACGGCCAGCGCGTGCCGGCGGAGGTCGACGGGGCCGCGGAGGAAGGCACCCCATTCATTCCGGCGCACGGGATGAGACGCGTTTCGTTCGTCCCCGGACCTGCGGGTTTCCGTTTCTACCACACGCATGTGCCAGCGGGCAATGATCTGAGCGCGGGTTTCTTCAGCGGCCAGGTGGGGCCGGTCTACATCGAGCCCAAAAATAATCCAGGTGCCTATGACCAAGAAGTATTTTTGGTTTTGAAAGAGTTCAAGCCCACCTTGAGCACCGCTGGGGACGTACCAGCGGGCTTCTTAGCTGGCGCCGCCGTGCCCGAGCTGAAAGACATGGGCGAGAAAGCGATGGCCGATTCATTGGCTCGGGGTATGCCGCATGGTTATGAAGTCGGCTACGACGCCTTCGCCATCAACGGCCGCAAGCTGGGCAGCGGCGAGCCGATCAAGGTTCAAACCGCTCAGCGCGTGTTGTTTCACGTACTCAATGCTAGCGCCACGGAAAACCGCGGCCTGGCCCTGCCCGGTCACGTTTTCCAGGTAGTCGCGCTGGACGGCAACCCGGTGCCGAAACCCACCACGGTGCCGGTGCTGTGGTTGGGCACCGGCGAACGCGTCTCGGCCATCGTGGAGATGACCCATCCGGGTGTGTGGGTGCTTGGTGATCTCGCCGATGACGACCGAGCGAATGGCATGGGCACTGTCGTTGAGTACGCCGGCCAGACCGGCCAGCCGCAGTGGGTCGCCCCCGGGCCCTTCCAGTGGGACTACCGGGCCTTCACGTTGCCCAATGCCTCCGCTCCGCCGCCCGATCATATGATCGACATGTTAATTGAGAAGCAAAACGCGGCGGATAAAGGATTTAACGTCTGGACTATTAACAAGATTCCGTTCGCCATGGCCACCAACGAGCCCGTGATCCAGATCGAGCGCGACAAACGCTACCGACTCCGTTTCCGGAATGCCACCGACGACATCCATCCCATGCATCTGCATCGCCACATTTTTGAGGTCACCAACATCGCCGGAACACCGACGGCTGGGCTGCGGAAAGATGTCGTGATGCTCGGCGGTTACCAGACGATGGACGTCGACTTCGTCAGCGACCAGCCCGGTCTGTCGTTGCTGCACTGTCACGCGCAACTTCATATGGACCATGGGTTTATGACGCTCCTGCGCTGCGTATGAGCACGAGTCCGGTGATCTTCAGCCTTTCAGGATATTGACGATCTCCTCCTCGACGTCTGCGCCGGCGACCAGCAGCAGCTCGTCCAGTCCCTCGAGCGGGTCGTCCTGTTGCGGAACGATCACTCGCCCGTCCCGCAGGATGACCAACAGCGCCACGTCCGTCGGTAGCCGCAGTTCACTGACCGGGCGGCCGGCCCACGGCGTGGCCTCGGGCAAGGTCACCTCCACCAGGTTGACCCGGCCTTGACGGAAGGTCATCAGACGTACTAGGTCGCCAACGCTCACCGCCTCCTCGACGACCGCGGCCAGTATCCGGGGGGTGGACACCGCCACGTCGACGCCCCAGGTGTCGTCGAACAGCCATTCGTTACGCGGATCGTTGACTCTGGCTACTACCCGGCGAACCGCGAATTCCATTTTCGCTAGCAGCGAGACCACCAGGTTGACCTTGTCGTCGCCGGTGGCGGCGATGACCACGTCACAGCTCTGCAGGTCGGCTTCCTCCAACGAAGCCAGCTCGCAGGCGTCGGCATGTACCCACTCGGCGCCTTCCACGGCGTCTGGCTCCATGGCCGCTTGGTCACGCTCGATGAGCATGACTTCGTGTCTCTTCTCGACCAGCTCGGCGGCGATCGACCGGCCGACCGCTCCCGCGCCGGCGATGGCGACCCTCATCTGTTCCTCAGCTCCTGTCGGGCTCGCGTGCGGCGGCGGCAGTGACGTCGCTGACCGTCCCCGACACCGCGGCGACGTAGATCGTGTCTTCGGCTTGGATCACCGTATGCGGGCCAGGCAGTACACCGGTGCCGAAACGCAGAATGAACGCCACCCTGGCGCCGGTGCGCTGCTGCAGCTCGGCGATCGGCCGGCCCGCCCAGGCCTCATGCACCGGCAGTGGCAATATCGCGACCGTGCCCGAGGGGTCTCGCCAGGCGCTTGCCACCCCATCCGGTAACAGCATCCGCATCAGCCGGTCGGTGCTCCACGGCACCGGGGCCATTGTGGGGATGCCGAGTCGCTCGTAGACCTCGGCGCGTCGTGCGTCGTAAATCCGCGCGACCACCCGTTCGACGCCGAACGTCTCCCTCGCCACCCGCGCGGAGATGATGTTGGAGTTGTCCCCGCTGGACACCGCGGCGAACGCTTGCGCGTGATCCGCTCCGGCCCGGCGCAGTACGTCACGGTGGAAGCCGACGCCGACCACCTGTTCGCCTCGGAAACCGCTGGGTAACCGGTGAAACGCGGTTGGGTCCCTGTCGATGATCACTACGTCGTGGCCCTGTCGCTCCAAGCTCACGGCCAGCGATGAGCCCACGCGACCGCAGCCCATGATCACTACATGCACGGATGTAGTCTCTCTTCACCTCGGAAGTCCGCGCAACGCTACCCGGTATCGCGTGGCGGTGTATTGGGCCGCGGCGGTGGTGTCGCCGGTGCCGAGCGGATGCGCCTAGGCTTTGCTTGTGCCGAAGATGGTCCCAGCGGAGTCTGCCGCGATGACGCCCTTCACCGTCGGGGACTGGCTCGACCGGGTGCTCGAGTTCGACGTTGGTCCGGTGGCGCACGGCGGGCACTGTGTGGCGCGGGTGGACGGCCGGGTGGTATTCGTCCGACACGCGCTTCCCGGAGAGCGGGTTCGCGCGGTGGTCACGGAGGACCGGCAGGCGGCTTACTGTCGCGCCGACGCGGTCACCGTGCTGCGGGCCTCGCCGGACCGGGTGGAGCCGGCCTGCGCGTGGGCCAGACCCGGCGGTTGCGGAGGATGCGACTTTCAGCACGTGAGCCCGGCGGCGCAGCGCGCCCTGAAGGCCGACGTCCTAGCCGAACAGCTGAGCCGGCTGGCCGGGCTGGACCGTCGGGTGCCGGTCGAGGAGCTGCCGGGTGGACCGCTGGGTTGGCGCACCAGGGTTCGACTGGCGATTGGTCCGGACGGCGGAGCCGGGTTGCGCCCGTACCGAGGGCACGACGTCATCTCGATCGATGGCTGTCCGCTCACCCCGGTCGGGATGCTGGACACGGTACTGGCGCGTCGGTGGCCGCCGGGGCGGCGGGACATCGAGGTAGCCCTTGACGACGATGGGTCATCCAAGGTGGATGAGGTGACCACCCAACGGGTCAACGGGCGGTCGTGGCGGATCGGGCCCCGGATGTTCTGGCAGGCACACCCGGCGCTGGCCGAGACGCTGTGCGCGGTGGTACGCGACTGGGCCGCTCTGGCGCCAGGCGGGGTGGCCTGGGATCTCTATGGTGGGGCCGGTGTGCTGGCGAGCGTGCTGGCCGAGCTGGTCGGGTTGCGTGGCTCGGTCACCGTGGTCGAGTGCGACCGATACGCGGTGGCCGCCGGGCGGGCCGCGCTGGCCGATCTGCCCCAGGTCCAGTGGCGTACCGCGCGGGTGGAAAGGGTGCTCTTGGCTGATTCCCCCGAGCTGAAGGGCCCGCCGGACCTGGTGGTCGCCGATCCTCCCCGGCGCGGTCTCGGCCGGGCCGTGGTCGATGCGTTGGCGGCTCCGCGGCCGGCACAGCTGATCTATGTGGGGTGCGATCCAGCGTCGCTCGCGCGTGACATCGCCACGTTCGCCACGCACGGCTACCAGCTGACCGAGCTCCGTGCGTTCGACGCGTTTCCGATGACCCACCATCTGGAATCCGTTGCGCTGCTGGAAAGGCCCTTGTAGCACGCACCCCGAGCCGAGCTTGCGGTCTTTTGATGCGATTCACCTGGCCACTGCTCGGACGATCTTCGGAAGATCGCTAGTCCGTCGCCAGCCTGACTGAGACCGCTAAGTACCTCCCGGTGTTTGGTGACTGAGGCTACATCGAGCGCGCGAACAAGCCCAACGCCAGACCGAGCACCAACAGCGCGCCGGCTTGTCGGGTATGCAGCCACGTTAGCGCGGCGTACCACAGCGGCCACACCGGGAAGCCAACCGGTGGTTCGTCCGGCGGCCGGCGGCGGAAGTGCGGCCAGATCTTGACTAGCCGGGGCAGCGCGAGCAGCACCAGCAGCGCCGGCCACGGCATCGCGCCGACCAGCACGGACACCCCGACGAGCAGGTAGAACCCCACCATCAACCCGAGCGTGACGGCCCGTGCCCGCCGTTCGCCGAGGATTACAGGCAGGGTCCGGATGCCAAGCGGCTCGTCGTGGGTGATCTTGTCGGTGTGTTTGCCCATCAGCACCGCCACGCACAGCAGCCCGTAGGGCAGCGACGCCAGCAGCACCGGCCAGCCGACGTTTCCGACGCCCGAGTAGTACGTGCCGCACACCATCAACGGTCCCCAGACCACCAGCACGTCCGGCTCGCCCAGCCCGTGTTTCTTCAGCCGCAGCGGGGGAGCGGCATAAGCCACGCTGAGCACGAATCCAGCCACGGCGAACGCCACCACCGGCCACCCCCGCACCGCCGCCAGTACCACCAGGATCGCCAGGTCGGCAAGATTCACCACGAGTACCGCTGTGATCAGCGCACGGCGGGTGACCAGCCCGGCCAGGATCGGGTGCGGTGCATAGAGCGCGCGCGGATAGGTCACGCTGTCCGAGCCGACTCGGGTATCGTACAGGTCATTCATGAGATTATTGGCCAAGTGCGCCAGCGTGATGCCGACGATCGCCAGCGCCAGCCAGCGCCAGTCCAGCCCGGGCCGCCCCACCGCCAGCAGCGCCGCCACGAGCCCGGCGACCAGGGTCATCGGCAGCACGGCCGCCCTGCTGACCACAATCCACCGCGTGACTAGGTCAATCGCGTCGACCGGCCCGGGCGGCGGGTTGATGGTGCGCAGCGCGTAGCCCCAGGAGTGCAGTCGCGAGAGTAAAACCACAATGTACTGCGTACCCGTGAGCGGCGAGTATGGCTATAGCCAAATTCGCAGTGCACGACTTACTACACTCGGACGAGTGCCCCTGCTTGAGAGTCTGCGCGGTCCTGCTGATCTGAGGCGGCTTGGCGGTGAGGAGCTGCGGACTCTTGCCGAGGAGATTCGCCAGTTTCTCGTGACGTCAGTGGCCCGCACCGGAGGGCATCTGGGGTCCAACCTGGGCGTGGTCGAGCTGACCATAGCCTTGCACCGGGTCTTCGACTCACCGAACGACGCGCTGGTCTTCGACACCGGTCACCAGGCCTACGTGCACAAGATCATCACTGGTCGTCAGGACGGGTTCGCGCGGCTGAAGATGACCGGCGGGCTGTCTGGGTATCCCAGCCGCGCGGAAAGCGAGCACGACTGGGTGGAGAACAGCCACGCGTCCACCGCGCTGTCCTACGCGGCCGGCCTCGCCACGGCGTTCGCCGCCGCTGGCGCTCGTCGCCATGTGGTCGCGGTGGTCGGCGATGGCGCGCTGACCGGCGGGATGTGTTGGGAGGCGCTCAACAACATCAGCGCCGGCAAATCGGATGCCTTTGGGAAGCCGGGCACCGCCGGCATAACCAATACCGCGGCCAGGGCGCGCAACCTGGTGATCGTGGTCAACGACAACGGCTGGTCTTACGCCCCCACGATCGGCGGTCTGGCTGACCGGCTGGCCGCGCTGCGCCTGCAGCCGAGCTACGAGGAGCTGCTGGGCATCGGGAAGCGGGCGCTGGCCAGGATGCCGATGATCGGACGCACCATCTACGCCGGTCTGCATGCGCTCAAAGCAGGGCTGAAGGACGCGCTGGCTCCGCAGCCGCTGTTCGCCGACCTCGGGTTGAAGTACGTCGGTCCGGTCGATGGTCATGACCTGGCGGCCTGTGAGACCGCGCTGCGCAGGGCCAAGAACTTCGGCGGTCCGGTGATCGTGCACGCGATGACCCGCAAGGGATGTGGTTACCCGCCGGCGGAGAACGACGAGATCGAGCAGATGCACGGCCCCGCCGCGTTCGACCCGGCCACCGGTGCGCCGCTCGGGCCGGCCAAAGGTGGCTGGACGACGGTGTTCGCTGACGAGATGGTCGCGCTGGGCGCCGAGCGCAAAGACCTGGTGGCGATTACCGCCGCGATGCTGCACCCAGTCGGGCTGGCGCCGTTCGCGGCCGCCTATCCGGACCGCTGGCACGATGTCGGCATCGCCGAGCAGCACGCGCTTACCTGTGCCGCCGGGTTAGCGATGGGTGGACTGCATCCGGTGGTCGCACTGTACTCGACCTTCCTCAACCGGGCGTTCGACCAGTTACTGATGGACGTCGCGCTGCACCGCCAACCGGTGACGGTGGTACTCGACCGGGCTGGGGTCACGGGCTCGGATGGGCCCAGCCACAACGGCATGTGGGATCTGTCGATTCTCGGCGTGGTGCCCGGTATCCGGGTGGCGGCGCCGAGGGACGCGCCTACCCTCCGGGAGGAGCTACGTGAGGCGATCGGGGTCGACGACGGACCCACTGTGCTGCGGTATCCGAAGGGCTCGCTGAGCGCGGAGCTGCCTGCCGTCCGCCGGGTCGCGGGCGTCGATGTGCTGCGCGAGCCGAGCGGGCAGGACCGACCCGAGGTGCTGCTGGTCTGCGTCGGGGCGTTCGGTGAGCTCGGGCTGGTCGCTGCCGACCGGCTCGCTGACCAGGGCGTGCGTGCGACCGTGGTTGACCCGCGCTGGGTGTTGCCGGTGCCCTCGGCGATCGTCGAGCTGGCTCGCTGGCACCGGTTGGTGGTCACCATCGAAGACGGCGGTGGGCACGGCGGGTTCGGTTCGGCGGTGGCGGCCGCGTTGCGGGACGCCGAACTGGACGTACCGCTGCGCACGTGCGCGTTGCCGCAGAAGTTCCTGGAGCACGGCAGCCGCTCGGACGTGCTGGCCTCGGCGGGGCTCACCGCGCAAGACGTCGCCCGCCAGGTCACCGGGTGGGTGGCCGCGCTGCCCGCCGAGTCGGTCCCTGTGGAAGTCGCTGACTAGCCCGCGCCGACTTCGCACACCCAGCCCGCGCTTCGCGGGGCACGGGCGGTATGCGAAGCGCCGGCTGGATATGTGAAGTGCCGGCGGGATGTGCTGGTGGGGAAATCGGCGTGATGACGAGGGGTCTTACCCTTGACGGTGTGCGGGTACTGATCGTGGAGGACGAGCGGCCGCTGGCCGACGCGCTGGCTAGGGGACTGCGTCGGCAGGGAATGGCGGTGGACGTCGCCTATGACGGCAGATGTGGCCAGGAGAAGGCGTCGATCACGCGCTACGACGTGGTGGTGCTGGACCGTGACCTGCCAGGGATATCCGGCGACCAGCTGTGCACGGAGATTACCGGCACCGGCGGCACCACCCGGGTGATCATGCTGACCGCGAGTGGCACGCTGGCGGACAAGGTTGAGGGATTAACCCTCGGCGCGGACGACTACCTGGCCAAGCCGTTCGACTTTCCCGAGCTGGTGGCCCGGATGCGGGCGCTGGCCCGCAGAGCCACCCCGGCCACTCCACCGGTGCTGATCGCCGCCGATATCGTGCTGGATCCGGCGCGTCGCACCGTGCGCCGGGCGGGCCAACCGATCGAGCTGACCCGCAAGGAGTTCGGTGTGCTCGAGGTGCTGCTTGCGGCCGGCGGGGCCGTGGTGAGCAGTGAAGAGCTGCTGGAACGGGTCTGGGACGAGCACGCTGACCCGTTCACTACTACCGTCCGGGTGACGGTAATGACGCTGCGCAAGAAGCTTGGCGAACCAGGCATCATCGAGACCGTGGTTGGTTCCGGCTATCGAGTGTCGGCCGCTGGGTAGGGCTAGACAGGGGAGGCGGCGGCCATGACACGCGGGCATGGTCCGGAGCTGCGGCTTCGGCTCGTGGCGCTATGCACTGTCCTGGCCGCGTTGGTCAGTGCGCTGCTGCTCTGGCTGGGCTGGCTGCTGGTAAGTGGCGTGGTCAGCGCGGTGCCGGCGTTGCCATCGGGCACCACGGTCCGCGTGCGCGACCAGCCGGTGCCCGCCGACGCGCTCGGTCGAGCGCTGGCCGACGCCGCCCGCGCCGATATGTTACGGGCTGGCCTGGTGGCGTTCCCGCTGGTGGTCGCGGCCGCGGGGGTGCTGTCCTGGGTGGTGGTCGGCCGGGTACTGCGGCCGTTGCACCAGGTCACCGCGATGGCCCGGCGGCTGTCGGCGGAATCGCTGGACGAGCGCATCGCGTTGTCCGGCGCGCACGGTGAGGTGACTGAGCTGGCCGAGAGCTTCGACGCGATGCTGGATCGGCTGTCGGCGGCATTCGAGGTGCAGGCCCGCTTCGTGGCGAACGCCAGCCACGAGCTGCGCACCCCGCTGTCGGTGATGCGCACCGAAGTCGACGTCACGCTGGCCGACCCGGCCGCCGACGTCGCTGAGCTGCGCCGGATGGCCCAGGTGGTGCGGACTGCCACATACCGGGCGGACGCGCTTATTGCCGGGTTGCTGTTGCTAGCCCGTAGCGAGTCGGGCGCGGCGGGGCAGATCGTTCCGGTCGACCTCGCCACCTTGGTCGGCCCAGCGCTGGCCGCCGTGCGCGGCGAGGCCGAGGAACGTGGCTTGCGGGTTCGGGTTTCGACCAGCCCGGCGCCGGTGGCAGGTGACCCGGCGCTGTTGGAGCGGGTGGTCGGCAACCTAGTGGAGAATGCCGTGAGGCACAACGTGGACGGCGGCTGGGCGGAGATCTCCACGGCCGTGGACGGCGACCGGTGTGTCCAGCTCCGAGTGGTATCTAGCGGTGCTCCCGTGCTGGTGGACCGGGTCGAGGAACTGTTCGAGCCGTTCCGTCGGGGGGTGGACCGCGCGGGTGTGGGTGGCTCGGGGCTGGGGCTGTCCATCGTGCGGGCGGTGGTGTTGGCGCACCGGGGTACCGTGCACGCCGATCCCGAGGCCGGTGGCGGACTCGCGGTGACGGTCCGCCTCCCGTCAACAACATGATCTTTACCTCGTCAGGCACGCGCCCGGAGCGCCTGCTCCAAGGGGCTCGCGACGAGCTCGATCTGCCACTGTCTGGCGCCGCCGGCTCGCAAGGCGTCGGTTAACGGGCCGTCCGGGGGGTGCCAGCACATCCGCCGGAGCAGATCGGGCTGCAGGATGTTCTCTACCGGCACCTGGTAGCGCTCGCTGAGCACGGTCGTCGCGGCTCGCGCGGCGGCCAGCCGGGCGGCGGCCTCTGGTTTACGGTCGGCCCATCGATTCACCGGCGGCGGCCCGTCCGACGGAAGGGTCATCGGCGGCAACGCCGAGGTGGGCAGTGCGCTGGCGCGGCGCAAGGCTGACCACCAGTAGTCCGCGAGCCGACGTTGGGCACGGCCCCGAAATACCGGCAGCGCGATGAGCTCCTCCTCCGAGGAAGGCGCCGCCACGGCGGCCTCGATGATCGCGGAATCGGGCAGCACCCTCCCTGGCGCGATGTCGCGGTGGCTGGCCAGCTCATCTCTGGTCTGCCACAACTCGCGCACCGCCGCCAGCTGCCGAGGACGGCGAACCCGGTGGATCCCCGAGGTGCGTCGCCACGGGTCAGCCTGCGGCGACGGGCTGGGCGCGGTACGGATCGCCTCGAACTCTTGGGCCGCCCACTCCCGCTTGCCTTGCTCGACCAGCAGCTCCTCGAGCGCGTCGCGCAGCTCGATGAGGACCTCGACGTCCAAGGCCGCGTAGACCAGCCAGGTTTCCGGTAAGGGCCGGCGCGACCAGTCGGCCGCCCCGTGTCCTTTCTCCAGGCTCAGCCCGAGTAACCGCTCCACCAGCGAACCCAGCCCCACCCTCGGCAAACCCGCGAGCCGGCCGGCTAACTCGGTGTCGAACAGCGTGGCCGGCCGCAGACCCAACTCAGCCAGGCACGGGAGGTCCTGGGAGGCCGAGTGCAGCACCCACTCCGGTCCATCGAGCGCTTCGGCCAAGGCTCGGAACTGGCCACTGAGCGGGATCGGGTCGAGCAGCGCGGTGCCGGCACCGGCTCGGCGCAGCTGCACGAGGTAAGCCCGCGCCCCGTACCGGAACCCCGAGGCGCGCTCGGTGTCCACCGCGACCGGTCCGCTGCCGGCCGCGACCCGCGTGACGAGGTTGTTCAGGGTATCCGGGCGGTTGACCACCTCAGGCAGGCCATCGGCCGGCGCCAACAGGGGAACTGGTGCCCGGCTCGCCTCGGCGCCGGCCGCCGCGGCGTCAACCGGGCGCGTGGATGCGTCCGGCGGCCGCGCCGCGGCGCGCGACGCCGTAGCGTCGCGCCGGCCGTGCTCGCCGCAGGGCGAGGTGGGGGTCGGGGTCAGCGGGCTCAGCGGATGACCCCGGCCCGCATCGCCAACGCCACCATCTGTGCTCGGTCCCCGGTCCCGAGCTTGCGCCCGATCCGGGACAGATGGCTCTTGACGGTGAGGGCGGAGAGGCTCAGCGCCTCGCCGATCTCCTTGTTGGACTGCCCGTCGGCGACCAGCTGCAGGACCTCGACCTCGCGTGCCGAGAGCTCGCGCGGCGTGTTGTCCGTGCCGGGCACCCGGCTGCCGGTCGCCAGCAGCGGAGCAACGGTCGGATCGGCGTACACACCGCCATCGAGCACACGCTTGACCCCGTCGGTGACGACCGCCGCCGACGCCGACTTCAGCAGGTACGCCTGCGCTCCGGCCTGGAAGGCCGACCGCACGGCGTATGGATCATCGGATGACGCCAGCACCACCAGCCGGTTCCAGCCTTGGGCCCGCAGCTCGGTGACGAGATCTAGACCGCTGCCGTCAGGCAGCCCCAGATCGAGTACCGCGAGATCACATGGACCGCTAGCCTGGGCCCTGGCCCTAGCCTCGGCCACCGAGGCGGCTTCGTGGACCGTGCCGGCTCCCATGGTGCGTAGCCGTGCCGCGATCGCTTCCCGCAACAACGGGTGATCGTCGACGACGAGAACTGAGAACAGCTCTTCCCTAGGGTGCGGCACCATAGCAGGCGGCGGCACCGAGCTCGTGCCGAGTGGTGTGCGTACAGGCGTGCCTTGGCCAATTACAGCCACGTCACTACCTCCCTGGAGTCGGTCGTGCCCCCCGACCGGCACCGGGACCTCGTCCATTTGGCTATGCGGCCGCGTGTCCGAGGAGGTGTCGTGGACGCAGGGTAGCCCCCAAGCGGCCTAACCGCGGAGGATTTGGCGGAAGATTTTCTTCCGGTATCCACGTGGCTGGTCGACTTGGATCACTCCTTCAGTCGATCAGTTAACTGCATAGAGTGATATTCGTCCAGATCGTCCCTCTTCGATCCTGTGGGGAGCACGACGTCCAAGATCAATAGTGACGATCCGTCATCGAAGATACGCCCACCTCTGGTAACCCGATCGCGTGGGTCAGCAGCAGATAGAAGACCTCCGCGTGCCGACCGAACTCGAAATCGGTCGGTGTCCAGGAGGCGCGCAGTTCCACGTCGTCGCCGCGGGTCGGACCGGCTATCTCGCCGAACCGCGCAGAGCTGGTCCGGGTCACGGTGCCGCCGAGTGCCGCGTATCCCGCCGCGCAATGCTCAAGGGCATCGGTGAGCCAGGACCAGCTGACCTCGAGCAGCAGCGGGTCCTCGGCCTGTTCGGGGTCCAGCGGGGCGCGCAAGTAGCTGACGATCCGGAACGTCCCGCGCCAGGTGGCGTGGGCCGTTGGGTCGTGCAACAGCACGAGTCGGCCAGTCACATCGACCGGAAGTCCGCCGGCGACTAAGGCATCAGCTACATCGTCAGCTAGCTCGACACCGAGGGCGAAACTATGCGGCGCCAGCCGGCGTGGCGGGTCGATGTCCACCAGTCGCAGCTCAGCGCGCGGCCGCACAGCAAGCAGCGCATCCACTGCCTGGTGGAAAGTGGGTGGGCTCACTAACTGAGGGTATGCGCGCGGAGGACCCCGCAGCACTCAGGCGCGCCGCGTCTCCTGCAAGGATAGCGAAATTATGTCCAAGTCTGCCGCGCCCGATATCGGCGCCGTCAGCCACCCCGGTATGCCGCCCCGGGAGGCGGTGGGGACGCTATTGCCTGGTCTCCGGCACGGATCGGGCCGGGGACCACGCCGAGACCTTGCCGGCGCGCCCTTCCTGGCGGCTGTCCGGGGTGCCAGTCCTTCTCGGCGGCCGGTCTGGTTCATGCGCCAAGCTGGCCGATCCCTGCCCGAATACCGGGCGTTGCGGCGCGACAACGCGATGCTGACCGCTTGCCAGACGCCCGAGCTGGTCTGCGAGATCACTCTGCAGCCGGTGCGTCGGCATGGCGTGGATGCGGCGATCCTGTTCAGCGACATCGTGGTTCCGTTGCATGCGGCCGGCATAGGGGTAGACATCGTGCCCGGTACCGGCCCCGTGGTCGCACGGCCGGTGCGGACCGCCGCCGATGTCGCGGCCTTGCCGGATCTGGCGCCGGACGCGGTCGCCCCGGTCGCCGAGGCTATCCGGCTGCTGCTGGCCGAGCTGGGCTCCGGCGCTACCGGAACGCCGCTGATCGGCTTTGCCGGCGCGCCGTTCACCCTCGCCTCCTACCTGGTTGAGGGCGGACCCAGCCGCAACCACGAGCGCACTAAGGCCCTGATGCACTCCGACCCGCCCACCTGGCACGCGCTGCTGGGGCATCTGGCGGACATCACCCTCACCTTCCTGCGCGCGCAGGTGGCGGCCGGGGTGGACGCGGTGCAGCTGTTCGACTCCTGGGCTGGCGCGCTGTCCGAACGGGACTACCGCCGGTTCGTGCTGCCACATTCGGTGGCGGTGCTATCGGGGTTGGCCGACACCGGGGTGCCCCGGATTCACTTCGGGGTCGGCACTGGTGAATTGCTAGCCTCAATGGGGGAAGCTGGAGCCGACATGGTCGGAATTGACTGGCGAGTGTCGTTGAGCGAGGCGAGCCGCCGGATCGGGCCGGACAAGGCGGTGCAGGGTAATCTTGACCCGGCGGTGCTCTTCGCCGGTTGGGACGTAGTGGAGGCCGAGGTGCGCCGGATCATCGCCGAGGGTCGGGCCGCGCCGGGGCATGTGATGAATCTCGGTCACGGTGTGCTTCCGGAGACCGACCCGGATGTGCTGACTCGGGTGGTGGATTTGGTGCATTCCCTGTGACGGGGTGGTCGTTCGACAGAGGTCACCGTTTCGACAACGGCCACAGCGGGGGCGCGCACGTCGCCGTCGTAGGTGCTGGCATCTCCGGGCTGGCTGGCGCGCACCGGCTGCGTACGCTGCTAGGTCCCGCCGCCCGGATCACCGTGTTCGACCGCGCTGACCGGATTGGCGGAGCGTTGCGTACCGTTGAGCTGGCTGGCCAGCCGATGGATGTTGGGGCTGAGGCGTTCATGGCCCGCCGTCCCGAGGTGCCCGCGCTGCTTGCCGAGCTGGGTCTGACGGACCGGGCGGTGTCTCCGTCTCCGGCTACTCCGACGATCCGGGCGGCTGGACGCACTGTGCCTTTGCCGGCCGGCACCCTACTGGGTGTGCCGGGTAGTGCCGCCGAGCTGGACGGGCTGCTGCCGGCCGCTGCGCTGGCGCGGGTCGCGGGCGAGCGCGCGGTGCCGTTGCGCTGGGCCGCCGGTGGAGATCGGGCGCTTGGCAAGCTGCTGAGGGAGCGTTTCGGGGACGAGGTCGCCGACTGGTTGGTCGAACCCCTGCTGGGTGGGGTGTACGCCGGTCGGGTCGACAGGCTCGGTACCCGGGCCTGCGTGCCGGGGCTGGCCGCCGCGCTGGACGCCGGCGCCGGCTCGCTCACCGAGGCCGTGGATCAGCTGCTGACCGCTCCCAGCGAGTCGGCGCCATGCGGGCCGTATGGGCCGGTATTCGGCGCGTTGCGCGGCGGCTACCAGGTGCTGCTCGACGCGCTGCGGGTGTCCGCTGACCCTGCGCCGCGGCTCGGACTGCCTGTGCGTGAGCTGGTCCGGCGTGTTAACGGCTGGTTGCTTGAGGTGGGTTCCGCTGGCGCGCCAGAGCGTGTCGAGGTTGATGCCGTGCTGCTGGCCGTGCCGGCGCCCGCGCTGCGCCGGCTGCTGGCTGGTGTGGCTCCAGCGGTGTCTCGGGTAGCCGGGGACGTGGAGCTCGCGTCCTCGGTGGTGGTCGCGCTGGCCTACCGGGCCGAGGACGTGGTGACGTTACCCGTCAGCTCAGGAGTACTCATCGCGGCCGACGAGCCGTTGGCCAGCAAAGCGGTCACGTACTGCTCACGCAAATGGCCGCATCTGTCGGCGGCGGCCACCGACGGGCTGGTTCGGCTGCGGGCTTCCCTGGGCCGGGCCGGGGGTGACCCCGACACGGCGGCCTTGCGGGTCTGCGACGACGAGCTGGCGACGCGGGTACGAGCTGACCTTGCCGCGCTAGCCGGGGTGACCGCCGGTCCGGTCGCGGCGCACGTTCAACGCTGGGGTGGCGGGTTGCCGCAGTACGGCGTCGGGCATGGGGCACGGGTAGCCGAGCTGGAACGCGCGGTTGGCGAGCTGCCTGGGTTGGAGGTGGCCGGGGCGATGTTGCACGGCGTCGGGGTGCCCGCGTGTATCGGCACCGCCCGGGCCGCCGCCGAACGGATCGCGGCTCACCTGGCGTGCCGACCTGCCCGTCTCAGTGGCAGCATGGCGATATGACTCGGCTCGACTACCACAAGCTCAACAGCATCATCCGGTACACCATGTGGTCGGTGTTCCAGGTCGAGCCGGGCCGGCTCAACGATCGGCGGGACCACGCGGCCGGCGAGGCCGCCGAGTTCATCAAGAAGCTCGAGGACGCCGACGTCGTCGTGCGCGGGGTGTACGACCTGGCCGGCCTGCGGGCTGATGCCGACTACATGCTGTGGTGGCACGCCGCTGAGATCGAACCACTGCAGGCCGCGTATGCCGCGCTGCGCCGGGAAACCGCGCTCGGGCGGGCCAGCGTCCCGGTGTGGAGCCAGGTCGCGCTGCACCGCCCGGCGGAGTTCAACAAGAGTCACATACCGGCGTTCCTGGCCGGCGAAGAGCCGCGCAAGTACCTGTGCGTCTACCCGTTCGTGCGCTCCTACGAGTGGTACCTACTGCCGGATGAGGAGCGGCGGGCCATGCTTGCCCAGCATGGCCAGCAGGCCAGGGACTACCCCGACGTGCGGGCGAACACGGTGGCCAGCTTCGCGCTGGGGGACTACGAGTGGATCCTGGCGTTCGAGGCCGACGAACTGCACCGGATCGTCGACCTCATGCGTCACCTGCGTGCCAGCGATGCCCGCCGGCACGTCCGCCAGGAGGTGCCGTTCTACACTGGCCCGCGCCGCGACATCGCCGACCTAGTGGCCACCCTGCCCTAGACGCCCTAAACGGGCTCGCTGCTTCGCTCGCCAGCGTGCGCGGCGGGTCAGCCAGGGGTTCAGCCGCTTGACTCCGGGTGATCGGGCTCCAGGGTCAGCGAGATCGAGTTGATGCAGTAACGCAGGTCGGTCGGGGTGTCGTAGCCCTCGCCGGTGAACACGTGACCGAGGTGGCTGTGGCAGGTGGCGCACAGTACCTCGGTGCGCGTCATGCCAAGGCCGCGGTCGGTGCGCTCGATCACCGCGTCGCCGGCCATCGGGGTGAAGAACGACGGCCAGCCGCAGTGCGAGTCGAACTTGGTCTCGCTGCGGAACAGCTCGGCGCCGCAGGCACGGCAGCGATATACGCCCACGGTCTTGGTGTTGGTGTACTCGCCGGTGAACGGGCGCTCGGTATCAGCCTCCCGCAGGACGTGGTACTCAGCGGGGCTGAGCTGCTCACGCCATTCCTGCTCCGATTTGACGACCTTCGCCGGCTCGCCGGTCACTGGTTTCATGCACATCACGCTATACGCCGCGCGGTTGGGCCGCTGATAACCAGGTAGTGACGCCAGATCGACGGGCCGAACTCCGGGGACTCGGCGGGATCGCGGCGGGATCGCGGCGGGTCATGCCCCCACGGTAGCGTCGCGTCCGTGAGTCCGAGCCGCTCGCCAGCTGAGGAGCTCACCGTGCCCGGACCGTACGGCGAGCGCACGGTCCGGCTCTCCAACCCAGACAAGGTGTTTTTCCCGGCGCTCGGCATCACCAAGCGGGATGTCGCGCGGTACTACCTGTCGGTGGCCGAGCCTATGCTTCGGGTGCTGCTGGACCGCCCGACTAACCTCAAGCGCTACCCCGACGGAGTAGACGGTAAGTCGTTCTTCGCCAAGCGGGTGCCCAAGGGCGCGCCGCCCTACCTACGGCCGGTCACCGTGACCTTTCCGAGTGGGCGCACGGCCGAGTCGGTGGCGCCTACCGAGCCGGCGGTCATTATCTGGGCGGCGAACCTGGGCACGCTGGACTTCCACCCGTGGCCGGTGCGCCGCGCCGACCCGGACCGTCCCGACGAGCTGTGCATCGACCTCGATCCGCAGCCGGGCACTGAGTTCGCCGACGCCGTGCGGGTGGCGGCGGTGCTGCGGGAGGTACTTGAATCCGCCGGCCTGATCGGCTGGCCCAAAACCTCCGGTGGGCGAGGGGTGCATGTATTCGCCCGGATCCGCCCCGAGTGGTCGTTCATCGAGGTGCGTCGCGCGGTGATCGCGATCGCCCGCCGGGTTGTCGACCGGGTACCTCAACGGGCGACGGTCGCGTGGTGGAAGGAGAAACGCGGCGAACGGGTGTTCCTGGACTACAACCAGGCCGCCCGGGATCGCACCGTCGCGTCGGCCTGGTCGGTGCGCGGGTTGCCGTCTGCCACCGTGTCCATGCCGGTGACCTGGGCGGAGCTACCGTCGGTGCGTCCGGAGGACTTCGATCTGCGCACCGTACCGGGGCTGCTGGCCAAGCACGGTGACCCGCATCTCGGGATGGACGAAGCGGTTGGTGGGCTGGAGATGGCGTTGGAGTGGTTCGCCGCCGATGAGCGGGACCGTGGCCTTGGGGACCTGCCGTACCCGCCGGAGTACCCCAAGATGCCGGGCGAGCCGTTGCGCGTACAGCCTTCCCGTGCTAGGCGATCTACCAGCTGAAATGCGCGATCAGGGAATTGATGGATGTCTGTCATCAACGAACCGACGCACCCTGTTGCCGGCCACGCCACCCAACAATAGAGCTGGTTCGCCCCCAAGCCGGGACCCTGACGGTCTGACCGCCGGTCTCGCGCAAACGTTTCATCGGGCTGTCGCCAACACTTTAGTCAGGGCCGTCGCGCAGAGCTCGGCTTTGGGGATAAATCCTCGTACGTCGCTTTGGTCAAGTCGACATCCGTAATCGCGCGCATCCCGGCTGGAGATGAGCACGATCTTCAATTCTGGAGATTCTTTTATCAGTTGCTGGCTAACGTCGAAGCCATCACGATCGGGCAGCTGGATATCCAATAACACCAGCTCGGGTTTCAGCACGCCCAGCGCGGCAATGGCGGAAGCTCCGTCGGACGCCTCGCCCACCACGACATAGTCGTCGGCCCCTAACACCTTCCGGGCCAACGACCGGAATCCGGCGTGATCATCGACGATCAAGACGCTGACGCTCACCTCATCACAGCCTTTCAAGGTCTATCAAGCAGACCGTCTTCGCCGCGGCCGACGGAGTCGCTGACCTTGGGATACAAGCTAACGGAAGCGGACTCGTTAGTCACCGGGTCGAGCCCTGGACTGTGCTAAGGGTTATCCCTGAAGCGCCCTTGCGTCCGGCCAATTGTGAGTCCAATCACGACGGCAATTTTTCTATTAACCATTAGCGCATGCCGAGACGACAAGCCGTCATACCGACGGTTTCTCTCAGTCGAATTACTTATTTAATTCGGACCCATACGGCGATATTGCCGCCCGGGGCCGGCGATGCGCGCGGTATACGAGGACCCCCGTCGGGGGCTGACCGCCACGCTGAAATGGTGATCAACAGCACGTCATGGTGGTTGCGGCTTGGTCAAAGCAGCGTGATGTACTGTTGATCATCGGTAGTTTGAACGACACGGGCTCGCATCGTGAATGTTCACCAGAGGGCTACTCCGGTAAAATTGACGGGCTCTTCGGTGTTCAAGCGTGCTACCTGGATCCTTGGCGAGACGATGTCAAGGGCGTGGTTTATCTGTTGCTGGTCGATCTCGAAGGTAGCGCTGGCGAAATACCCTTGCGACGCCTTGTCGGGATCAGGGTGTGGGTTGCGATAAAGCCGTTCGGCGAGATCGCGCAGGCGAAGCATCGCGGGCACTCCGAAGATCACCGCGCGGGGCGTGCCGTTGAACGCGGTATCCAGGTAAGCAAGCAGTTCAGCGTAGGCCTCGTTGAACGCTACCGCGTGCTTATACACCGCGGTATCTGAACACCGAGCGTAGTCAGCGACGGAGGCATCCGGATCGATCCGGTAGGCATCCTCCCAGCGCACATCGATTTCAGGACCGGTGGGAGGCGCATGGGGGGTGTCGTGCGGGTCGTAGGCGCACTCCGCGAGGATTTCTTTGAAACGGAAGTAGTGGGCGACCTGGCGCTGTTCGCCAAAGAGCTGGTCGTCGCCGTCGAAGATGGAGCCGTTGAGACCCTCGCCCTGGTCGATGACCACCCGCAGCGCAAGGAGCGCCGACCTTAGGTCGGTGACCCGCAACACCTCGCCGCCGGAGTTGTAGAAGTCCTCCGGGCCGACCTGCCGCTCGCTGTTTCCGCAAAAGACCGTGTTTTCTCCGAGCCTGTCAACTAACTCAAGAAGCCCCGTGCGGATGAAATCATAGAATTGCCCTATCGACGTCCAGCCCGGTATCCGCTGGATCGGGATACCGTCAACGCGCTCCGGCCGCTCTATGAGCAGGAACGTCCGCATTGCATCCGGGGAGAAATGCTGAAGCGGGATCTTCTCGTCCAGGGCGCTGTAGGGAAGCTTCGTTGGGTAGCCGCGGACGAAATCTGGATGAGCCACCCTCGGCCGACCACCGACCGCGTTGAGCAGGTTGGCGACAAGGGTCATGTGCAGCATCTCTTCCACAACGATGCCGCGGATCGTGTAATACGCGACCTCGTTCGTGCCAGCTCGGATCGTGTACATCGCCGTCAGGTAGGGCGGGATCGTGAAGTGCTCGATCTCCAGCGCGCCTTGCAAGTACCGCCGCAGTTCAGGCATGGTCTTCGGGAGTTGGAACGGCGGTTCCCCGTCGCCGAGGACGACGCCATCGGTCTCATTCTCCATTGCCCACCTTCGAGAGGGTTTCGCGGCCGCCCCGGAGTTGTACTGGACGGTGCAGCTCGACAAGGTCGCGGTGGATCTGTTCGGCGCTTCGCAACGCGAGGGCCGCCATGGTCAGCGAGGGATTCGACGTCCCGATGGACGGCAGGCTGCCGCAACCCGCCGCGTACAGATTGGGGTGATCCCAGCAGCGCTGGAAAGAGTCGACAACCGAGTCTTTCGGGTTGGTCCCCATAACATGGGTGCCCGCCCCGTGCCCGGCGCCCTTGTAGGCGTAGTCGTGGTCGCGGTACCTGAAGTAGCCGAGGGGCGCCACGCCGTCGCGCGGACTGTGGTCGGTATGTTCCTGCGCTTTGAGCAGGTCGTAGATCGCCGATGCGACGCATCTGGCCGCGACCAGGCCATCCTTGACATAGTCGGTGAGGTTGTAGGTCAGTATGGGGCGGGGGTTTCCCATGACGTCGCGGTACTGATTGTCGATTGTTACCCGATTGTTGTGGTCAGCGGGCTGTTCGACGGCGAGTTGGAGCTGGAGCTGACGGCCGATTTGATCGCCAAGGGTCTGCCGCAGTCTGGCTCCGAAGACGGCGGTCGGAACTATGTTTCCCTTCTGGTCACCACCGACGCCGAGCGCGGTACCTACGTTGCTCATCGGTGCTCCAGTGGCCCAGCCCCAGCCCCAGTTCCCGATTTCAATCCGGAACGGTGCGCGCGTGCGGCGCGCATCCCCGAAGCGGAACGCCTCCCATCCTGAGGTGGTGCCGGGGCCGCGGAACGGGCCAATCGGGCCGTTGCCAGGTGGTGAGAGGGCCCAGGTGAGTATCGTTGGGTGGTCCATCAGGTTGCAACCCAGCTCGCCGCTGACGTTCGCCAGACCCGAGGCGAGCAGCAGCCGGGCGTTCTCGATCGCGTGCGCGGTCGCGACGACGATGTCGGCCTCGGCCTGATACGGCTGGCTGGCCGCTGACGCCGGGTCCTCGTACGTGCGGTATTCGACGCCCTTGATGCGTCCGTTGACTCCGCCGATCACCCGAGTGACTAGGCAATGCGTGGCGAGCGTGACGGAGCGGGAAAACTGTGCCTGGGCGCGCAGCGGTGTCCATTTGGCCTGCGCGGGGCAAAACGGCACGCAGCTGGCATTGCCGACGCAGCGTTGACCGTACTTCGGCAGGCCGACGGCGCCTTGCGGTCGGTAGCCGGCGCCGTGCCGGTAGCGAGGGTCGGGGGTGCTGTTGCGGCCCTGCGGGGTGCTGATGACCTTCAACGTGAACTTCTCGTTGGCCACCGGATCGGTCACGGTCCGTCCGTCGATACCGCGACAGACCTCGTCAATGTAACTCGGCGGAATTTTATGCATCGGATAGAAGTAGTCGGGGTCCGATGGGATGCCCAGTTCCCACTGCTCCTGGGCATCGCCCGAAACACCGATCTCCCGCTCGGCCGCGACGTAATACGGCTCCAGATCGCGGTAGCCGATTGGCCAGTCACGACCGTAGCCGTATCGAGTTCGGACGGCGAAATCGTCCGGATGCATGCGCAGGCATAGACCTGTCCAGTGCATGCCGCTGCCACCGACCGCGCGCAGGTAGTCGCTGCTGTACGGTAATTCGCCGCGCTGGATGAAGTAACCGTTGGTCGTGAAGCCTGAGCGGGTGGGAGTCAGGTCGAGGACGTCGGGAGACGGGACGGCGACATTGTGCGGAAACGCGGCGTTAGGCGTCTTCGCGACTGCCGAGCGGAACGTATCGATTGCATGGAGGTGGCCTTCCCATGTTTGAAGGCTGCCGGTACCTGCCTCTAGGACGAGCACTTGCCAGCCCTGCTGGCCGAGCCCCTTGGCGATGAGACTTCCCGCGATGCCCGCGCCAACGATGATGACGTCGTAGTGCCGCCGGTGGGCGATGGTTGCGTTTACCGCGCTGGCCATCAGTTAAGCCGATCCATAATTGGGGAATACAGCGGACGGCGGCAGCGCCGACGGGAAATCTGACCATTTCAGGAGTGGCCCCGGCGCGGCGACCGGCTCGGGCGGCTCGGGCCACGACGGCGCGGCTGGCTTGAATGCCCACGTGGCGAAGCCGGGTGCTTTGGCTCCGCTGGGGTGTCCGTTGAAGGTCCGCCAGACTAATCCCTCGGTGTAGGCGTCGGGCGAGACGACGAACTCGACGTTGGCCGTCTCTCGGCGCAACTTTCCGTGTGCTTCCGGGGCCAGGCGCGGCCAGGCGCCGGTGTACCACAGGTAGGTCAGGGCACGCGCGACTTCCAGGTCGGTGCCGCTCAAGGCCGCGAGATCCCGGTCCACCTCGGCGAGGACGGCGTCCAGGACCGCGGCTCCGACCTGGTCGCGAGCGGTGACGAAGTACAGATCGGCCATACCAGTCGCCAGCAGATCGAAAAGCTCAAAGCCAGTGAGGACCGCGCATTGTTGGGCGAATCGGCGCCCTTCCTCGCTGAGCCGCGCGGTGTGGATCACGGGCGGATCATTCGTCGACTCGCGGTTGTCAGTCATCTCTACCCCCCAAGGCCGGACTCCACACAGTGTGGCCGTTGTCCTCCCCGCGCAGATCACACGATCGGGTTGACATTTGATGTATTTATCTGAGATTGTTCGCGCTCTACGGTGTGTGGTCGTGTAGTCGCTCGTCCGGTCAGCGCACGAGTAGGACGTCGAGGTGCTCAAGCAACAGATAAGAAGTAACGTCACACACCGCGGAGCGGAAGAGATTGTCGCTCGTCCGGCGGCTGGGCCCCTTCTGAATCCATCCATTCTCAAGCGAGTGGCGCAAATTCTGATCCTGGCCGTCGGCTACTTCGTTGTCGCCATGGCCGTGCACATATTCTTGCGGCTGTCCCCGGGCGTCGTCATTATGTGGCCCACGATCGGGCTCGCGGTGGCTGGCCTTGTATTGTTCGGGAGGCGGGCATGGCTCGGTATCGCCATTGGTGGGCTGCTCGCCAGGCTGTTCAGCGAGCCCTTGGCGATGGAAGCCGTGGGGTTTACCGTCGCCGGGGTAGTGGCTCCCGTCACGGCGGCGTGGTTGCTCGAGCGGTACGCTCTTGACGGTGCATTGAGCCGGTTGCGGGATGTCCTAGCCGTCATCATTCTGGGTGGGGCGGTAAGCGCGCTGCTGAGCGCCACAATTAGTTTACTCGTCGTCATGGCGACTGGTGATCCTACGCGGGGCCACCTACTCGTGTACTGGTTTTCCTGGTGGCAGAATGACGCTATGGGTGTCGTTCTCGTCACCCCGCCGCTGCTCGTAACGGGAACCGCGGCGCGCTTGCGCGTTAATCCTTTCCAGCGCCGCGGGATGGAGATGGCGGCGCTGGCCATCGTTGCGGCGATCGCCACTTATCTGCTCTTCGGTTCAGGTCCTCCGGTGACCTTCCTCGTTTTCCCCTTCGTGCTCTGGACGGCGTTGCGGCTGGGGGTGCCCGGAGCGGCCATTCTCAACGTACTGCTGGCGGGAATAGCCGTCTGGGCGGCCATCGAGAAGCGGGGTCCTTTCTCGCAGCTGCCGCCTGTGCAGGGCCAGATCGTTCTGCAGTCCTTCTGTGCTAGCGTGGCTATCACCTCGCTCGTGCTCGCCGCTATTACCACCGAGCGTCAACAGGCAATCGATGACGCGCGGGCGTCACGCGCCCGGATTGTGAAAGCCGCCGACGCGGAGCGACGCCGGGTGGAACGCAACCTGCACGACGGTGCCCAACAGCGTCTAGTATCTTTGTCTTTATTGTTGCGCCTGGGTCAGATGCATCTTGGCGCGCAACCTGACCCGGAACTGAAGACTGTCCTCGACCAAGCGTCCGATGAAATACAGGGCGCCTTGAATGAACTGCGGGAGCTGGCGCGGGGATTGCACCCAGCTATTCTCACGCACCAGGGCCTGAGTGCCGCCCTGCAGTCTCTGGCGGAACAGACGCCACTACCGGTGATCCTGACTGTCCCCGCACTGCGGTTCGCCGCCGAAGTCGAGAGCACCGCTTACTTCGTAGTGTGCGAAGCGCTAGTGAATGTAGTGAAGTACGCGCAAGCATCCGAGGCATTCGTCAGTGTTACGCGCACCGACGGGCGATTGAGCGTGCGGATCACCGATGACGGCATCGGCGGCGCTGACGCCGCGGAGGGGTCGGGCCTGGTAGGGTTAGCCGACCGAGTGGCAGCGCTGGGCGGACGGCTCCAGGTCTGCAGCCCGATAGGAGGCGGCACGCGGGTGAGCGCCGAGCTACCGTGCGAGTGATCCTTGCTGACGATTCAGTCTTGTTGCGTCAGGGGTTAGCTCGACTTCTGGCTGAAACCGGCTTCGAGGTCGTCGGCCAGGCGGGAGATCCCAAGACCTTGCTGGAGCTGGTCCGCGCTGATTGCCCCGATGTCGCCGTGGTCGATGTCCGCATGCCTCCCACGTACACCGATGAAGGGATGCGCGCCGCCCAGCAGATCCGTGCTCAGCACCCAACTGTCGGGGTGTTGGTGCTGTCCCAGTATGTAGACACCGGCTACGCGTTCGAGCTGCTTTCCGAGGGAACAGAAGGATTGGGATATCTGCTTAAGGACCGCGTTTCCGATCTGCGGGAACTCACCGACGCCATACGCCGAGTCGGCGCCGGGGGCTCGGTGATCGATCCGGAAGTCGTTACTCGCCTACTCCGGCGCCGTCGGCAGAATAACCCACTGGAAGCGCTGAGCGAGCGTGAGCGCAACGTTCTTGCGCTCATCGCTGAAGGTCGCTCTAACCTAGCACTCTGCGAGCGGCTGTCCCTGAGCCCTAAAACCGTGGAGGCTCATATCCGCAGCATTTTCACCAAACTGAACCTGATAGCCACAGCTGACGATCACCGACGAGTGCTAGCGGTCCTGACCTATTTGCGCGCGTCGTAATACCTGCATAAAGTTGGCCGCGCGGCTCGCTCCGGGAGGGTGGGTGCGCTCCGGAAGTCGGGCGGGCGCGTCAGGAGTCAGGGCGGGCACAGGACGCTGGTGTCGGGCACGGTGCCGTCGATCAACAACTCGTCCACCGCTGAGGTCACACACGGGGTGTGCGGGTACGCGTCGCGACCAGCGCCCTGCCAACTCACCACCTTGGCGGGAACGAGCCGGTTGGCGGCTCGCTGATAGCTCTGCAGCGGCTCGCGCGGGCTCAACGCGGTGGCCAGCACCAGCATCGGCGGATCTTGGACGGCCGGCCCGACCTCGGCCGGGTCGGCGGGAACCGGCCACGCCGAGCACAGCAGCAGCCGCTGGGCCATCAGCGGCCCGAACAGCGGATGGTCGACCCGCCACTTGCTGATCAACTGAAGCACCTGAGGCGGGCTGATTCGCTGTGCCGTGTCGTTGCAGGTGGTGGCCAGCGCGAGATCGAACCGGCCATTGGGGCCGACCAGTTGATCGAGGTACTTCAGCAGCCCGGCCGGGTTGCCGGTACGCGCGGACCCTATCGCGGCGGCCAGCTCGGGCCAACTGGCCGGATCGTCCAGCCCGACCAGCACCGCGTTCGTGACCCCGGCTCCGGTGAGCCGATCCCCGTCAGCACCTAGCTCTGGACGGGTGTGAAGCTGATCAACCAGCCGGCGCAGCGCCGTCTTCGGGTCGGGTCCGAGTGGGCAGCCGGGATGGGACGCGCAGATGCGCGCGAACGCGTCGAAGGTGCCTTCGGCGGCGGTCGCTCTGGCCTCGGCGGTACCGATGACGTCGGTGGTCGGATCCGGCGGCGCATCCAGCACCAGCCGGCCGACGGATTCCGGCGAATTCTGTGCCCAGACCGCCAGAGCCCGCGCGCCGTCGCCGAGCCCGATCGCGCTCAATGTGTGTACCCCGAGCAGTAACCGTGCCCGTTCCACATCACGTGCGGTGTGCTGGGTGTCGTAGTTCGCTATAGTCTCGCCTTCGGCCAGGTAGCACTCCTGTACCACCCGGCGAACGTTCTCCAGCAGCGTGTCGGCTGCTTGTGGGTTGCCGCTGGACAGGTCGGTGTCCAGGATGGCCGAGCGCATATCGGGTGGCGCGCAGTCGAGGTGGCTGGTGCCCTGGCCTCGACGGTCCATACCCACCAGGCTGAAGTTACGTAACAGGTCCAGTGGTACCTCGGAGCCCAAGCGAGCGGCGCGCAACGTTCCCGTCTCACCGTCGCTGTCGCCCAGCACGAGCAGCGGTGGCTTGGGTTGGGTTTGACCGGCCAACGTGACCCGCATCAGCCCGATCGACGACTGTCGGTGGCGGCCGGTGGCGGAGTCGACCCCTACTGGAAGATCAGCGCACTCGTAGCGCAGTACCCGATCCGGTGGCACCGGAAGCGGCCGTACCGGAGCGATCTCATCGGTGCAGTCCGCGAAATCCACGACGTTAGGCACCCCGACGTCAGGCACCGGGATCCTCGGCTCGACAGGTTGACCAGATCCTGGCGCGTTGGGCGCACCACCGTCGACCGCGCTGGAGCCTCGAATCGCGACCGGGGGCCGTATCGAGGGTCCGACCGCGCATCCCGACAGCAGCGCCACTACCACCACCAGCACGGCGATACCCGCGGCTAGCCCAGCCGGCTCGCGTCGCCGACCGGCTGATCGCGGCACGCCTGTCTCCTCCAATAGTCGGCTGACGGCTTGTGGACGGCACGGTGAGTGCCATACCTGCCCAGAATGCTCGGCAAGCGGTGAGGATTCGGTGAGCCGACCCTCGACTGGCGCCGCTGGCTCAGGGGTGAGGGTCACCAGTCCCGCAGGTATCGCAACAACAGCATGTCCTGGTCGGCGATCGCACTCGCCAGCCGCATGGCGCGCGGTTGGGTGGGCGCACCGGAGGCGATTCGACCGGCGTCGCCGACGGTCAGCATCGGGCTGATCGTCAGGCACAGCTCGTCCACCGCATCGGCGGCGAGCAGTTGGCTGAACAGCCGCGGACCGCCCTCGCAGAGCACTCGGCGCAGTCCCCTGTCCCGCAGCGCCGCGACGATGGAGCCTGGGCTGAGCAGGTCATCGTCGAAGATCAGCAGATCGGCGCCCGCGTCGCGCAGCCGGGCCAGGTCGGCCGGCGCGGCGCGCCGGCCGGTCAAGACCAGTGGCGGCACCGAGGTGTTGGTGAACAGGGGGGCGTTCGGGTCCAGCCGCGCGGTCGCGGTGACCACCGCGATCGGTGGGGGAGACCCGGTGACACGGCTCGGTTCGCGGACACCTCCGTATTTTTCCGCCCGGACGGTGTTGGCGCCGACTAAAATGACCTCGCAGAGCTCGCGCAGCAGCCCGAACACCCGCCGGTCGGCGGCCGAGCCCAACCCGCTGGTGCGCCCATCGAGCGACGCCGCCCCGTCCAGGCTGGAGATGAAGTTCGCCCGCAGGTACGGTCGGTCGAGCCGATCCGGGTAGGCGTACACCGTGGCCAGCTCGTCATCGGTGAGTGGTTCTTGGGTCAGTGGTTCCTGGGTGAGCGGTTCTTGGTCGGCTCGGGACAGGGGCCAGATCGGCAGCACCGAATCATCCCACCACGAGGGGCCAGCGCTGTCGCGCTGGCCTGTGAGCCGTCAACC
>JAFASX010000065.1 GCA_019244295.1 Pseudonocardia sp.
CGCAGAGACCACAACCCGGGAAGGGCAGGCCATCAGGTGCGCGGTCAGTGGAACAGTGGGTTCACCGCGCGGGACATAGCGCACTCGCCACCCGAAGCAGATCCACCGAGGACCGCCGGACCAGAACGAGTGCACCGCTCACAGTCACTGATCAAACCAGCCGATACGCATTCTGGTCAAGCGACACGCCGTCTAGCTACGACAGCCACTATCGCTGGCTCCGCTAACCACCCTCCGGGATGTGGCTGCCATACCAACCCCAGCCGACCATCTCCCGCAGGCTCTCGGGTGAACAACCAGGCTCGTTCGTGCCGTGAGATGGCTAGCGACGCCGCCACGTGACCATCGTGCCCGAAGATCAGTCAGCCGCCCGGAGTCGGCTGCCGGTCATCCCTTCCCAGCTCGGTATCGGGCACGCGAGGGCACTGTTGCGTTGTCGAAGCCGGGGGTGCCTGTCGGAACACCCGCCGCTGTGGCCCAGCGTGCCCCATACTATGACCTGATCCACAACGAGGCGAGTGTGGACGCGATGGTCGAGGTCGAAGCCAAGATCAGGAAGATTATCGGCGCGTCGATCAAACGGAGTCGGGAGCGCTGCCGGCCGCGATGGTCTCAGGCGAAGCTCGCTCACATGCTCAACCAAGCCACCGAGTTCAGGTTCACCACTAGCGCTCACTATGTGTCGAGGTGGGAGCGCGGCGAACGGAAGCCGGGCTACGAGTGGGGGCCGGTTATCGAGCGGGTTCTCGGTCTGGATCTGGCCGCGATAGAGGCGACCGCGCGAGCCGATCTCGGTGTTGCCGCGAGTGAGGTGGCGGCCGAGCTCGGCGATACGCAATGTGCCGAGGTCCCAGCGCTAGCCTTGGATGAAGGGTCGATGGCCAGTGCGACCGGGAGCGATGAGGTGAACCGCCGGCAACTACTGATGGGCCTGGCAGCGGTGACCGCGCTGGAGTCGGCGCGGCGGGGACTAGCCCGAGTCGTGGCCGAGCCTGAGCAAGCAGACCTGGACGAATGGGAAGCCATCGCCGCCGAGTACGGCCACAGCTACCTCGTCATCTCGCCGGAGATCTTGATCCATCAACTGTCGATCGACATGCCCGCTGCGCGAGCCTTGATCGGCGCTAGCCCGGCTCGACTCCGGCCGGGATATTGCCGGGTGGCGTCTGAGCTCGCTGTCATCACCGCCCGCACCTGGTCGTCTCTCGAGGAGTATCGGCAGGCGTGGCGCTGGTGGCGCACCGCCCGTGTGCTGGCTGATGCGTCGGGTGACTTGGCCACCCGCATGATGTGCCGGGGTGAGGAGGTCGTGATGGGCCTGTACGAGCACCGGCCGATGTCGATCCTTTTCAACCTGGCCGCCGAAGCTGTTGCTCTCGGTGGCGACACACCCACGCGAGGCAGCGTCGGTTTGTGGGCTGGCATCGCTCAGGCGCACGCGACGATCGGTCGCGCCAGCGACGCCGTAAACGCGTTGAATCACCTGGAGAGGATCACCGACACGCTCCCGTCGTCGATCACCGACGCCGCCGACAGCATCTACGGCTGGCCGGAGTACCGGACCCGTCACACCCAGTCCTATGTCTACACCCAGCTCGGGGACACGAGCGCGGCGGGCGGCGCCCAGGAGCGGGCGCTCGCGCTGTATCCGGAGACACTGCCGGCCTGCAGAGCCCAAGTTGAACTACATCGTGCTCGGTGCATGGTGCTCGATCACGACGTACGGGGCGGCTTGGCTCACGCGACCCAGATAATCGGCGACCTTCCCGACGGATTCCAGCGAGACGCCATGGTGTTGTCCGTGGGGCGGAAGGTGCTCGACACCGTCCCGCGGAGCCAATGGAGCCAGCCCGAGGCACGCGTTCTGCTTGATGCGCTGCGGTGCTGACCTATGCCATGCCTAGCGATCCGGCGGCGGTCGCCCCCGAGCTGGCCAGGCTCTACGCCCGCGTGTTCGCCGAGCCGCCTTATCGGGAGGGACCGGAGCAGGTCCAGGAATTCCTCACCTACTACACCGAAGACAGCGCCAAGCCAGGATTCGCGGTCGTGACTGCCCGCGAGGACGGGACGCTGGTGGGATTCACCTACGGCACCGCCCAAGCACCTGGTAAATGGTGGCCCGGATGCGACAAGCCACCGCCGCCCGCGATCATGGACGGCCCCAGCTTCGCGGTCTATGAATGGGCCGTCGACAAACGGTATCGAGGCCGCGGAATCGGCCGAGAACTCATGGCCCGAATCCTCGCCCACCGCCCCGAACAGTGGGCCACCCTCACAGTCAACCCCGCCGCCGACGCATACCGGATCTACCTCCGCGCAGGCTGGCGGCGGGTCAGCATGTCCTACCGTGACAACACTCCACCCATGGTCGTGCTGATACGACAGATCGCTGGCTGGTCGGCTATCCCATGGGGTGTGGCGCGTGGGCGTGGGGATCGGTGATGCCTCCGGGGGAGGCGTAACGGTCGATGTCCCAGCCGGCCCGGCGGGCCCCGGCCTGGTAGGCGGACTCGTAGAAGTCCAGGACTGTGGCATGCGGGTCGGACAGGGCGCGCACGTCGTCGTAGCGCAGGATCGCCAGGTGGCTGCCCCGGCGTTCGGCCCAGCAGGCTTTGGCCGGGGTGAGGGGTTCGGTGGCCAGCCCGTTAGGCTCGGGAGCGGTGTAGGAGTAGAAGGCCGGCTCGGGGAAGGTGTCGTCACCGAACCAGAATCCGAAGCTGATTACCTCACGGGAGTAGGCCTCGCGGGTCACCGGGTCCACTGTCGGTGGTTGATCAACAACGTGGTCGGCGAAGCGGGTCATCGCGATATCGAAGGTATGCCAGAAATGGTGCACCGGGCTGGTCTTGCCGGAAAAGCGGCCGGCGAACGTCTCCAGCAGCAGATTGATCTGGCTGAGCACCCGCCAGTAGCGGGTGACCGCTGCCGTGTCGTAGGTGTGGTGTTCGGTGTCGTTCGCGAACGGGCGGTGGGCGTCGGGTAGGTCGAACGGGCGGGGACGGGCAAGGGTCACGTCCACCCCGACCGCGTCGAGGCCACCAGTCAGTGCGGTGGTGAACTCGGCCACGGACAGGCCGGGCAGGGCGAAGGAGTGCCGGGCGCCGTCGGTTGTGGTGATGTCCAGGCGGTGGTCGAGGAAGTCGAAGTCGATGGTGAAAACTGGGGTGCGGCCCATGGGTCGGGTGGTGATGCCGCGACCGGTCAGGTGAAACGGCACGTTCCACCAGTGGTTGCGCCGCGGGCTGGCCGCTAGCCGGATTTTGCCGACGAGCTGGGCGAAGCGGTGCACCGTGGCCAAGGTTTCGCGCCATGCGTGGTAGGAGATCGCAGGGAAGGCGGGATGGTCGGTGATGCGGTGGTTCATGGGGTGGCTCCGAACGTGTGAGTGGCTCAGGTGTCAAACCAGGTCCAGGAGATCTCGGGGTGCGCGGCGTGCGGTGCCGGCAGGTCGACCTGGTAACCGGGGCCGTTGAGGAAGTCCCACATTGCGCGCATGTCGGGGCTGCCGATGGCTTCTAGCGGGGGTGGGGCGTCGCTGGCCAGCTCGATGCGCTGGTCTAGGTGGCCGGCGGGGTGGAGAAGCACCTTGGCGGCGAACGCCCCGAGATCGGGTCGGGCGAGCTGGATCAGGCATGACTGGCGCCTTCCTGCGGGTCGGGCGGGTCAGCAGCCGACTCGTGACCGGGCGGCTGGTCCAGGTCCGGATCGACGACGAACAGGTGCTCGACGACCGGCGCGCCCTCGGCCTCGGCGTTGACCCTCTGCTGGATGATGCGGTCGGCTTCGGTGAGGCGGTCGTGATGTTGTTCCAGGTGATCAGCCCAGGACACCTGGTCGTAGTGCTCGACGAAAGCGGCGCCGGTCGTGTCGCGGTGGATCCGCCAGCTCGTCGCGCCGGTGCGCAGCCGTGAACGGCGCAGCGCGGGCAGTGCGCGCACAAACGCGGCGCGACGTGCCTCGGGAACCTGGTAGCGCACCACGACGAGCACCGGGCCAGGATCGGATTCAGCGACATCGGGCGGGTCGGGCCAGTAGGAGATCGCCCGCCGGTCAGCATCCAGTGGGGTGAGCAGCGGCCAGGCCCGACTCCCGGCGGCGGCCAGGATCAAAACCGCTCCGGCAGCCACGAAGGCGGTGACCAGCCCTGCCCATTGCGCGACAACGCCCCACAGCGCCGCGCCCACGGCGGAGGAGGTAAACAGCACGATCTGGTAGATCGACAAAGCCCGCGCGCGCACCCACGCGGGCAAAAACGCCTGCGTCGCCGAGTTCAGCCCGGCGATCACCACGATCCACGCTACACCCGCGGGCAGCAGCACGACGATGGTCAGCACCGCCATCCGGGACAGCCCGACGACGATCATTGCCGCGCCGTAGACCCCGGCGGCGGTGCCCAGCAGCGCCGAAGGCGCGAGCCAGCGCCGCAGCGGCCCCAGCCCCAACGCCCCAGCCACCGCGCCCGCCCCGGCGGCGGCCAGCAGGATCCCGTAGCCGGTCGAGCCCAGCGCCAAGCGCTGGCTGGCGATCGGCGCCAACAGCGCCCACAGCACGTTGCCGGGCACGGTGAAGACCACCAGCCACAGCAGCAGTCGCCGCACCACCGGGGCGTTGCGTACGTACCGCCCGCCGGCGGCGAAGCTGGTTAACAACCCGGTCCGGCGGGTCCGGCGCTGGTGCTGGGCTGGTGCGGCGAGCAGCGCGGCGGCGAAGACCACGAACGAGGCGGCGTTGAGCGCGAACAACCCGCCCACGCCTAGCTGGGTCAGCAGCACGCCGGCCAGCGCGGGTCCGACCGCCCGGGCGAGGTTAACCCCCAGGGAGCTGAGCGTGGCGGACTGCCCGATCTGCGCGCGCGGCACCAGATCGGGCACCAGCGCCTGGTAGGCCGGCAGCCCGGCGGCAGCGCCGCAGCCCAGCGCGAAGGTGAACACCAGCAGCACCACCGCGCCGGTGTGGTCGGTGACAGTCACCACGGCCAGGATCGCGGCCGCCGCGGTCTGGAACGCCTGCACGGCGATCAGCAGCCACCGCCGGTCGAGAAACTCGGCCGCCACCCCGGCGGGCAGGGTGACCAGCAGCACCGGCAAGCTCGAAGCGGTCTGCACCAGGGCGATTAGGGTCGGACCGGCGTGCTGGTCGATCAACAACCACTGCGCGCCGACGGTCTGCATCCAGGTCCCGACATTGCTGGCGAACGACGCGATCCACAAATTTCGGAATGCGCTTTGGCGCAGCGGCGCCCACGTCGACACATCCGCGGAGTGCGCGGCCGCTCCAGTGGACATTCGTCTGGCCCTTCGCTCCGATCATCAACGGCGGACAGCTTTCCGACGGCCAGCGTCTCGCTGCTGGTGTCCGCGGCGCATCAGTCATCGACACCGAACGATTTCTCAGTCGCCGGCCTCAGTCATCGTGCTGATGACCGCCGTGCTTGGCTCCGACACGATGAGGATCCGGTACTCGAACCGGTCGCGCAACAGTTCGTCGAAGCCACCGCCAACCCCGCCGGCTCGTGCGGGAACTCACCACCCGAGCCGAGGCCGCCACGGTGTTTATCAGCTACGACCTGTCCCGAGGTGCGCTATCCAGTGGCAGTCGACTCAGCTGACGGCAGCGCCGAACCACTTGGGCAGCTGGCTGAGCAGATCCTGCTGGTCTTCACCGACCCACGCCACGTGGCCGTCCGGCCGCAGCAGCACGGCGGGCACGTCCAGTTCCTCGCTGACGTCGACGACGTGGTGACTCCGGGGACAGCAGCTCGGTCTGCGCGCGGGTGTTGTCCAGCACGTCGGCGGCCACCGGGTGCCGTTCGGTGTGGTAGCTGTCCAGCAGCCCCTCCGGGGCCCAGCCGCCGACCTCGGCGGCCAGTTTCCACACCAAGTAAACCCGAAGGCGCGCCGCGCTGAACACCCAGACCGGAGAGGCTGGCCATCGGAGATTGTTATCCTTGCTGCCGCACCGAAGAATTTATCAAGTTTATGGATCAAGTCGTCGCCGCTTACAAGGAGGCTTATTCAGAGCGGCGATTTCAATCTTGTGAGACCTGCTCTGACCTGCGACGATCCGACACTCTTCCAGGGGATTCCACTTCCAGAGGATTCCAACGGTGCGGCGGACAACCCCGGCGCCAGCCATGCTCAGCCGCTGTTCCCGACTGCCCCGCCCCCGGCGTCAACCAGGAGTGATGGCAGATATT
>JAFASX010000155.1 GCA_019244295.1 Pseudonocardia sp.
TACCGCTACTTTTCGTTCCGTTGTTCTTTGTAGCGCGAATTGCGTCGGCTGCGTATTCAGGTCGGTTTGTGAGCCGCGGCGAAACTGCCTGGTGGATGCGCTGCTCGACGCCCGTTTGAGTGCGCACCGTAGCAGGGCCACCGGGCCGCGGAGGCGGGCCCAGGGCTGCGTTCATTTCCTCCTTGACCGGCCCGGATGTCACAGCGGCAGCAGCGGATGCGAACGTGTCGCATCTGATGCGATCGACGGAGGGTGACGGTCGGTGGGAAGCGGTGGGAAGCGGCGGGAGGCCGGCGGGTGCGGCGGAACTGCATCTGGCGGACGGGCTGGCGCTGCTACGCCCGGAGGAACAGGTGTTCGCGGCGATGCTGGATGGGTGGCGGGCCCAGCAGCTGGCCCGCAACCTGGCGTTCTCCACCGTGCACGGGCGGGTCAAGGCGGTGGAGGCGTTCGCCCGCCACGCCGACGGGTTCCCGTGGCAGTGGGGCCCGGGCGCGGTCGATGAGTGGTGCGCCGATCTGCGCGCGGTGCGCCACCTCAAGCGCTCCACGCTTCGCTCCTACCAGGAGGCGCTGCGCGCGTTCTGCTCATACGTCACCGACCCCGCCTACGCCTGGCCCACGACCTGCGAGCAGCGCTTCGGCGCCCATCCGATGCAGGTGGTGCACGAGTGGAACACCGCGGTGCACCCGCGGCAGGAGGGCGAGGGTGAGCCGAGCCGGCGGGCGTTCACCCTGGCCGAGCTGGAGGCGCTGTTCGACTACGCCGACGAGCAGGTCATCCAGGTGCGCTCGAGCGGGCGCAAGGGCTGGTTGCCGGCGTTCCGGGACGCCACGCTGTTGAAGCTGGCCTACGCCTACGGGCTGCGCCGGCGCGAGGTGCGGATGCTCGATGTGGCCGACTTCGGTCGCAACCCGCACGGCCCGGAGTTCGGCGACTACGGGGTCTGCTACGTGCGCTACGGCAAGGCCAGGAAAGGCTCGCCGCCCAACCAGCGCAGCGTGCTGACCGTGTGGGACTGGGTCCCGGAGATCCTCGAGCAGTGGATCAGCGAGGTCCGGCCCGCCTGCACCGCCCTGGCCGGGTCCGACAGCGGGGCGCTGTGGCCCTCCGAACGCGCCGAACGCATCGCGTTGAGCGCGATCAACGCCCGGCTGGCCCGCTACCGCGACGAGCTGGGCCTGCCCAAGGCGCTGGATTTCCATTCCCTGCGCCGCGCGTAGGTCACGCACCTGATCGAGGACGGCTGGGATGCGCTGTTCGTCCAGCATCAGGTCGGCCACGACCACTCCTCGACGACCGCGATCTACACCTGCGTGTCTTCGGACTTCCGCACCCGCACCCCGCGCCGCGCCCTGGACCAGACCCTCGACGCCGCGCTGGGCGCCACCGCCGCCGAGACCCGCGGGAGGACCCGATGAGACGCCAGGTCAGCTACCGGTGGCGGCTGCGTGAGCTGAGGGCCAGCGCCGGAATGTTCGCCACCAGCGACCTGGTGCCGCTGCTGGCCGAGCGCGGCATCGAGCTGTCGGTCTCCCAGGTGCACCGGCTGGTCACCGGCATCCCCGAGCGGCTCTCGCTGCCGGTGCTCGCCGCGCTGTGCGACATCCTCGACGTCTCCCCAGCCGAGTTGATCGTGACCCAGGCCGAGAATGCGACCGTCCGCCAGACCGCCAGCGGCGACCGGCCTGCCCCGGTGGACCTGTCCGCGGTGCGACCCAAGCGTGCCCGGCTACGCCCCCGGTGAGCATCCGCCGAAGCGGTGAGCGGCCGGGCGGTGACCGGCCCTATGCCACGGCCGAGCAGTACAACGCTGGTTCGTCCGCGACTGCGCCCGCCGCGGTCGGCCCAAGCACGTCACCGCCCGGTGGCCCGACGGGCCAGTCTGCCGCACCTGCCATGATCGCGCCCTTGCCGAGCATGGGTCCTGCCCGCGCCGCGGCCGGCGGCGAACGCTGCCCGGCCGTGATCCCGGCGGAGCGTCGGTCTGCACCCGCCGCGCGGGCTTCACCCAGTCCTACGCCTGCAGCCGGTGCGGGATCGAGGGCAAGCCGCACCGGGGCAAGCGCCGCAGCCGCCGCGCCCTCACCGACCGGCTCGACGAGCTCCTCGACGACGGCTCCGGCCGGGTCGCGCCGCGGTTGGCGCCGCTGCGCGCGGCGCTGTTGGCCACGGCGGACCCGCTCGCCGGGCTGGCCTGGCTGGCCAAGGCCCACGTGCCAGGGTTCCCGCGCGAGCTGGCCAGTGGGGAGATCGCGCTGACCCACGAGGCGTTCCGTCGGCTCAAGCCCTGGCGAGGCGCGGCACACCCGCGTGAGCTGTTGATGAGCCGCGGTCTGCTATCCGAGATCGACAAGCACATCCTGTTGTTCGAGCGCTGGTTGCTCGTCACCCACCTGCCCACCCTCGGAGAGGACGCCCGCCGGGTGATCCGGGAGTTCACCACCTGGCAGGTGCTGCCCGGGCTACGCCGCCGCGCCGCGACCGGGCCGCTGAACCCGAACACCCGTCGAGCCGGCGGATCCCAGACCAAGCGAGCCACCGCGTTGCTGGACTGGCTCGACGTCCACGGAAGCGATCTTCGCCGGTGCAGCCAGGCCGACCTCGACCGATGGCACGGCGAGCACCCCGGGCACGCGCACAAAAGCCGCGGCCGTTCCCGCTGTGGGCCATGCCCACCGAGCGGATGCCCCGAGCCCGGCTGTCCTCCTACGAAGCCCCCGGCGAGCGCCGATCCCCCAGCATCAGCGGCTCAGCCTGCTACGGCGACTGCTCACCGATACCACCGCCCCGCTACGGGACCGGGTGGCCGCGGTGATGATGCTGCTCTACGCCCAACCGCTCAGCCGGATCGTGCGCCTGACGATCAGTGACATCATCACCGGGGACAACCAGCAGATACAGCTGCGCATCGGCGATCCACCCAGCCCGGTGCCCGAGCCGTTCGCCGCGCTGCCGCGCGAGCACATCGCCACCCGCGGCAACATGCACACTGCCGCCAACCCCAACCGCGGTTGGCTGTTCCCCGGACGGTGTGCCGGCCAACCGCCGCGGCCCGAGGTCCTCGGCCGCGCCATCCGCGCGATGGGCATGCCGACCGTGCTCGGACGCACCGCCGCGCTGCGCCAGCTCGTGCTCCAGGCTCCCGCGCCAGTCGTCGCGGGCATGCTCGGCTTCCACATCAAACACACCGCCCGCGTGCACACCCAAGCCGGCGGCACCTGGAACCGCTACGCCCTCGGCGAGCACCAGTGAACGCGCGGCGGGTCGTCGCCCGGTGCGGCGGCGAGCCGCGTGGCGAGGGCGGCGGGTGCGGTGCCGAGGCTCCATCGGTGTCGACGACCTCGTGCACCGCCACCACGCCAGTACCAGCGGCCCCCGATCAGCGCAGCCGGGTCAGGGCGCTGACCACGGGTAATCGCGAGCCGCTCCCGGCTCACCTGCTCAGGGGCATGGTCGACAGAAACACGTCCCGTTGCCCCGACCGAGCACCAGGACCGAGCGCGCGTCGGCCGACGTCGAACCACCAGCCCGGCCCCGACGACGGTCAGCGACTCGCCGACCCTCGAAACCGGCCCCGTCCCTGGGACAGGGTCGGCGCCCTACTCACCGCCGCCCCGACCCGAACTCATCCCGGGCCGTCTAACCTGATCGGGGTATAAGATCCACTCAAGGCCCAACGAACTCAGATCACTCGATTACGACAGCCCGCCAGTCTCAACCCCCTCATCCAGCAGCGCCTGGCGGTCCTCCCCGGCGCGGGCGCGTTCAGCCAACTCCTCCCTCAGCCGAGTCCGGGCATTCGATTCCCGCCCGGACAAGGCCTGGTCGAACAGCAACGCCACCTCATCCAGCACGTCACGACCGTTTCGGCCAGCAGGGTCAGCACGATCGGGTAGCGGCGTTCGGGTTCGGGGGTGGACCTGCAACCGAACCGGATCGCACGTTTAGCCGGTTCGGGGAGGTCGGGGGTGGTGCTGGAGGCGGGGTTGTGTGGGGTCGTTGGCGTGTGTTTCGCCCGGCGCGCCCCTGCTGACCTGCACGGACAGAGCTAATCGTGCGTTCCGGTTCCGATGTTGGTCCTCTCCCGAATAATGCCCCTCTTGTGGGTTAGGCTTGGCAAGCCGGTCGAGTGAAATACTCCATTTCAGGTGTGGCTGAAGGACCTTAAGGGTATGTAATATGCTATTAGGTGGTCTTAGACCTTGTGAGCTTGGGGAGGATAGAGTGTGATGAAGTCATTATCCGTTCCTGGGCTGTCCAGCAGTGCTCACTGGACCTGGTGTTTCCAGCTGCTGGCCTCGCCACCGCTTCCGCGGTCGGTCCATGTGATTTCGACGCAGACTTCTTGGTTGGTGGTAGATAGCAATCGGGTAGACAGTGGTGGTACTGTTTGTAGCGGATTGCCCGCTATCCGGTTCAATGCACCCGCATCGGTTAACCGAGAGGCAGAGATGGCTGAAGACTGGATAACGAAGCGAAATGGGGCGTGTCAACGCGCATGCGGAAAGGGGTGAGTATATGGTGATCCCGCTCCAGCTCGGTGTTGCAACGAATCTGATCAATGGGTTTAATCCGGCTTGGGACCCGTACCGGTCGGGTGAGCATGGCCTGTTTCCCGTTCCTCAACGGGCCGTGGAGTACGCAGCGGTGCGGTCGAGTTCCGCAGGAAGCTCCGGTTGGGGGTTCCCGGTAATTTCCCTCCACAAGACTCCGGAGGATCTGCTTACCGCGCTATTCCCGTGCCGGGTCCTCGCAGCGGAAGGGGAATAAAGATGCTCCGCAGGTTCCCGCCGGGCCTCTCCTGATCGGGGACAGTGATCGCAGCGAGGCGATCGGGAAGTTGTCCCAGGTGATTGGGGTATCACTGGACGCTTCTGATCGACAGTACGCCTTGGTGCGGCTGTGTCGGATCGTCGAGACTGTTTCCTTTGATGTCCCCCGGGGCTTGCAACCGTTCCGGACGCAGGTCGCACAACTGCAGCGGGGTCTTGACGGGCGGGACAACTATATCCCTGCCGCAGTCTCGGCCAAAGACGCCCAAGCTTATCTAGACCTGTTCGACCGGTACGGCACACATTTTATTTCCCAGATAGTTAAGGGAGACGTCCTACTCCAGGTCTTCGCTTATGACAACGACAAGATGAACCGCATCAGGAAGGTGCACGAGAAAGGTGAGCTGAAGCTTTGCGGGGCTGAGGCGATAGACTTCTGCTACTTCACGACGGACGCCACGCTGGGAAGCCACGGGTATGTCCATGAGTACGGCAACCTTTTCGCGCTGAGTGGGGACCCGAAGTTCAAAGAGGCGGTCGAGCAGGGCTTGTTCTGCGAACGAGGGTGGGCGCAGAAGACGAGCATATTCGCTCCCTTCGGTGAGAACAACATCAAAGTCGACATCAAATATGAGGACTTGGACGAGCGCTTCAGCGCGGTCGCTCCTGTCGAGGTGCGGCTGGGGTGTCTGTCGACCGTAATCCCGGAGAGCCACCGGATGGCTTGGCGGCGGATCTTCAAGGCCGCTTTGAGCGCAAAGTACGTTGACGGTGTTACCCCGAACTTCGCCCCGGTGGACACCCCGACCTTCGGCCCTGAGGTCACGAGGCAGTTCAGATCGCTGATCCCGGGGACGGAGCACGGGCTGCTGTCTACCATCGCCACTCCGACGATCAACGTCTACAAGGAACGGTTTGACCTTGCTGAGGTGCAGTTCTCGGCCGGGCAGAACGTCACAGCTAGCACCTTCGCCGCCAACGTCCTCCAGCACACCGGCTTTGGTGAGGTCACCGTCCCCGGGGCTGACATCGTGATTACCGCGCACGTGATTGACATGTCCTCGCACGGGTGGCAGGAAGGCGAAACAGGTAGTCCACGCCCCCGTCCTGCATGCCTGCGGGTCACGGACGCCGCCTACGACAACGCCAAGGTGCGCATCATGTGCCGTGAATTTCTCGGCGCACTGCACGTGGTCAGTTACTCCGGCAAGCACCAGAGTGTGGTTGATGGACTGGTCTACCGGAGCGAGCCGAGCCAGCCCGCTACCCGCGGGCGCGTCACTATTCGTGGCGACGTCCGGAAGCCACCGGATCCCGACCTGTTCCCCCGGTTGCAGGACAGCCTCACCCTGTCCCTGGCCTTCTCCGAGGCCGTCAGCGCATACCGGTGGAGTAACAGACCGCCTACACCGGTGCAGAGTTTGGCCACGGCTTATATGGCCTGGCTGGGAGAGGTCATCCCTGCCAAGATCCCTGCCAAGACTGCCGAGAGGTTGGCGGAGGTGCGGATGCGCGCCGTCGAGCTCGCCAGGATCCGCATGAGCCCCGATCAAGGTAGTTATGTACCGGTGTTGCTCCCGAAGGACTACGATAAGGAGATCGAATCAGCTCTCGGGTTCCTTAAGCAGGTCGAAGGGGAGATCGATAAGCACCGCAGGGAGGTGGCGGAGCGCAAACAGCAGGAAATGCAGCACGCGACCGCGGAGAAGCTGAACGAGAACATTGTCCGATCCGGGAAGCTGCTCGCCGACTTTGTCAAGGCTGGCATAGAGGAGCAGAAGAGACTGGCGAAGTTCCACGGCGGCATCGCCGTTCGGCAGACACAGGAACAGGAGGTACGGGAGAGTCGGGCCGCCAAGCTGGAAGCGGAGATGAGTGCGGCCCGCAGTGGTTTCCTAGGTGCCGTGAAACGCTATGGCGAGGCAATGAGCTCCGCAAACATCGAGGTGTGGGTGAATTTCTTCACCGAGATTGGCGGTGCCCTTTTCG
>JAFASX010000019.1 GCA_019244295.1 Pseudonocardia sp.
GGGTGTGGGGGTGTGGGTGGGTTCGGTGGCGGCCAGGACGGCGAGCAGGGCATGGGCGAGCATGGCCAGCAGGGTCCAGCGTCGCCAGGAGGTCCAGGTACGGACTTGGTGTTCGTCCAGCCCGGCGAGACCTTTGCCGGCTTGGAAGGATTCCTCGATGGTCCAGCGGCGCCCGGCGACCCGGACGAGCTCACCCAAGGGGACCGGGGTGGGTGAGTAACAGCGGTAGAACGCCAGTTCACCGGTGCGTGGGGTGCGCCGCGCGAGCAGCCACCAGCATCCGGTCACCGGCGGTGGCGGTGGGTCTGTGCTGGCGGTCTTGGTGGTGGGCGGTGTCTGGCTGGGGGGTGTCAGGGTGATCAGGGCCCAGTCGTGGACACGCTCGCCTTTCGCGCCTTTGCCCGCCGAGAGCCGTTGCCACGCTCTTGTGGGCACCCGGGCGGCTAGCTCGTCGGCGCGCTGGGGTCCGAGCGGGGTCGGTACCCGCCGGTCGCGGCCGATCGCCAGGACGTAGCCGAGCTGGCGGGTTTCTAGCTTGGTGCGCAGCTGGGGGTCAGCACCGTAGACCTCGTCCCCGGCCACCCAGCGAGCCGGTAGCCCCGCATCCAACACCCGGGTGATGAGCGTGCGGGCCAGCGCGGGCTTGGTCGCGAACCTGACATCCTTGGCAACCCCGGCCTGGGCGCACCGATCGGGGTCCTCGGTCCAGGATTTCGGCAGGTAAAGCTCACGGTCGATCATCGCGTGCCCGCCCTTGCCGGCGTAGGTCAGATACACCGCGACCTGGGCGTTCTCGATCCGCCCGGCGGTGCCGGTGTACTGACGCTGCACACCCACGGTGTGCTGGCCCTTTTTGATGTCCCCGGTTTCGTCAACCACCAACACCGCCTCGGGGTCACCGAGGCGGTCGCGGGCATAGCCGCGCAAGTCATCGCGCACCCCGTCGGTGTCCCAACTGGCCCGACTCAGCAGGTATTGCATCCCGTGCGGATCACGGTCACCGGCGTGCTCGGCGATGCTCCAGGAGTTCTTACGGGGCAGATCCGCCAACAGCCCCCGCACGAACTTTCCAGCCCGCCGACGCGTTTCCACCCGAACGAAACGCCCAGCCACCCTACCGAGCACCTCGTTCGCTTCCGCTTCCCACCGCGCCTGCTCTAACCTGTGGCCCACGGCCACCGCGTGATCACCGAACGTCGACACAACCGAAGATGATCACCCGGCGGCCGCCCTCCGTCCGGGACGCCACGCCGGTAGATCACAACTTACGGCTGGAGTACTAGCCAGCCTCGGAACCAACTTCGGGCTGTCGCCGTTGCTCGGCAAGCCTCTGGCCGTTATCTCGGACGCTCGGCTAGGAGAGCAGGGACAGATCTTGTCGCGACCTGCGGCGACGCTCGCTGGGTCAACTATCACGTCCGACTGTGACCAGCAGCTTCGATCACGCTTAAGTTGATCTAGCCCTGTAGTACTAACGGGGTTTCACCCCAGCCCGACGAGGCATGTCGTGGTCGGGTTGGTCGTTGGGGGCTCCGGTCGGGTGGTGTGACGGTGTCCTGCTGGACCCGTGTTGGTACCGCTCGGTGGCGGTGGTTGGCTTCGTGAGCCGTCCGCCTGACCGGAGCCAGTCATGACGCTACCGCGCACCGTTGCTGATGTCCTTGCCGATCATGTGGTGTTCGAGGTGGGGTGCATCGACCGGATGTACTGCAATGTCTATGTCCCGAAGTTGCAGTTCGCGGCGGGTCTGCTGGGTTATGTGCAGCGCCAGTTGGGGTTGCCGATCGCCTCCACCGCCCCGCTGGGGAAGATCACCGATGCGTTCAGCGACGCGATGCGCCGGTTCGCTCGCGATCAGCGGGTGCCGTGGGTGGACTTCGTCAAGGGGCAGCGCAAGGACGAGGTCATGCAGGAACACCTCGCGCGGTTCACCGACGAGGAGGGGGTGTTGTTCATCGGGCGGGCGCAGGAGAAGACCGCGCTGTTTCGCACTGAGCGCCGCCGCGACGCCAACGGTGATTCCTATCCATGGATCGTGAAGACCACCGGAGTGGTTAATCACTTCTACGTGTATGCGGTGGACGCCGATTTCGGCAGGACGATTTCAAAGTCTATGATCTTGGTGTGAAGTCCGTTACATGATCTTGCCTGTCGGCGTGTAACACGTACGGGGTGGCCTCTGGCCTGTGATGATTCCGGTTCCCACACCATGATCGTCACAGGGAGAGACCACCGGTGTCAGTGTCGCACGCCCCCCAACCACGCTCGCCTGGCACCGCTGAAGCCGAACCCGGGGATGATCAGGGCGAGGCCGCACTGACGGAGTTGGCGACACTGCTGGCGGGAGTGGCCGACCCACGCAAGGTACGCGGGATTCGCCACCCGGTCGGGGCGGTGTTGACAATCATGGTGCTAGCGAAACTGGCCGGGGCACGCAACTACCGAGAATGCGCCGACCGGGCGGGCGAGATGCCCGAACGGTTGCTGGAGTTGGCGGGCTGCCGCCGCCGGCGTGGCCGGTATGTACCCCCCAGCGCCGGCACCATGCGCCGGCTGGCCAGCACCATTGACGCCGACGCCACCGACGCGCTGGTGACCGCCTGGCTGCGCCGCCGTCTCATGTCCACCCCCGAAGCGCCCACCGACGCCGCGCCCAACGGCACGGACAGCGCCGCGGGCGGTGTAGGTGATCACCCGCTGGCCGAGCTGGTGGGGCTGGCCATCGATGGCAAGACCGTGCGCAACAGCGACCAACCCAACCAGCCCGGCAGCGAGATCAGGCTGTTCTCCGCGCTACTCACCGCCGAGAAAACCGTGATCGCCCAGGTTCAGGTACCCGAGGACACCAACGAGATCACCCAGGTACCGGCGTTGCTGGACCCCGTTGACCTCACCAATGTGGTGGTCACGGCGGATGCCGCCCACGCTCAGCACACCACCGCCACCTACCTCACCGAACAACGCGGCGGACACTACGTCCTCACGGTAAAGGGCAACCAGCCAACCCTGCTCACCGCGATCACCACAAAGTTCCCCTCCACCCCAGCCGGGAGCGAGCACTATGAAACTGCGATGATTTAAGTTAGTTCGAGTCGGGCGTGTCGGGGTGGGCGCGTAGAGTGTAGTTCCATTCACCATGGAAGGTGTGGCGGACGAGCGTGCCGGTGGTCTGGAGGGCTTTGATCTGCTTGTCTGGGATCTTGATTCCGGTGGGGTAGGTGGCCTGGTCGAGTTCGGCGTGGACGCTCAGGCCGGTGCGGGTGGTGGTGGCCCCGATGGTCTCGACGATGACTTCGTGGCTGGTCAGGGGCCTTCCGCGCCAGTTCATCGAGATGTGGGAGAACAGCCGGTGCTCGATCTTGTTCCACTTGGAGGTGCCCGGAGGGAGATGACAGACAGTGATCTGTAAACCGGTGCGGGCGGCCAAGGCGGCCAGCTCGGTTTTCCACAGCCGGCCGCGATAACTGTTGGACCCACCGCCATCAGCGGTGATGAGCAGCTTGGTGGCCCGCGGGTGGGTAGGCTGACCGACCGCGTCCCACCACCGGCCGATGGTGGCCACCGCGAAGGCCGCGGTGTCGTGGTCGGCGCCCACGCCGACCCAGCCGGTATTCGCCGCGAGGTCATCAACCCCATACGGGATCGCCTTGCCGAGCTCCTCATCAACAAAGTCATAGACGTTGACCTCGGTAGGCTGCCCGCGCGGATGCCACTCCCGGCCACCGTTCTTGTACTCGCCGACGAATTCTTTTTTCTTGGTATCCACGCTGATCACCGCAGCGCCCTCCGCCTGATGGGCACTGACCTGCTCATTCAGGTAGCGGAACTGGGCGTCCCGATCCGGGTGCTGACGCCCCTCAGCGGTCTTGGCGTTGGCCTGCAGGCTGTAGCCCAGCTCCGTGAGCAACCGGCGCACCACGAACTCGCTGACCTGGTGTCCCGCCTCCCGCAACGCCGCGGCTAACGCCCGGGTTGACTTACACGTCCACCGCAACGGCGACATCGGATCCCCTCGGGACTCCGGATCCACCAGCCGCTCCAGTGCCGCGACCAACTCCGGGTCATGAGCCTCGGCCCGCTTGCGCCCACCCCCAGCACGACGCGAAACACCCACTGGCGGCGGCGCCGGATCATCCAACTCCTCCCGGCCCCGCCGCACCGTCTCCGCGGCCACCCCTACCGCCCGCGCCACCAGCACAACCCCCGCCGAACCCAGCTCCCGCGCCTCAGCACCCAACCACAACCGCCGCTGCCGCTCCGTCAGATGAGGTCCGCAACGCCTCAAAACGACGAGCCAACGACTCCACCGCCACCGCCATAGCACAAAACCGTACAACCCCGCAGCCAAAACAGAGGTTATTTCATCGCGAGTCCTAACCGGCGTACGCCCTACGGTGCTGTCCTCCAACTCGCTGGTGCGAAGCCACTCGGCCAGCACCTCCGCCAGGGAGACCGAGATCGACGCGACCCGCTGCTGGTCGACCTGATGTTGCTCCTACAACGTCCTTTTCAACGAGAAGAGTGGCGAGGAGTTGGGGTAATAATTTCAGTAATGACCGCTCGCCCGGCGCCTGAAAAAGTCCTGGAGCGCGCTTTTTGATTCCTTTCCAAATTTCGCGGCGAGTCGCCCATGGGTGAGCGGTGCCGCAGCCATCACAGAACGACGGTGTCATGGAGGCGTTAGAGCAGCGCTAGAGCTGAGCACACCGGGAGCGTAGTAATCTCCCCTAACGCGGATACCGCATTGTTGACAACGTGCCAGCACGTCAGCGCCACATTCGGGACAATGTCCGAGATCCGTTGGAAGAGGAGCAGCTGCCGGAGCCAGTTGATCATGGCCGGACACTACCGGCTTGCTCACGCTCTGTAGCCGCCCCGAGTCTGCCGGTGGAGGGGATTTGAAGGGGATTCAATCTTCACTCAGTGGCGAAAGATCGCTAGCCACAGCGTTCTACCAGGTAGAACGGGGGGTGCCCCCGGTGCGACTTGAACGCACACTGGACGGATTTTGAGTCCGCTGCCTCTGCCGATTGGGCTACGGGGGCTTGCTGTGACAACGTTGTAAAACCCTTACTGGATCACATCGTGAGCACAGTTTAGCCCGGTAGTCTCAGCTGCTCAGCGCCGACCCGAACAAGGAGACCCCACGTGACTCAGGCTGCCGGTACCCGGCAACCCCAACGCCAAGCAAGCGAAGGTCCCTCTGTCCCGCACCGGGTGCTGATCGCCGAGGATGAGGCGTTGATTCGCCTCGATCTGGCCGAGATGCTGCGCGAGGAGGGCTACCAGGTCGTCGCCGAGTCCGGCGACGGCGAGTCGGCGATCGAGCTGGCTCGTGACCTGCGACCCAACCTGGTGATTATGGACATCAAGATGCCGAAGGTGGACGGTATCTCGGCCGCCACGGTGATCGTCAGGGAGCGGATCGCCCCCGTGGTGATGCTCACGGCGTTCAGCCAGCGTGACCTCGTCGAGCAAGCTCGTGACGCCGGTGCCATGGCATATCTGGTCAAGCCGTTCGCTCAGCACGAGTTGGTGCCGGCCATTGAGATCTCGGTGTCTCGTTTCGCCGAGATGCAAGCGCTGGAGCGCGAGGTCGCCACATTAACTGAGCGGTTGGAGGCCCGCAAAGCGATTGATCGGGCCAAGGGCTTGCTGATGACCAATAACGGGATGACCGAGCCCGAGGCCTTCCGCTGGATTCAACGCACGGCGATGGACCGGCGCAGCACGATGCGGATGGTCGCGGAAGCGATTGTGAGTGGCTTGACCGCCCCGGCTAAGTCGGCCTGATTCAACCGCTAGACCCTCTGGCGGGCCTCTGGCGGTCGCGCTGCGCGGCCATCTGATGACCCAGGGCACTGGGTCATTGCGTTCTGGTAAAGAGCGGACCATTCGAGATAGACGTAGTGGTCCAAGGTCCACTACGGTTCGCTCGCTCAAGCGAACGGGTGAGCGTGGTTGATGACGCTCCGGGGCCGCCCCGGCTCGGTTCGCACGCACATCAGCACGCACATCAGGAGGTCAACCAGAATGAGTCGCAAGCGAACGCTCGCGGCGGCCGCCGTCCTACTCACCGGAGGTCTGGTTCTCTCGGCCTGCGGTGGAGGCGGGACAACCGGCTCCGAAGCAGCCGGCGGCGCTAACACGGTCAAGATCGGTTTTGCGGGGGATCTGACTGGGAAGAACTCAGGCATTGTGATCCCCGGCCGCAATGGCGCGAGGCTTGCTATTGACGAGTACGACGCCACTAACCCGCCGGTGAAGGTTGAGCTGACGGAGTACGACACGCAGGGTGACGCCAGTCAGGCCGTTCCGGTGCTGACCAAGGCGGTGACCGAGGATAAAATCGCTGGCTTGATCGGGCCCGCGTTCTCTGGTGAGTCGAAGGCCGCGGATCCGATTCTGGAGCAGGCCAAGGTGCCGAACATTTCGCAGTCGGCGACCAACCCGGGCTTGGCGACTCACGGATGGAAGTATTGGCACCGGATCGTGGCCAATGATAATGATCAAGGTCCGGCGGTGGCGGACTACCTGATCCGTACTCGCAACGCGAAGACCGCGTTCGTGATCAACGATGATCAGGAGTACAGCGTGGGGATCGCCGATGCGGCGGCCAAGGAGTTCGCCGCGAAGGGTGTCCAGGTGAGCCGGGACAAGGTCGTGAAGGGTGCGTCGGACTTCTCCTCGACGGTGACGAAGGTGAAAGCGGCGAAGCCTGACCTTATCTTCTATGGCGGTTACGCGGCCGAGTCCGGTCCGTTGACCAAGCAGCTGCGTGACAGCGGGGTGACCGCGACGTTCGCCAGCGGTGACGGTTCCACCGATCAGACGTACATTGACGCGGCCGGGGCGTCGGCGGCGGAGGGCGCCATTTTATCGTGTCCGTGCGTCATTCCGATCGGCGCGCAGACTGGTCGGCTCAAGGAGCTCGCCGATAAGTACAAAGCCAAGTTCGGCTCTGATCCGGAGATCTATTTCAGCGAGGGTTACGACGCCGCCACATTGTTCATCAACGCGGTCAAGGCCGGGAATACCACGCCTGAGAAGATCAACGATTACCTGGCCTCCGCGCCGCCGTTGGACGGGTACTCGAAGACGATCAAGTTCAAGCCGAACGGAGAGGTCGAAGCGACCGACGTTTTCATCTACACTTCCAAGGCCGGCAAGCTTGCTTACCTGGGTAAATCCACCGATGTGAAGTGAAACAATCTGCGTGTCCGATCGCGTCTGGGGAGTGGGTGAGTGCGCTCCCACTCCCCAGACGTCATCGAGGCGGACGCAAACCAATTTGGTGAGGGCGGAAAACGTGGTGTGGAATGACGTCGTCGCGCAGTTTGGACCGAGCACGATCGGCGGCTTGGCGTTTGGTTCGATCTATGCACTGATCGCTTTGGGCTACACCATGGTCTACGGTGTACTGCGGCTGATCAATTTTGCCCATTCCGAGATCTTCATGATCGGCACGTTCGCCGCGCTGTTTGTGCTGAACCTGGTCGACCTTTCGGCTCCGCTGTCCGGGCTGGCGCTGGTTGGCATGCTGTTACTGCTCATTGTGGTGGCCATGGCCGTCTCGGGCGGCGCGGCGGTGCTGCTTGAGCAGGTCGCCTACCGGCCGCTGAGACGACACGGCGCTTCGCGGCTGGCCGCGTTGATTTCCGCGATCGGTGCGTCGATCTTCCTCCAAGAACTATTCGCGCTCATCGTCATCCCGGATGTCTTTCACCGGCCGCAGCAAGGCGGCCGGCTGCCGGTGCCCGGGCCGCGATTGGTGAACCGTGACGTGCTGTTCAGCATCGGCAATGCCAACGTCCGCACCGACCAGTTGATCGTGATTGTCGCGGCACTCATCATGATGGTCCTGCTGAACCAGCTGGTGAACAGAAGTCGGATTGGGCGAGGTATCCGGGCGACCGCCCAGGATCCCGAAGCGGCGGTGCTGATGGGCGTCAGCATCGACGGAATCGTCCGCTTGACCTTCCTGCTCGGGGGTGCGATGGCGGGTGTGGCTGGGGTTCTCTACCTTATGGAGTTTGAGGTGACGAATTATTTCGTCGGGTTCGCCTTAGGGATCAAGGCGTTTACCTCGGCGGTTCTGGGAGGTATCGGGAACCTTCGGGGCGCGCTGCTCGGCGGCATTTTACTGGGACTGATCGAGAACTGGGGAGCTATCTTCTTCGGTTCGCAGTGGAAAGATGTCATTGCTTTCATCGTCTTGGTCGTCGTCTTGTTGTTCAGGCCAACCGGTATTCTCGGAGAATCTTTGCAGAAGGCTCGGGCGTGATGGGCGGTATTGACGAAAAGCCTCGCGGAGACACCGCGGTGACGGACCGCGTGAATCCTCGAGTCGGAAACCTAGCCGCTCGGGTTCGTCGCTCGGTCAGCGATGCCAGCGACGTTCTGTGGCGCCGTTGGGAACAGGCCGCCCGTTGGCAGCGATGGTTGGTCTATCTGATGTTGATCGGGTTGGCGATTGTGGCTCCGAGTCCGGTCATCGGATCGTTCATGTCGCCGTTCACCGATTGGCCGTCGCTGCTGTTTAACCCGATCGGTGTTTATGTCCTGCTCGCGTTGGGGCTCAACGTAGTGGTGGGCTACGCCGGCTTGCTCGACCTCGGATACGTGGCGTTTTTCGCTATCGGTGCGTACACCCTAGCCTACTTCAGCACGACCTATGGATGGCTGTTCTGGCCGACTCTGGTGGTCGGAGTGACCTTGGCCGCGGTATCGGGCGTTATCCTCGGGGCGCCTACCCTGCGGCTGCGGGGCGACTATCTGGCGATCGTCACCCTCGGGTTCGGTGAGATTGTCCGTATCACCGCGGTGAATACGGATGAAATTGGCGGTGCTCGTGGTATAACCAATATCCCGCACCCGCCTAACCTGTTCGGTGTGCAATTTCTGCTCGATCCGCTTCCGTACTATTACATTATTCTCAGCTTGATCATACTGGTGATTATCTTCTCGATCAGGTTGGAACGCAGTCGGGTTGGTCGGGCCTGGGCGGCGATACGAGAAGACGAGGACGCCGCCGAGCTGATGGGTGTGCCGACGTTTCGGTTCAAACTGTTGGCGTTCGCCACCGGAGCATTAGTCGGCGGAATGGCTGGGGTGGTATTCGCCGGCAAGGTAATCTTCATCGAGCCGAACAACTTTCCATTTATTCTCTCCGCGACGATATTGGCCGCTGTCGTGCTCGGTGGGTCGGGAAATATTCCGGGTGTCATCCTCGGAGCGTTTCTGATCGCCTGGTTGCCGGAACGGTTCCGAGGTCTCGCTGAATACCGTATTCTGTTTTTCGGAGCGGTGCTGGTGGCGGTGATGGCGCTGAGACCAGAGGGCCTGCTACCGTCTCGAAGACGGCGGGCGGAGCTTCGCGAGGGATCCGGCGGAATGGGTCGCCTCGGCGGCGAGGTAGGTTGTGCTTCGGCCTCCAGCGAGGTCATATCGGCGGAGGCCAGGCAATGAACGACCGGACAACGCTGCGTCTAGAGAACGTCACTATGCGGTTCGGCGGCGTAGTGGCTATGTGTGGGGTCGACTTGAGGGTCGAGGAAGGTCAGATCGCCGCACTGATCGGTCCGAACGGCGCGGGTAAGACCACGGTCTTCAATGTCATCACTGGCGTGTGCCGGCCCACCGAGGGCAGCGTGTACTTCGAGGGCCGGCGAATCGACGGGATGAAGCGCTTTCGCATCGCCAAGGCCGGCATCGCGCGTACGTTTCAGAACATCCGGCTGTTCGCGAATATGTCGGCATTGGAAAACGTCATGGTCGGCACCGACGCACACCACCGCACCGGTGCGGTCGGCGCCGCACTCGGCCTGCCATGGCACCGAGCGGAGGAGAAAGCCGGTAGGCAGAAGGCCGCTGAGCTGCTGGAGTTCGTGGGAATCGCCGGGAAATCAGCGGAGACGGCTAAGAACCTACCCTACGGTGACCAGCGTAGGCTGGAGATCGCTCGCGCGCTAGCCACTGAACCGAAGCTGTTGTTGCTCGATGAGCCGGCGGCCGGGATGAACCCGGCGGAGAAGCGCTCGCTGCAGGAATTGATCCGCCGTATCCGGGACTCGGGGCGCACGGTCTTGCTGATTGAGCACGATATGGGACTAGTGATGGATATCAGCGACCGTGTCTCGGTGCTTGACTTCGGGCAGAAAATCGCTGAGGGGCCGCCCCGTGAGGTGCGAGCCAACGCCAAGGTTATCGAAGCGTATCTGGGAGCAACCGCCGATGCTTCTTGAGGTCAACGAGATCGAGGTGTACTACGGGAAGATCGCGGCTCTGAAAGGGATTTCCCTGACGGTGGACGAGGGCGAGATCGTGGCGTTGATCGGTGCCAACGGCGCCGGTAAGACCACCACCTTGAAGGCGATCTCCGGGCTGAGACCGCTGAGCGCCGGACGCATCTGGTTTGATGGCCGTGATATCAGCCGGATGCCGGGGCATCTGCGAGTGGTCGCGGGTATTGGCCAGGCCCCTGAGGGGCGCGGAATTTTCCCCGGCATGACCGTCCAGGAAAACCTGCTGATGGGCGGCTATGCCCGCCGAGGCAAAAAGGACGCTGAGCTGACCGAGGTGTACGAATTATTCCCCCGCCTAGCCGAACGCAAGGCTCAGGCCGGCGGGACGATGTCGGGTGGCGAACAGCAGATGTTGGCTATCGGCCGCGCGTTGATGGCCAGACCGAAGGTGCTGCTGCTCGATGAGCCGTCCATGGGGCTGGCGCCCATTTTAGTCGCGCAAATTTTCTCAATCATTTCGGAGATCAATCGCCGGGGCACCACCGTGCTGCTTGTTGAGCAGAACGCCGCTCAGGCGCTGCGGCTGGCGCACCGCGCTTATGTGCTGGAAACCGGCCGGGTGGTCAAGTCCGCGCCAGCGGCTGAGTTACTGACCGATCCGCGGGTCCAGGCCGCCTATCTGGGTGGCGATTTGAACACCGGTTCGGCGCTCACCAACAGCAAACCAGCCCATCCCGGAGGCCTGGCATAAGGCTTGCTTACCTAGCGAGTCGCCGCATCGGTGACGTTGGCCGCATGACTTCGCGCACCGTCCGCGGCATGCGAAGCGCGGGAAAGATATGCGAAGTCACCCGGAGTCATCCGAGGCGGGTGTCTGGGAGGAGCCTTGGTTACCGGTGGTTTTTGCTTTACCCGACGGCGAGGTGCTTGTGCTACCAGTGCTACTCGTGCTGCCTGCGCTACTCGTGCTGTGTTGGGTGGTGGTGCTGGAAGTACCGGTCGTCGGCGCCGAGGAGGAGCCTTCAGTCGGTGTGGTGGCCGATTTGGTGGAGCTGGGCGAGTGGCTCGAGTTGTTGGCTGAGTTCGTTGGGTTATGGTGACTCGTGGTTGGGGTGAGCTGGTTAGCCGTAGTGGACTTCGTCGGGGCTGTGTTGTTCTGTGCTGTCGTGGTCGATGCGCCTGTTCCGCCGGAACTCGTTGTAGGCCCTGAACTGGTATCCGATGAGGACGACCACAAAAGCAGGGCTCCCACCACCGCCGCGATTGCCACCAGACCACCAATTCCGATGAGAACTCGGTTGGGTCGGTGCTGACCAATCTGATCACGCTCATCATCCCCGTACTCGAGCGCTGGCCTGGGTGGCGGTGGGCGATGGAACGGCTCAGGTCGGGAATCAGCGACGGCCGCGACTTCTGAGGCCGCCGCCGGGCGTGGCGACGGAGTCGGACCGGCGGCGGCGTTTCCCACAACAGGGAACGGGCCGGTCGGGACTTGCGGGGAGATGGCGAGTGCGGCGCCGAGGGCGATCGCGGTTTTGGGGTCGGCGTCGACCGCGACGGGCCGGCCCAGTCCTTCGGAGACCAGCTGGGCGACCAGCGGGATGCGCGATGAGCCCCCGACTAGCAGGACCGCGGTTAAGTCGGCGGGGGAG
>JAFASX010000024.1 GCA_019244295.1 Pseudonocardia sp.
CCCGTGATCGCTGATCGGGCTCAGCAACAACGGGTCCGTAACGCGTTGGAGCCCGAGTGGGAAGCCCGGCTGGACCGCAGGCAATACGGGTTCCGGCCGGGTCGCGGATGCCATGACGCGATCGAGATGATCCACAACGTGCTCGCGGGGAAGAAAGCGAAGCGGGAATGGGTTCTCGACGCCGACCTGAAATCCGCGTTCGACCGAATCGACCATGAATTTCTTCTGGAGCGGATCGGGACGTTTCCCGCCAGGAAACAGATCCGTGGCTGGTTGAACGCGGGAGTGGTCGATCGGGGCCGGTATTCACCCACCACGGAGGGGACCCCTCAGGGCGGATTATGCGCAGCTGCGCATAATCCGCCCTATGAGCAGTGCTGGGTTATGTGCAGCGCCTGGCGCTTGCCGCTGGTGGGGGCGGTGGCGGCGGTTGGACGCTGTGCATAACCCGGGCGTGGTCAGAGGGTGGCGAGCCAGTTGAGCAGCTCGGGGTCTTGGTTCCATTCGGCCAGGTCGGCGGTGACGACGTCGTTGTAAACGGCTTCGAGAGCTTTGCGTTTGGCCTCGGTGGAGGCTTGCGCGTAGATCTCGGTGGTGGATAAATCGACGTGGCCGAGGATGTCAGGGATGTAGGGCAGCGGAACACCGCTGTCGTAGAGGTGCATGGCCCGACTGTGCCGCGGGATGTGTGGACTGAGGCGAGCGTTCGCGAGCGCCGGATCGGCTGCCTGGACTTGGTATTTGCGAAGGATCCAGGCGATCCCGCCGCGGCTGAGTTTGGATCGGTGCTGGCGGAACAAGTACACGTCGGTCGCCTTCAGCGTACCGGCCTGCTCCTTGTCGAAGAAGCCACCGCGGGCCTGGTCGACCCAGGCCATCGCGACATCCAGCGAAAACTCTTGCGCCCCACGGGATGCGAAGAACCTCTCCATGCGTCGCCAACAGCCTCGATACCACACCATCGTCGAGGCCTTGTAGCCCAGACGCACCAACTCGGCATCCAACCCACACACCAGTTCGGACACAGCCACCATCGCAACGACCTCCAATCACGAAGGCCCGGCACCATGCCGAGCCGCGTGATCAGAGTCCGCCCGGTTATGCGCAGCGTCCGACCGCCGCCACCATCCTCACCAGCGGCAAGCGCCAGGCGCTGCGCATAACCCAGCACTGCTCATAGGGCGGAGTGATATCACCGTTGCTGTTGAACATCGCGTTGCAGGGAATGGAGGAGGCCGCGGGCGTCGAATACGGCCCCCGGGGATATGTCAAAGCCGGAAGTCCGACCGTCATCACCTACGCGGATTTATGCCGAGCTCGGCATAAATCAGCTTATGCCGAGGTCCGGGTTATGCCGACCCGGTCTGGAAGTTGCCTGGTCAGGGCGGTGTACGGGTTCTTGATGTCGGCATAACCCGGTGGGTGTTGGCGGTGGTCAGACCCGAATCCGCGATTAAGGCAGTGAGTTGATCTTTCACAGCTGGCGTTGATCTTGTGGGGTGGTTTTCGGGGTTGGGGGCATGGTGGTGGCCCGAGTGTCGCCTCGGGTGAGCGGGTTCCCAGGGTGTGTGCGGGCCGGGGTGGGCCGGTGGGCGGGTGGTCAGACGGCGGGCAGGGCGCGGATGCGGGTGAGGATGGTGTCCAGTAGCTGGTGGTCGGGGGTAAGCGCAGGGTGAGCGCCCCGGCGTGGTGGATGATCCGGCCGGGTACGCGAATGAGGCGGTGGCGCAGGGTGGCGATCATGGCTTGGCCGTCACGGGTACCGTGGCCGAGCAGCCGCCCGTCGGGTGTGAGCACGCCGGTGAGCTGGTGTATCCAGCCGGCCATACTGGCCGCCAGCAGCGCGCCCCACATCCAGGCCCGATTGACCTCCGGGTCACCGGAGGGCAGGTGACGCAGCGCGGCGCCGTGCTTGCTGTCGCGGAACAGGTTCTCGATCTGGGTGCGATGCCGGTACCAGTGCTCGACCTCGGCCGCCCGCTGGCCGGTGGTGACGTCTAGGTTGGTCAGGATAAACGAGTAGGCATACACCGTCAGGCCGGTCAGCTCGGCCAGCGGCAGTGCACGCTGGTCAGGGTGCAAGGTGCGCCGCCGCCGCGAGCGCGGATCTTCAGACACCTGACCAGCGGCCACGTCCAGGCGGACCCGCCGGATCAGCAACCGGGTGTTCGCCGGCCACCACACGGGGCAATACGTCCCGACAGCGACTTGGGCGCCGGGCATGTCGATCGCGTCGACCCAGTCGGTCTCAGCGACCCCGCCCAGGGCTTGCCACAGTGGGGCGATCCGTTTCGCCCCGATCGCGAACTCGACGCCGGCGAAGTGCGCCGCGCGGGCCAGCTCCCCAGCGAAATACCCCGCGTCGGCGCGCAACCGGACCTTCCCACCGCGAGCCTGGGCGGGCAACGCCGCCAGCGCCCGTTTGAGCAGTTCGGGCGCGTGCGCGCGGGGGTCCTCGTCACCGGCCATCAGATCAGCGGCCAGCGCGGTGGCGGTCTCCGCCCAGGACGCCAGGTGCGGGCGCCCAGCGCGCTGACCCTGATAGGTGTAGGCCACCCCGCCCTTCTTACGTCCGTACACCTCGACGTCGGTGGTGTCCAGGTCGATCGTCACCGTCTGGCACAACCGGGCCGCCCGCTCCGGTGGCAGCAGGCCCAGCATCGCGGTGGTGATCTCACGGATCCCGGTCTCCACCGCCCGCCACTGCGCCTCGGACAACCGTTTCGCCAACCCCGCGGCGGTGGTGGACGCCAACCCCGGCACCGGCGCCAACGCCTGACCCGCAGCATCCGCGCGCAACCGGTCCAACCCCACCAAAAAATCCTGCCCCGCCAACTGGGCCGCGGCCATCCCCACCAACAACTCACCCCCGGTGTGACCCCGACTGCGTTTCTTGATCGACCCGATCGCGGCGTCCAACCGATCGATCACACCCAACAGATCCACCAACTCCGACACCGCGAGCATTCCCGACACACCCGTCAGCGACGCATCCGCCGCGCCGACCCGCACCCTCCGACGCACCCGCCGGCCATCCCGTATCCTAGCCACCCGATAGGTGTCCTTCCCAGCTCGAGAACTGTGCCTTCGCAAACACCATTCTCGCAGCTCAACGGGCACCTATCCCTCACCCCGGCAGCGTGTCGCGCCACTAGTCGCGGAAACGGGTCTGATTGAGGCGAGCCCGGCGGCGGGGTTTCTGTCCAAGTCTGATCTGTCGGCGGACGCGATTGTCGCGCTGCTGAAGCGATGACGACGGCACCTGGGCCAAACCAAGATCACTGGCCCCATACCGGAGGTGTCCGTGCTACGGGGGAACCTCAATTGGCGTGTCAGTGGATCTGGACGAAAGGTTGTGGTGGCGTGGACGCCGAGGGCCTCCATGGAGTGAGGCGGGAGCATCGGCATGCTCACGACGTTTCCTGGGTTGTCGTCTAGGGGGTAGCGTGCCGGAGCGGGGATAGACAAGGGATAGACAAGAAGGTCGTGTGGTTCATGCCTGCGTCTCGCTGGTTTGCCGTGGGTCTGCCGCGGGAGGCGAACAAGACCCGGGTGGGCGGGCGGTAGATCAGGCGTTGGTGAGTGAGGGTGCGAAGCTGTTGGTGGTTTTCTGCTCGCCGTCGCGCGATCTTTCGGAGCTCCTGAGCCAAATCCGGGTTCGCTCGGCAGGTGTACCGGTAATTGGTTGCACGACCGCTGGTGAGATCGCAACGAGCGGGCCGGGTGAGGACGGCGTCGTCGTCGCGGCCTTCGGTGGCGAGGGCTTTGAGGTCGGGACCGCCGTCGCCGAGGAGGCATCGAAAGACCTTCGTGAGGCGGGGGCGCGTGCGGCGCGCTGTGTGCCATCGGGGCAGGATCGGCCTTATCGCGTCCTGTTGTTATTGACCGATGGCCTTTCCGGGGATCAACAAGAGATCGTGCGTGGGGCTTATGGGGTCCTGGGCGCGGGGGTGCCGTTGGTGGGGGGATGCGCGGGCGATGACCTGAAGATGAGCCGGACGTTCCAGCTGTTTAACGACCGGGTCCTGACTGACGCGGTGGTGGCTGCCGGGATCGTCTCGGACGCACCGATGGGGATTGGTGTGCGGCATGGGTGGCGGCAGGTTGGTGAGCCGATGCTAGTCACTCGCAGCAGCGGGAACCAGGTCTATACCTTGGATGACCGGCCGGCTTTGGATGTCTATTTCAAGGCGCTGGGCGTGGGTGAGCCGCCGACCGTGGACAGCTTTCCGCGTCTGGCGCTGATCCATCCGTTGGGGCTGGGCTGGCCTAGCGGTGAGGAGCAGGTGCGCTTAATCGGCAGCGCCGACTTTGCCGAGCGTTCGCTGTGCTGCATTGCCGAGGTTCCCCAAGGCGGGCTGGTGTGGATCATGGGGGGAGATGCTGACTCGGTACTCGCGGCCACCGACGCTGCGTGCCGTGATTCCCTGGCTGCGCTGCGTGGTCGTGCGCCGCTGGGCATGCTGGCTTTTGATTGCATCGCTCGCCGTGGCGTGCTGGGCGATCAGGGGATCCGTGTCGAGGTCCAGCGGCTGGCGGCCCTTGCTGGGGATGCGCCGGTGGCGGGATTTTATACGTATGGGAAATCGCGCGTATTCGGGGGATGCTTGGCTTTCACAATCAGACACTGGTTGTCTTGTCGATGAGTTGAGTCGGTCAATGTCTGTGTCGGTGTGGTCCCCCCAGCAGCTGGCCGAGTTTTTGGCGGTGGTGTCCGTCGCTGGGACCGAGGTGGCTGCCGCGCGGGCCACGGTGGAGCGCACAGCGGAGGCACTCGGAGCGGAGGTTGCCGCGATAGTGCAGGACGAGCAGCTGCTGGCGGCGGTGGGGTATCCGGAGGGGGCGGCGCCCACCACGGAGCTTGCCGCTCTTACGCCGGGCCTTGAGAGTCAACTGGAGGTCCCGGGGCTGGGAGTGTGCCCGGCTACGGTCGTGGCGCTGGAGCACCCACCGGGTGCCAGGTTGGTGGTGGCGCGGTGTGCCACCGGTCTGAGTCCTCAGGAAGCAAGTCTGTTGCGGGGCATCGCGCACGCCAGCTCCATCACGATGCGGATGTTGCGTCTACTGGATGACGCACGCGCTGCCCGTGAGGAAAATCGAAAAGCGTCAGACGCGGCTGGAGGGGCTGGCCCACGAGCAGGTCGCGCTGCGGCGGGTGGCGACGCTCATCGCCCGGGAAGCAGCGCCAGAGGAGGTGTTCGCTGCGGTCACCGCACAAGCTGGTCGGGTGTTGGGCGCCGACGTGACGCACATGATGCGGTATGAGCCGGACGGCGCAGTCACGGTCGCCGCTGCGTGGACGAGCACCGCCGCTGTCGGGACCGCTCCCGTCGGCAGCCGGTGGGAACTTGGCAGGCAGAGCATGAGCTCGCTGGTGTTCGAGACTGGCCGGTCGGCGCGGATCGACAACTACGCCGAAGTCTCGGGTCCGGCCGCCGATCTCGCCCGTGAGCGAGGTATCCGTTCCGGTGTTGGTGTGCCGATCAACGTTGCGGGTCGGCTGTGGGGCTTGATGGCCGTGGGGTCCACGCAGGAGGAACCGTTGCCGGCTGACACCGAGGCGAGGCTGGCTGGCTTCACTGAGTTGGTCGTAATCGCGATGGCGAATGCGCAGGCGCGGGTGGAGCTGCGTGGGTTCGCCGAGGAGCAGGCCGCGCTGCAGCGGGTGGCGATGTTGGTGGCCCGCGCGGCGCCGCCGCGGGAGGTCTTCGCCGCGGTCACCGCGGAGGCCGGGCAGCTGCTCGGTTGCGACTTCACGCTGATGAACCGGTACGACCCGGACCAGATGGTGACCGCCGTCGGCGCCTGGGGCAGGACCGATGCGGCCATGCCCCTCCTGGTCGGCCATCGTGCGCCCTTCGAGGGACCCGACGTGAGCACCCGGGTGTTCCGGACCTGTCAGCCGGAGCGGATCGATCAGTACGGCCCAAGCGCCGGCTGCGGACCCGCACCTTTTGTTGCCGCGGAGATCCGCTCGGTGGTCGGCGTCCCGATCGGCATTGAGGGGCGGCTGTGGGGTGTCATGCTTGCCATGACGCGTGAGCAGCCAGTACCGGCGGACACCGAGGCCCGGCTAGCCGGCTTCACTGAGCTGGTCGCTGCCGCCATCGCCAATGCCGAAAGCCAAGCGCAGCTGACCGCCTCCCGTGCACGGATCGTGGCCGCCGCTGACCACGCCCGCCGCCGCATCGAGCGGGATCTGCACGACGGGGCCCAGCAGCGACTGGTTTCCCTGGCCCTGAAGCTGCGCGCGGTCAAGGAGGTGGTACCACCTGACGCCGGCGAGCTGCGCGCGCAGCTGAATGCCCTAGTCGCCGAGGCCACCAGCACGTTGGACGAGCTGCGCGAGCTTGCTCGCGGAATCCACCCGGCCATCCTGGGCGAGGGCGGGCTGCGCCCCGCACTCAAGGCCCTCGCCCGCCGCTGCACCGTTCCGGTTGAGCTGGATGCGCGAGTCGACGGTCGACTACCCGAGCAGATCGAGATCGCCGCCTACTACGTCGTCTCCGAGGCGTTGACCAACGCGGCCAAGCATGCCCACGCTTCAATCGTCCACGTCGAGGTCGATGCCGGCGACGCCGTCGTGGTGGTCGGCGTGCGGGACGACGGACGCGGCGGAGCCGATCTGTCCGGCGGGTCGGGCCTGGTCGGGCTCAAAGACCGGGTCGAGGCACTTCGCGGTCGACTGTCCGTGCACAGCGCGCCCGGCGCCGGCACCTGCGTGCGAGTCGAACTCCCCCTGGGCCCCCACCCAGGCTTCAGCTGACCGCAGGCCGCACCCCTGCGGCCACGTCACGGTCCCTGTACCCAGCAACCGCGCTGAATGGCACGTCGGGTGATAGGTCATCAGAGGTAAACCTGCCCACCCTGGTAGCCGGTATCGCGGGATTCCGGGAAAGGGGTAGTCAGGATGGATGCTGGCTGCGACGACATTTCAGCCGCGGCGCGGCACCGTTAGGGCATGGAAATTGGGTCCTGACCACTTCAGCAGGGCCATGCTCTGACAAGTCCAGAAGAAGGGAAAGTAACATGCGACGGGTTCGACTTGGACGAACTAACCTCCAGGTCTCGGCGATCGCGTTCGGGACGTGGGCCTTCGGCGGTGACTGGGGTAGCGCCGACTTCCAGGACAGCAAGGACGCCATCCATCACGCCCTGGAGCTAGGAATCAACTTCTTCGACACGGCCCAGGGCTACGGGTTCGGCGTTGCCGAGTAGCTGCTAGGCGAGGCGCTGCGGGAGCGGACCAGCCGCGATGATGTGATCATCGCTACCAAGGGTGGGCTGCGCATGGACGGCGACCGCCTGGTCCGCGACGCCAGCAGGGAATGGCTGCGCAAGGGAGTCGAGTCCAGCCTGCACAGCCTCAGAACTGACTACATCGACCTCTATCAGGTCCACTGGCCCGACCTGCACACCCCACCGGAGGAGACAGCTGGCGCGCTGGAAGAACTGGTCGCGGAGGGAAAGATCCGTCACGTCGGCGTGTCCAACTACGACACCGAGCAGATGCGGGCATTTAGCCGCTTCGGACAGGTAGAGACGCTGCAGCCGGCGTATCACCTATTCCGCCGGGACATCGAGGAGACGATCCTGCCCTACACCGCTGACCACGACATGGGGGTGCTGGTTTATGGGCCGATGGCTCACGGTTTGCTCTCGGGCCGGATGACTGAGTCCACGACCTTCGACTTCGGCGACTGGCGCAGCAAGAGTCCCGACTTCACCGGCGAGACCTTCCGCCGCAACCTGGCGGTAGTCGAGCAGCTCAAGGGAGTGGCCCAAGACCGGGACATCAGCCTTCGACACCATCCTCGCCGACGCCGTGCCCGTATGGGGCCCGCATCCCGAAGGCATGCCGTAAGCGCAACAAAAGGAGTCGTCCCGGCGGTGTTGGCCCCGCCGAGTGCGTTGCAGCCTGCCTGTGAGGGATTCCCTAATCGATAAACGGGGGATTACCACCAGCGCTTCTGGGCGTACCGGGATTGGCCTGTAGGTGGCCGAGGTCGTGCGGCGTGGCCGGCGCACGAGGCTTCACCTCGTTCATATCCGAGAGTGAGTCAGGCGTCCGGCGGTGGTGCGCATTCGACGTACCTGCGCCGCCAGCACCAGTGCCGAGATCCCCGCGATGATGCTAAACAGCCCAAACACCGTCGCCAACGACAGGGCGCCGACGCCAGGCGCCAGGGCAAGCACCACACCCAACGCGATAGACACCAGGCCACCCAGACCCCACATGGCCCGCTCGCCGACTGTCTCACCCTGCCAGAAGGCCAAGATGACCTCCATGATGCCGGTGACCAGTGCCCATGCCGCGATCCAGAGGGTCAGCACCAGCGCGGTAATGCCCGGCCACAACACGGCGATCACTCCGGCGGCCAAGGAGAGCAGGGCGAGAAAAAGGTATCCCGCTACCGGGCCGACACGATCACTGCTAAACGCTCGGGCCGCGTCATTGACCGCGACCATAAACGCATAAACCGCGAACAGGATGACAAACGCAGCGACGGTGATGCCAGGCCAAACCACGGAGACGATGCCGATGGCGATCGCCAACAGTCCCCGCCACAGCAGAGCAGTCGACACAGACATAAGATCCCTCCCCGCCTGAATTTGGACCCGTCAACTATCGCGCTCGAGTCGCCGTTTGTCATCATGACCAGCGCCCATCCGCGGCCCCAGCTCGCTGGACTGTCGCCTAGCGACGCGGTATCACCCGATCGTTAGGTTAGGATGTAGTCCTCCCGCCGGACCAGCCCAGCCGGGGACTGACCTTTGAGGTAGCGGCATACAAACGGACACACGAACCCGACGACCTGCTCAACGGCTGGGCACGCACCCTGCCTACCCGCTATCCAGACAGCCAATGGCGCACCGCCCAGTCGTTTACCGAACCTCCCCCGCACTGGTAATCCCGGCCCCCTGGCACGTCAATGACTTGCCCGTACTGGACAACTACCCGGTACACGGACACCCATTGCCCGCCGACCTTGACAGAGGTCTAGTTCTGAACCATCCGTGCCCGCAGGGGCGCGGTTCGGTCAGGCTCGTGGTTTGTCCACGTCGAGTGGCACGGATTCGGCGCTGATGAGCCCGAATGAGGTGGTTTCCGGGGGTGTGGCCGCGTTCAGGGCCCAGTCGGCCAAAATTCGCATCCGGTTTCCTGGCATGGCGAACAGATGGTAGGCCCTGGTGAGGACGTTGGCCGTTGGCCCGGACAGCGGGATGTTCAGTGGGTTGGCGGCAGCGGCCAGTCCGCCCAGGTCCACCAAGAAACCTTCGTCGTGGTGCCAGTAGGCGCGGGTCTGGCCGACGCCCAGCGAGGCGGCGACGTTTCTGGCGACCTGTCGGCCCTGGCGCTGGGCGTGCTGGGCGGTCATGCCGCAGATCTGGCCTGGGCGGGTCAGGTCGGGCACCGCCGCACAATCCCCGCAGGCGTAGATGTCGAGGGCGCCGGGCACGGCCATGTACTCGTCGACCACAAGCCGTCCCCGGTTGGTCTCCAGGTCCAGGCCATCTACCAGGGGGTCGGCGCGGACTCCGACGCACCAGATCAGCGAGCAGGTCGCCACCTTCTCACCGGTAGACAGCAGGACCTGGCCGGGCAGGACGTTGGCGACCGACTGGCCGGTGCGCACTTCGACACCCCGCCGACGCAGCACATGGCTGGCGGTCTTCGACAGATGCTCATCGAGGTCGGGCAGCAGCCGTGGCGCGGTGTCCAGCAGCATCCAGCGGATCTGCTGCCCGGCCAGGCCCGGCATCTTTTTGACCAGCCGGGTGGTCAGCAGCTGGCCCTGCGCGGTGACCTCGGTACCGGTGTAGCCCGCACCGACCACAACGAAGGTGCAGCGTGCCGCGCGCTCGCCGGCGTCGGCGGCGATGGCGGCCAGCTCCAGCTGGCGCGTGATGTGGTCGCGCAGGTAGATCGCCTCGGCGATGCCGCGGAACCCGTGTGCGTACTGGGCTACTCCCGGGATCGGCAATAGCTTGTTCACGCTGCCCGCAGTCAGGACAAGCCGGTCGTAGCCGACCTGACCCGATCCGCCCTCCGGGCTGGTCCAGCTGACCACCTTGTGCCCAGCGTCGACATGCTGCACCGTGCCAAGCACGAACCGGGCCTTGTGCAGGCGCTGGGACAGCGAGACACAGATGTGCCGCGGTTCCACTAGCCCGCCCGCGACCTGCGACATCAGCGGCAGGTAGAGGAAGTAGTCCGTCGAGTTGATCACCACGATCTGGGTTGCGGCACCGATCAGCCGCGACAGCTCCCGCGCGGCGTTGAAGCCGGCGAAACCCGCCCCCACGATCACCACACAGTGCTTTTTTTGCGGCTTCGCCATCGTGGTTCCGTCCTTTCGAAATCGTTTGGGATTGGCGGGCCGAGGTAGCAGAACTCGGCCACGGCTCCCGGGGGTATCTCGGCTAAGAAATCTCGCCTGGGCCGATCGTGAAGTCGCGTGACGACATCAAGGCCTTTGGACCGAGCAGTGCAAACGTATCCGTACATAACGTCGACCCTTAACATCGAGAGCGTTGCGCAGTCGGCGTGACCTTCCAGCCGCCAAGGTACGCGCATGGCGTACAGATCGCTGCTCAACACCTACACGAGGTGTACTCTCGTTCAGATGCTGTTTACGATTGGCTTTGCTGTCCCGTCGCCCGCCTCAGCTCAAGCGCGGGGTCGTGATTGACTAGAGATCCGGATGGCCCCACGCCGATCACGCCGGCGAACGCTGCGCTGCTGGCGGCGTGACTTCACAGCGGGTGATTCGAAGACCGTCGTCTCACGACCGGGATAGGGGTAGGCAATGTCAGGCATGCAGTTCGGCATCTTCACCGTCGGTGACGTCACCCCGGACCCGTTGACCGGGGTGGCACCCAGCGAGGCGGAACGGATCCGTGCCATGGTGGCCATCGCGAAGAAGGCCGAGGAAGTCGGATTGGATGTGTTCGCTACCGGCGAGCACCACAATCCTCCCTTCGTGCCATCGTCACCGACAACCCTGCTGGGTTACATCGCCGCGCAAACCGAGCGGCTGATCTTGTCGACGTCGACAACGCTGATCACGACCAACGATCCGGTGAAGATTGCCGAGGATTTCAGCATGCTGCAACATCTAGCCGCCGGTCGGGTGGATTTGATGCTGGGCCGGGGCAATACCGGACCGGTCTACCCCTGGTTCGGCCAGGACATTCGGGCTGCCATCCCGTTGACCGTCGAGCACTATGGGTTGCTGCGTCGCCTGTGGCGTGAGAAGGTCGTCGACTGGAGTGGTCAGTACCGCACGCCGCTACAGGGCTTCACCCTGGCTCCGCAGCCCCTAGACGGGGTCCCGCCGTTTGTGTGGCACGGGTCGATCCGTACTCCGGAGGTCGCCGAAATTGCCGCCTATTACGGTGACGGCTTTTTTGCAAACCACATCTTCTGGCCGCCCTCGCATACCCGCCGCATGGTGCGGCTGTACCGCGAGCGTTTTGAACATTACGGACACGGCAGCGGCGACCAGGCCATCGTGGGATTGGGTGGGCATGTATTCATGAGACCCAACAGCCAGGACGCGGTGGCTGAGTTTCGACCGTATTTCGACAACGCGCCGGTGTACGGGCACGGCCCGTCATTGGAGGATTTCGCCGCCCAAACCCCGCTGACGGTAGGCTCGCCACAGCAGGTGATCGATCGGACGCTGGGTTTCCGCGACTACGCCGGGGACTACCAGCGGCAGTTCTTCTTGGTTGATCACGCCGGCTTGCCCCTGAAGACAGTGCTTGACCAGCTCGATCTGCTCGGTGAACAGGTCCTCCCCGTGCTGCGCAAGGAATTTCAGGTGGGCAGGCCCAAGCACGTGCCGGATGCTCCGACGCACGAATCATTGGTGCGGGCCAAAACTGCCGACGCGAAACCCTCAGGGATCCAGCCCACAGTACAGGAGCAACAGTCATGACCAAGCTGACAGTAATCAGTGGCGGATTGCGCCAGCCTTCGTCAACTCGACTGTTGGCCGACCGTATCACCGAGGCGGTCGAGGCCGAGTTGGCCAAGTTCAACATCACGGCGTCCTCTTCGACGATCGAATTGAGACCGCTCGGACGGGCGATCATCGACGCCATGCTGATCGGGTTCGCCAATGCGGAATTGGAGTCCGCCTTCGAGACCGTCGCCAACGCCGACGGGCTTATCGCGGTGACCCCCGCCTTCAACGTCTCCTACAGTGGGTTGTTCAAGTCGTTTTTCGATGTGTTGCCTCAGGAGACGCTGTCCGACATGCCGGTGCTGATCGCCGCGACCGGCGGCACCGAGCGACATTCGCTAGTTCTCGAACACGCGTTACGGCCGATGTTTTCCTATCTCCATGCGATTGTCGCGCCGACTGGTGTCTACGCCGCGACCAATGATTTCGGAGCACAAGATGGTTCGGTCGGCCTCACCGAGCGAATCAGCAAAGCCGCGAACGATTTCGCGCGGCTGCTACACGCGTGCGGTACCCGAACCCGCCGCGACGTATTCACCGAGGACCTCGCCGAGATGGAACGTCTCCTCGCCGCGGCACCCAGGCCCGGCGAAGACGGAACCGTCGAGGACTGATCTTCGCACAACCCGCGGATTGGGCTACCCTTCGCCTTCGGCGCGACAGGGCAAGCGCTGGCGACAAGGCCCCACTGAGCGGGCTGTCCCGCTGTTTAGCCGAACCCCTACCAGCCAGCGTTTTATGACACGTGGACGCTGATTGCCTACCTGGCCGCGCGGACCGAGCGGGTGTCGTTCGTGCCCAATGTCGCCAACCTTCCGCTGCACCCACCGGCGGTGTTGGCCAAGTCGGCGGCGAGCTTGGACTTGCTCACCGGTGGTCGCGTCCAGCTCGGTCTGGGCGCGGGGGCGTTATGGGATGCCATTGTGGCGATGGGCGGCCCCAAGCGCGGCCCGAAGGAGGCGGTGGATGCACTGGCCGAGGCGATCCAGGTGATTCGGTTGATGTGGAGTGGGCAGCGGTCGGTGCGGTTTTCCGGCGAACACTACCGCCTTGCCGGAGTGCACCCTGGTCCGACGCCGGGGCCGGGGCTGAGTATCTGGCTGGGCGCCTACGGGCCACGGACCCTCCGGCTAACTGGCGCTCAGGCGGATGGCTGGCTTCCGACGCTGGGCTCTTTGGGTCTCGATCGGCGGTCTGAAGCGATAGCGCGGGTCAACGGTGGGGCCGAGGGCGCTGGCCGTGATCCGGAGTCGATTCGCAAGGTTTACAACCTCGGCGGCATGATCGGCGCCGAAAGCCGCGACCTGTTTCAGGGTTCGGTTCAGCAGTGGGTGGGCTAGCTGATCGAGGTCGTGGACCGTTTCGGCATGAACGGATTCGTGTACTGGCCCAACGCTGATCATGAACGGCAGATCGCGGTGTTCGGCGAAGAGGTCGTGCCGGCGTTCCGCCGGCTGGTGGCGGCCCATCACTAGCTTGGCACGTTCCAGACTGCCCGCGTGAACGATCGCCGCCGGTTCCACCACCGTGCCCGCCCCGATGTGGCAGCCGTGGATCATGCAGCCGGGTCCGATCGTGACGTCGTCCCCGACGATCAGGTCGTTATCCGGGAGCAGGTGCAGCATGGTGTTTTCCAGGATCCGCACCCGGGCACCAATCCGGACCGGGCCGTGTGAATCACCGATGATTTTCACGCCGGCGCCAATGATGCCAATGATGCTGTGGTGGCCGATGTGGACGTCGCCGGTGATCTCCGCGGATTCGAACACCACGACTCCGTCGGCAAGTTCCTAGGCAGTGTTTACCGAACCGCGGGTAAATTGGCGGAGGGATTAGGTCACGACCATGCTTTAGAGCTGTTGTTATGTTGACAGAAGTGACCGCGGTTGTGTGTTAGATGACGAGCGCGAGGTCGGTGAGAGGTGCGGGGAGCCGATGCGTCGACATCGTACATTGGTACGTGCAAAACTTGCCGAATGCGGCGGCACGGGGCGCTATCGGAACTGCGCACCATGCTCAGCGGAGCCGATCCTGGCCTGGTACGGCTCCAGCTGGCCGGAATCGGGATAGCGTCGATGATGCTCGCAGCCGCCATCACCTTTGGTGTGCGTTGGCTCACCGGGCAGCCGGTGACGGTGGTGCTGGTGGCGGCAATGCTCGCGATGAACTGCGACCTCACGGTAAACGAACCTGACCTGCCACGGCTGCGGGTCACGATGGTCCTCCTGCTCGGCCCCGCCCTGGCCGCACTGACCGCCGGGGCACTGCTGGCGTCGCACCACGTCGTTGCCGACGTCGTGTTCGTCGTCGTCACGACCGTCGCGATCTACATCCGCCGCTACGGCGCGCGCGGGGCCGCGCTCGGCATGGCCGCGCTCATGCCGTACTTCCTCGCCCAGTACCTGCATGTCACCGTCGAGCAGCTGCCATGGTTGCTGGTCGCCGCGACCATCGGGATCGGCTCGACGCTGCTGCTACGCGGGTGGGTCTTCGCCGAGCGCCCGCAGCGCACCCGCGAGTGGCTGATCCGCGCGTTCCGCGCCCGCCTGCATGCCCTTGTCCAGGCAGTCGCGAACTTGCTCATGGCCGCGCCGCAAGCGGTGGAGAACAAGCTGTATGACGTCGAACGCCAGCACGCTCGGCTCAACGAAACCGCACTACTGCTCGGCGAGAACCTAGAACGAAGTGCGACTAACGACCGAGACAACTCCCAGAACCGAGGGGACGGCGACCGCGCAGGGCAAGAGTTTTTCCTTGCGTTCTTGGACGCCGAGCTTGCCGCCGAGCGTCTGGCCATGGCGGCCACGCAACTGGTGCAGCACGAATCACCAGTGGATGAGGGCAACCGCCACTCGCTGCTGGCAGGAGTAGATCGCCTCGGGGCGGCCTCAGCCACCGGCATCCCGTCTGCGATGGTCCCCGCACTGCTCGACGAGGCCAAACGCGCCGTCTGGGCACTAGCCACCGAGACCAAGGGACAAAGCGACCGCGCTCAGCGAGTAGCGTTTGCGGTGATCCGGCTGGCGGACGCGCTAGCGACAGTTCAGGGCACCGAGGGCGCGGCCCCAGCGAAGGACCATGCACCAACTCACCCGCCGACGGGCCGGTCCGGCGATGGAGAAGTTCCCACAATCGTGTCCGCCGGTCGGGATGGGTCGGCAGAATCTGACACCGACGAAGACGCGGCCAGCGGAGCCGACGCTGATGTCCCTCACGGCATGGCACTGAGCACCCGCCAAGCTCTGCAGGTCGGCATCGCGACCAGCCTGGCGATCGTGATCGGTGAGGTGGTGTCGCCGACACGCTGGTACTGGGCGGTGCTGACCGCGTTTATTGTCTTTGTCAACACTAGCAGCCGCGGTGATGTGGTCAGCCGTGGCTGGCAGCGCCTTGTCGGGACGATCGGCGGCGTGGTGGCCGGCATGGGCCTGGCCTTCCTGGTCAGCGGCCACGAGCTGGCGGCACTCATGGTGCTGTTCGGCTGCGCTTTCCTCGCGCTGTACCTCGCGCGCATTTCGCAGACGCTAGTCGCGTTGTGGATCACTGCGGTACTGGCTGTGCTCTACGGGCTGATCGGGCAATTCAGCGTCCAGACATTGGTCCTGCGGATCGAGGAGACCGCCGTCGGCGTGGCGATGGGCATGCTCGCCGCGTACTTCGTGGTGCCGAAACGGACCCGTGAGGCATTTAGTGAAGCCCTCAACGAGATGGCGGACACAACCGACGCGGTGCTGGCCGCGTCGGTCGAGCGCATCCTCGGCCGGGAACCGGCCAGCCCACCGGGCCAGCTCACCCGAGACCTGCACCAGACATTACGCACGCTACGTCAGCGAGCCAAGCCGCTGGACAACCCACTGCCGTGGCGACGCGGACGAACCAGCTACCAGCGCACGTTGCGAATGCTGACGGCCGTCGAGTACTACGTCCGTCACCTGGCGCGCCTCGCCGACGACATCCACGAACCAGGGTGGGCGCCGACCCTGCAGCCCGCCGCCGCGCGTGTCCGGGTCAACCTCAACGCGCTGCGCCAGATGTTGCAACACCACCAGACCAGACAGATCGCCCCCGCGGAGGATCTCATCGACGCGGCGGAGTCCTACGCCGCCCACATCCCCGACCCTGACTGCCGCGTCACCTTGCTCGGCGCGGTCCGGCTGCTGCGCCGCATCGACCAGCTGGTGGTCAAGTTCACCACCGACCTCAGCGATGCTGACGCCGCGAGGCAGTCAAAGAGCCTGCCTACCAGTGCCTAGCCGGAGCCGGGGACGGCTCGTGGCTGGCGGATTTCTGATCGTTAACCCGTCCCGACTGCGGCCGGGGGTTGGGTCGGGTTTTTCAGTTTGTTTGTCGCGGACTACACGTATCGTCCTTGGTGACGCCAGATAGGGGGTGGTCGTGGCCCGTATTTTCATCAGGGCGAGCTGATGCGGTGATCGCGGTAGGTGACCTCATCGTTTGTGGTGTCGAACCGGTGTTGGGCTGAGGTCGGGATCGCGCGGGCGTGGGGGTGTCAGTCTATGCCGTTGCACGCTGAGGCCGGCGTGGTGCACCCGCTGATGTCGCGTTTGCAATACACCGACTATCAAACCGATCCTCGGCGAGCTCGCGAGCGGGTGCTCCAGACGGTGCGGTTGCTCGATGACGGTGCGGGTGGGTGGCGAGAAGGCGAGAATCCTTTCCCCGGGTTGGAGCCGTTCACCGCGGCGTTTAGTCGGGTGTTTTTCGGTCGGGCAGCAGAGGCTTGCGAGGTTGGCAACCGGGTGCGCGCGATGGGTAGTGTTGGAACACCGCTGGCTGTCGTCGGGCCGTTGGGCTGTGGGAAGTCATCGCTGCTTAACGCCGCGGTGGTGCCGCTGGTCGACAGCGACCCGGCATGGTTGACCGTCGCGCTGAGGTTGGTCCCGGGACCTAATCCGCTGCCCGAGCTGGCTCGAGCGTTGGCGACCACCGCCAACCGTGTGGGGAACGACCAAGGCCACTCGTCTAGCGGGATCTTCCGGCGCAAACATCCGGTACGAGCATGCAAAACGTCCGTACCCGCATCCGATGACCATGGACTGATATTGGCGGACAGTTGGCCACGACGTCCGCAATGCGGAGTCCTCTACAAAAAGGCCACATCCGAAGGGTCACCGTGAATATCGAACGAACACTTTTACAGTTGAGGTTTGGGCCACTTGCTCATATCGTCTGATGTCTTCAGTAGCGCCGCGAATGTACTGCTGCTATTTCCCTCACATTGGAGACTTCGGTGAACTACGCCTTGCTGGCCCCCCGCGGATGTGGGCCGCACAACAGCCGCGGTGGGAAAACATGGCGCTGGTTCGGCTCGTACGCCAGGAACTGGCGGCGCGGAACGGACCGCCGGTGACATCGCTCGCAAGGTCGGATTGCTCGATGTGCTCGCCGGCGTGATAAAGATGATCACGCATAAGCCGGTGGTGCGGGTAGGTCACATCGCGGGCCAGTACGGCAAGCCCCGTTCCCAGCCAACTGAGCGAGTCGGTGACGTTGAGTTGCCGGTTTATTGGGGTCACATGGTGAACAGCCCAGACCCTGACCCGGAGGGTAGGCGGCCCGATCCATGGTGGCTGTTGGCGGGTTACCAGGCGGCTAGCGAGGTGATGAGTCACCTCGGCTGGCACGGCCCTTCGCGATCGCTGCACGCCGAATCGCCGGTGTGGACAAGCCACGAGGCACTGCTGCTCGACTATGAGATTCCCATGCTGCGCCCAGACGGGGAAGGTCGGTTTGCGCTGACTTTCACCCACTGGCCGTGGGTCGGCGAGCGGACTCGCCAAATTGATGGTGCCCACGTGGCGTTGCTGGCCAACGTGGTCAATCCCGTGGCATGCAAGGTCGGCCCCCGGATGCAACTCGCCGAGCTACTCGCCATATGCGAGCGGCTAGACCCCCACCGCGAGCCGGGGCGACTCACGGCAGTCCCAGTGATCTACACTGCACAGCCCGGCGGCATGGCCAAAGCGCAGCGTGGCCTGTTTTACCGCTCGGACCTCTTGCAGCAGATGCGCGATGAGGGTCGAGATCAGCTCGTCGTTTGCGGCGTATACGCGCACGTCGGTGTATTGATGACTGCCGTCGAAGCGTTCACCAATGACATCCAAACGTTCCTGATCGCCGACGCCATCACCGATTTCTCCGTCGACCACCAACAGATGGCCGTCAGTTACACGGCGGCTCGCTGTGCTGTGGTCATCACCTTGGATGAGGTCTTTCAATGATCGGGACGTATGACTCACCATTCAAAACGCGGGACCTGCTTGATCGGGTGCTGGCGCCGCAGCCGCCGGCCTTCGCCCTGGTGCACCGCCCCGAGGCACGCGGGCCAGATCGGTTGGAGGTGCTGCTTGGCGAGGTGTCAACCCCGACCAGACTCGCCGACATCCCGCTGCCGGCCGACACCGGGCGAGCCGGTGAAACGCGGCACGAGGCGCTGGTTCTCGTACCCTACCAGCAGATCACCGAGCGTGGCTTCGCTGCCCCTGCTGACGGCTCACCTTTGATCGTGATGTCCGTGACGGATCAGGGCGAGATTGCGGCGTCCGACGCGTTGCGGCGATTGCCGAATGAGCCGATCAACCTGGCCGACAGCTGCTTCGATGTTGACGACGACGCCTACGCCGATATAGTCCGCGCGGTCGTCACCGACGAGATCAGCACCGGCGAGGGCTCGAATTTCGTCATCAAGCGATCGTTCGTGACCCACATCGTCGATTACTCCTTCCGCAGTGCACTGACCTTTTTCCGCAGATTGCTCGAGCGAGAGTCGGGGGCTTACTGGACGTTCGTTGTGCACACCGGCACCCGGACCTTCGTGGGCGCCACCCCGGAACGGCACATCAGCCTGAACAACGGCGTCGCGGTAATGAATCCCATCAGCGGCACCTACCGCTACCCGCCATCCGGTCCGGTTCTGTCGGAGGTCATGGAATTTCTTGCTGACCGTAAGGAGACCGACGAGCTGTACATGGTGGTCGACGAGGAGCTGAAAATGATGGCCCGGATCTGCGACCACGGTGGCCGAGTGGTGGGCCCGTTCCTGCGGGAGATGACCCGGCTCGCGCACACCGAATACCTGATCGAGGGGCGCAGCAACCTCGATCCGCGGGACATTCTGCGGGAGACGATATTCGCTCCCACGGTCACCGGCAGCCCGCTGGAAAGCGCCTGCCGGGTCATCTCCCGCTACGAGCCGCACGGCCGCGGTTACTACAGCGGGGTCGTAGCCCTCATCGGTCGTGATCACGGCGGCGGACGTACCCTCGACTCCGCCATCCTCATCCGGACTGCCAACATTGAACACCACGGTCGCGTTGAGATCGCAGTGGGAGCGACGCTGGTCCGGCACTCCAATCCAGTTTCCGAGGTCGCCGAAACCCGCGCCAAGGCCGCGAGCCTGCTTTCCGCGCTGGGCTCATCCCAACGACTCGGTGAACATCCCCAGGTGCGGGCAGCCCTGGCCCAGCGCAACGCGACGATTGCGCGCTTCTGGCTTAGCGATACTAACTCGCGGACCTCGCTGGAGCCGCTGCTGACCAGTCTCCGAGCGCTCGTCATCGACGCCGAGGACACCTTTACCTCGATGCTGGCCCACCAACTGCGGTCCACGGGGCTGCACGTGGATGTCACCCACTTCGACCAGCCGTACCACCTCGACGGCTATGACCTCGTCGTCTTGGGCCCCGGCCCCGGTGACCCGAGAGACACTGGCAACTGGAAAATGGCGCACCTTTCCGCGGTAATCGACACACTGCTTACCCGGCGGACACCATTTCTGGCCGTCTGCCTCAGCCACCAGTTGCTCAGCATGCGGCTCGGGTTTGCTCTCGTGCGCCGTGAGACCCCAAATCAGGGCATCCAGCGTGAGATTAACCTATTCGGCTCGCGAGAACGGGTCGGCTTTTACAACAGCTTTGTCGCCACCAGCTGTTGTGATCAGGTCGTGCGTCCCGGCATTGGACTGGTGCAGGTCAGCCGGGACGCCTCCTCGGGAGAGGTACACGCCCTACGTGGTCGGCGTTTCAGCTCGGTGCAGTATCACCTCGAATCAGTGCTCACCCAGGACGGGGTGCGAATCCTCACCGCGCTGCTGACGCCACTGGTTGACACGAAGGAGGCATTAAGCGCATGAAAGCCTCACTACCCCAAGCTGCGGCTTTGGTCGCTCACCAAGCAGCTTGATTATCTCACAACCTGACCGATGATTTTTGAAGGAGATGCGCTATGACGAGGGCAGCTGTGCCGGACGATCAGATTATCCGGTTGATGCAGGTTCCCGAGCAGGACCGCCGTGAGGAATGGATCGAACGCAGTCTCCAGTCCGCGATCGCGTTGGAGCTGTCAACAATTCCACCGTACCTGTGCGCTATGTGGTCAATCAAGGATCCAACTCACCCCGTCGCTACGATGATCAAAAATATCGTCCTCGATGAGATGTTCCACATGGCGTTAGTCTGCAACATTATGAATGCGATCGGTGGTACGCCCACAATCAAGGATGCCGCCTTGACCTATCCTTCACATCTACCCGGCGGTGTGCATCACGATCTTTGCGTAACGCTGGCCGGCTTGACCAAGGAGCAAGTCCGAACGGTGTTCATGGAAATCGAAATGCCAGAACAACCTCTCGCGCTGGCCCTGATAGAAGGGCCGCCCACCATTGGCGCGTTCTATGACGGCCTCATGAATGCATTTCAAACGGTCAAGCCGCCGATCAGTACGAACAAGCAACTGACTCCGTCGTACGATATCGGTGAGAACAAATTAGAGCTGATCGAGGACCTTGCAGGCGTCCTGAACGCGATCGAACTGATTAAGGAACAGGGGGAGGGGACCTCGACGTCACCTGAGGCTCCGCACGTTGATGCTGCTGGCGAGCTCGCCCACTACTACAAATTCGGTGAAATATATAAAGGGCATAAATTTCGGCAAGTAAACGGCAAGTGGGATTGGACCGGCGACGTCTTTCCGTTTCCCGAGGTGTACCCCATGGGGACGGTTCCCCACGGCGGATGGCCCAATCCGCCAGATACTGTACGTGTTTTGCTGGAGAAATTCAACGCGGCGTATACGGACATCCTTCAAGATCTACAGCGCGCGTGGGAAGATGGAGACATCGCGGTGCTAAATAACGCGGTCGGCAAGATGGAGAACCTGAAGGACGCGGGAGTAACGGATTTACTGAAGATCCCGTTGCCCGGCGGTGACGGCAACTACGGGCCCGAGTTTTTAGTGGTCCCGACCTGATTATGCGGTGCCGGTGTCCAGTAGCTTAGACACGGATGATTCCGCGACGGGTGCGCTTACCCGGCGCCGGTGATCACGGCGTCGAAGCACGCGGAGAACTTGGCGTCCCGATCGCGGATCAGGAAGCGGAACTGATCGGCCCACTCCCCCAGCCCCATCAGCAGATTGCGGGCCTGCTGGGTCACCCACGTACCGGTGGGGTGCGCGGTGATGCCGGCCAGATGTACTCGGCGGCGATCGACCTCGATGAAGAACAATACGTAGAGCCGGGTCATGCCGATCGTCTCCACGGTGAAGAAATCCATCGCCACCGTGCCGGTGGCCTGTGCGCGCAGGAATTCCACCCAGCTGGGCCCGCCGCGCCGTGGAGCCGGCCCGAGACCATGACGGCGCAGGATCGACCGCATCGAGGTGGCCGACACCATTACCCCGAGTTTGCCCGCTTCGCCGACGATGCGCAGGTAGCCCCACCGAGGGTTCTCCCTGGTCAGCCGCACAACCAAATCAACTGTCGCCTCCGGCAAGCCCCGCTGACCACGGCCGGTCGCAGGGTAAGTCCAGCAGCGGGCCACCAGCTCTCGGTGCCAGCGCAGCAACGTCGCCGGAGTCACCAGAAACGCCCGCCACCGATCCCTGGGCAACAACCTCGCCAACCAGGCCAACACCATCCGATCGGTCGGGGTGTACCGGGGGCGAGCGACCTGTCGAGCAAGCACCGCGAGCTGGTGACGCAAGACGGCGATCTCAATATCTCGGGCGTCTGGGGACGGGCTCAGCCCCAGCACCCCGAGCAACCTCCTGACGATCAGCAACCCCAGCGTCTGCACCACCACAACACTGATCTTGCCAGCCCCTATCTCACCAGGTCACGGCCCTGACCGTGAACTTGCACCCCTCAACCTCGGGACGCCGGATCGCGCCTACCACCCGAGGCCGAAGCCCGGCGCCCACGTCGTACACAGCCTCCAGTACTCCGCGAGTGTCCGCGCCCTCACCCCGTCGATCAACGAGTCGAACCAGGCGTTGGTGTACACGGCGAACGGACCTAGCCGCGCTTCGCAGCCGGTGGCGGCCCACTCGGCCTCGAACTCGTGCCGTGCGCTCTGGCTGATTACCGCAGAACACGTCCATGATCGCGCAGCCCGATCCCCCATCTGTCCGCCCGAGAGTGAGTGAGGTGCAAGCCGACGCTACTCGTGATCGACAGACCACGAGTAGCGTCGGCCCAAACCCGGGAAAGCCTCGGTCAGTCGGTCCGCGACGGGTCATGGGGGTCGGTGGTGTCGTCGTTCATGAGTTGTTCGTTGAGGCAGCGAGTCCAGTCGGGCTGGACGGTCCCGTGGGCGTCGTAGCGGATCTGGAACAGCCAGCCGAAAGTATTGCAGTCGTACGTCGTGGGCCATGTGTTCGCCACGGTGAGGTCGGGCTGGGGCTGGTCGTTGACCCGCAGCAGCTCGTCGGCCAGCTGCACGAGCGTGCCGTGGTGCCAGCAGATCAATATGTTGGAGTTGGCGTACTGTGGGTCCGCCAGGGCCGGGATGAGCTCCGTGTCGTAGTCGGCGTCCTTGATGTCGACGTTGAAGGGCAAGTTCGTGGCCTCGGCCAGCGGTGTGAGGGTCTCCACCGGTCGATGACTGGAGTGGCTGTTCTTGGCGGCGAAGAGGAAGTTGAGCGTGACTGCCTCTGATTGTGTGCCGTCTGCTGTCTCGGCCTTGAACGTCTGGAAATAGTTGACGTAGGCCTGGGCGCGGGTGTCACCGTCCCGGCTGAGGTGCACGTCTCCGTCGGTGTCCCTGCTGCAACCGCCGCCGGGCTTCTCGCCGTGACGAACGAGCAGGATCGTCGAATTCTCCAGCATTCGAAGACTCCCCCATCCACTGACTTCGCGGGTGACCCCGCTGCCGAGTCGTACTCACCTGGTCCGAGCGCGCGCGGACAGCCCACCAAGGCTTGAAACATTTCACTTTCCGACAGTCCTTTGCCGGAACGAGGCGTAATCGGCATGCTCGGCGGCACCCCACGGAAAGGATTTATCGCCGCCGTCCACCCGTGTAGTGTGATTCCTACACATCTGACAAACCGCCGTGAGATCATACGACGCGTAGAGTGGATTACTCGCGCAGGCGACAACAAGGACACCACCCACGCGCCACGAATCATATCTAGATTGCCGATCAAGCCATTGTTGCGGTATGCGTGCGGGCCTGCTGACCGGCATTCGAGTGAACCGGAACCAAAAACGGCACGAATGTGGTTAGCGATGCAAACAAAAAGTGTGGGTCGGCGCGGGTAACTAACTAGTTCGAAAATAGGTGCCGCTGGGGCTGGTGGTGCTGGTGCGACGAATTTTCAGCCCGAACGGGCGCCCCGTCAGGGGCACTGATGACTATTCAGCAGGGTTGGGCGGCTGGGGGTAGCCAGGGGCGGCTGTGTCGGATGGGGCGTGGGCCGTCATCGCTGTGGCGAGTTGGCCGCGGGAGGAGATGTTGAGTTTGCGGTAGGTGCTGGTCAGATGGTCACCGACGGTTTTGGTGGTGATGAACAGCGCTTGAGCGATCCGCGGATTACCCAACCCTTGGGCCGCTAATTGGGCGACTCGCAGCTCGCTGGGCGTCAGGGCGTACACGCCACTAGTCCAGGGTCGACGGGGGCGGGCGCCCGCAGCGAGCGCTTCTTCTCGAGCGCGCTGAGCCAGGGCTGTGGCGCCGCAGCGGGTAGCTAGATCAAGAGCGCGCCGTAATGGTTCGCGGGCGACGGTGCGTGCCCCGGCGCGACGCAGCGCGCCACCCAGCTCGGTCAGCGAGTGCGCCAACTCAAGCCGCATATCGGTGTGTTCGAGCACCGCAACGGACTGCTCGAGCAACTTGATGCCTTCTTTTTTTTCGGCAAGAAGCCCGCAGACGCGTAATGCGATACCGATCCCACGCGGAGCACCGACATGGCGGGCGAGGTCGAGCTCTTCTTGAGCTAACTCGCCTGCTTCTTGCGGGTCTTGTGATACCAGCGCAAGCGCCAGCGACGACCGCCAGGGTAAAAAGTTCGGGTTGTGGAGCTGGGCGCGGTCGGCGAATTGACCACACTGACGTAGGTCAGCGATGGCCTGCTCGCGGTGCCCACCCGCCAGGCGAATCCGACCACGCGCCTCCAACAGAATCGTCCCGCTGTAGTGGGACTCTATGATGCTAGAGGAAAGCGTGACTGCGTCGACGATCGCAAGCGCCTGTTTGAGCTGTCCGCGTTCGAGCAGCGTTAATCCAAGCGAGGCGGCGTGGATCGGTAGGCTAAGCGCGAGGTTGTGGTCGGTGGCCAGCTCAAACGCGGCGCGAGTACTTGCCTCGGCTTCGACTAGCGCGCCGAGGCGCAGAGCGATGACTCCCTGCCGTCCGGCGGCGAACTGAAAGCCAACCACCGATCCGCGCGCCTGGGCGTCAGCCAGCATTACATCAGCCAGCACATGCGCCCGGTGCAGCTCATCGACATAGATCAGTGCCCAGATGGCATTCATAGCTGGCGCTGCCTCGCAGCTCTCCTCGGCCAAAAATCGGCCATTGTCCCATCCGCGTTCGACCCATTCACCGACTTCATGACAACTGTCGCCACGCAGAGCCAACAGATAAGCTAACGTCAGCTGTGCCGAGCGGCTGGCGGGAATGTCGCGGGCAGCCAGGTCACGCAATTGCTGAATTGCACTCTCACACGCTTTGGTCGACTGGACGCCGAACAGCTCCAAGGCTTCTTTGTGGGCGTGCAGGCGGACCGCTAGGTCAGGATCCCGGTCGCCGAGGTCCTCCAACGCGGCCTCTTGCACTGCCAAGCAACGCTCGAGATCGGCAGCAGCACGCTAGCCAGCTGGTCGGCAAGCCGAGCGCGTGCTACCGGGTCGATGGTGGCCTGCCACGCTTGTTCCAGATGCACTATCGCCGCCGGGTCGCGGGCAATTCGTTCAGCGTTCCCCAGTTCAGCCAACACCGCGGCGCGGAGCTGATCGGTTGGCGACTCAGCCAGTGCTCGGCGCAGATAAGTAACGGCCGTCTCGGGGGCGCCTCGTGCCATTGCTGCCGCCGCGGCCGAGCGCAGTACCTCCGCGGCGTCCAGGTCTCCCCCCGGCTCGCAGGACAACACCTGCGCGGCCACCCGCTCGCTATCGGCACCCTCACGAAAAAGCAATCGGGCAGCACGTCCGTGCGCTCGGACGCGCGAGCCAGGGGCAAGTTGCTCATAGATGGCCGATCGCACCAAGGGATACGCAAACCGCAGCGTCCGGTCTTCGGCTAGTAGCTCAGCGGTTCGCAGCACATCAGCGGCAGCCGCGGCAACGTCGACATTCAGCTCAGCTAACGCCGCGGCCACACGCAGTGCACTGCCTTCCCCCAACACCGCCACCGCGTGCGCTAACCGGATGGCTGTCTGATCCAACCGTCTCAAACGAGCCAGCACCGCACGCTGGACTTGAGCGGGGACGCGCTCAGCCACCTGGTCGGCGTACGCAGCCGTAGGATTTATCCCGTCCGCGGCTAAATCAGCAATCAACTCGTGCAGCACAAAAGGATTACCCTCACTCGCCTTCGCGCACGCCGAGACAAACGCCGGATCAGGTGCGATGCCCAACCCCGCACAGACCAACTGGGCCACCGAGGGCTCACTAAGCGGGCCAGGACTGACCACCTGCACACCACCCACGGCGAGCAGTTCAGCTAGCAACGGGGAATGCCCAAAATGCGGCGGGTGGGTAGTGACAGCCACCAGCACGGGTAGTCCCTCCAGCCGGTGACTCAAATAAATCAGCCACCGCAGCGAGGGCTCATCCGCCCACTGCAGATCGTCCACCGCTAAGACCATCGGGCCACCGGTTGCTAAGTTGGCCACTAGCCAGTACAGCCCGTGCAACGCCGCAAACGAATCCCGAATCTCCCCGTCTAGCCCTAGCACGGAACCCGCCAGTCCCGCCGCGCCGGCGAGCAACTCGGTCCGCTCCGACTCGCCGGCGCCCACGATCCGTCTTTCTAGTAGCTGACGGATTATTCCAAAACCGAAATTGCGCTCCAACTCACTGGCCCGGGCGGTAAAGGTCCGCGCATTCCGCTCGGCGGCTTGCATGCACAGCGCCCGCAATAAGGCGCTTTTACCGATACCGGCGGCGCCTTCGACGATCAACACACTCCCGTGCCCGCGCTCCAAAGCCGCGACCGCCTGTTCGATGCGGGCGAGTTCCCTGTCGCGCTCCAACAGCCTCACATTTGCCGACCGCAGCCCCACTGGCATGCCAAAAGTGTAAGCCACCCAACCGCTGGACCACCCTGGATTTTTGTGGAGACCTGATCATCTGTCTTCCACCGCTGGGTGCCACCGGAGACGGCCCTGCCAGAGGGCCTCCTCGAACTCCATCGGCGGGGCGTGCCCGCATCAGGAGCGCAACCGTTCAGGATTATACCAGTAAACCCATTCCGCAGTCGCTAATGTGACATCTGACACACCATTCTATGGACCTTTCTCATCAATAAGTTCCTTCTTGTCCAACGCGTTCACAGATTCGACCAGCGCGTTATCGTAGGAATCACCTGGGAGGCCTGGAGGTTGCCCTCGAGCCGCTCTGCCCTGACCAGGCCAAATGCTTAACTAAGCGGCATTGCCCTCGGTACAGGCCTTGTGATGCCGGTCGTCTCCCAGGGCATCTCGCGTGGTGCGCTCGACGCTGGCCCAAAATTCGGGCTCGGGTGGAAAGCGGATGATGCCTAGGCGCTGTCGCCCAGCCGCGGCGACGGCGAGCCGTTGGGCGGCTTGATCGAATCTTTCCTGGGTTATGGCGATGGCGGCGAGCGTGTCGAGGCATTCGGGGATGTCTAAAGCGAGCCCTTTGGCCTGGAGGCGCACTAATCCATCATGGGCGTAGCGCTCGGCATCATCGGTGTTGCCCATCGCCAAGGCGACTCGGGCCAGTAGCCGCTCGGCGCCAGCTTGCATCCATACGCTGCCCAACCGCCGGGCGGTGTCTAGCGCCTGCTCACCATAATTGTAGGCAGCCTGGAGATTGCCCTCCAGCCGCTCCAAAGTGCCCAGCCCCGCGAGGGCCCAGCAAAGGTAGTACAGCATTCCATGGCAATCGGTGTAGACAGCGCTATGGAGATGTTCGCGGGCTGCGGCCAGCTTGCCCAATGCCAGTTCGGCTCTGCCCAGCGTCCCCTGAACCATTCCCAAGACGGTGCCCGCACCGACCTGTTGCACCCGCTTGAGCGTGGCGCTGGCCAGCGCGTAGGCATTCTCAGTTTCGCCGCACATAAGGTGCACGTGCGACAAAAAGCCGTGGGCGAGGCCGTTGGTGATTGGTGCACCAACCTGTTCATAGATGCTAACGGAACGCGCTAAAAGCTGCCGCGCCTGTGTCAACTGCCCATAGATCAGCGCTTCCCGGCCCAGGCAATAATAATGAAGTGCGATGCCGGTCTGGTTTCCAATCCGAGTGGCGATCGCGTACGCGTCATCAAGGATCGGGCGCGCGGTGTCAAACTCATCCTGGAAGAGCCAGGCAAGAGCTAGCACTTGGGCGGCATGGATACGACACCAGTCGTCGCCGGCTTGAGTGGCCAGCTCCATACCGCGCTGAAGCAGCAGCCGCCCACCGGCCGGGTCACCAAAACTGGCCAACATTCCAAGGGTGTTGAGCGCTCGTCCTTGTGTCCATGCATCGCCCCAGGTCTGTCCGATCTCCAGCGCTGCTTGGGACCAGTTCGGCGCGTCCTCATGGCCACCCCAGAGTCCGAGGTAACCACGCCCGGCCAGCGCTCGCCCACGCAGCATGGTTGGTTCCTCGCCGGCGGCATTGAGGGCGCGGGCGTAGGCGGCCTCACCCTCGTGGTATCGGCCGGTGAAAATCCAGAACAAGGTCAGCGCGTCCATCAGACGCAGCCCCGCGCTGGGGTCTGTGGTTGTTGTCCGGTCCAGAGCGGCGCACAGGTTAGGCAACTCTATGGCCACGGTGTGCAGGATAGGGTTGCCTGACCCGGCGCTGAGTATCTGAGGCCCGGCGCGTTCGGCCAGCGCGAGGTAGTAGGTCAGGTGTTGCTGGCGGAGGTGGTCGAGTTCGCCAGCGTCGATCAGACAGGCGGTGCTGTACTGACGCACGGTCTCCGACAGCCGATAGCGAGTCTCGGGGCCGTGTTCGTCAGTGGCGACCAGAGACTTGTCGACCAGGGCGGTGAGCAGGTCCAGCACCGCGTAGCGGTCAAAATCCTCACCGGAGCAGACCTGCTCCGCCGCCTCTAGGGTCCAGCCCCCGGCAAACACCGACAGCCGCCGCAGCAGGGTGCGCTCCGCGTCGCTGAGCAGTTCATGACTCCAGTCCAAGGAGGCTTGCAAGGTCTGTTGACGTGGCATCACAGTGCGCGCCCCCCCGGTGAGCACACGGAACCGGTCACTTAATGCGCGGCAGATCTGTTCGGGTGCCATCATCCGCACCCGCGCAGCCGCCAACTCAATCGCTAACGGAATCCCGTCCAGATCGTGGCAGATCTGTACTACCGCGGGCGCATTCTCCGCGGTAATCGCGAAATTCGGACGCACCTGTCGGGCCCGGTCCATAAATAGCGACACCGCATCAAACGCACGCAACGACTCGACCGACTCCCGCGCCGTCTCAGCAGGCACCGCCATCGACGGCACCCGCCAGGTGATCTCCCCAGGCACGCCCAGCGGTGCGCGACTGGTCGCCAGAACCGTTAACGACGCACATCCTCGCAGCAGTGCATCTACCAACGCCGCGCATGCTTCGACCAGATGCTCACAGTTGTCCAGCACCAACAGCACCCGGCGTGTCCGTAGATACCCCACCAGCGTGTCTACCGACGGTCGACCCGGTGCCTCACGCAACTCCAACGCCGCAATCACCGCCGCCGACACCAGCATGGGGTCTTCTACCCGGGCCAGTTCCACCCACCACACTCCCTCGGGGTAGCCGTCTATCGCGTCGGCGGCGGCCTGCAACGCCAACCGGGTCTTGCCGCACCCCCCGGCGCCGGTCAGGGTCAGCAGCCGCGCCTGCCCCAAAAGCTCACGAATTTGGGTCAGTTCGTTGCGCCGGCCCACGAAATTGGACAGCTCGCTGGGCAAATTGGTCGGCATTGCCTCCAGCGAGCGCAGAGGAGGAAACTTCGCCGGCAGCCGCGGATGCACCAACTCGAAGACCTGCTCGGGCCGTCCCAGATCACGCAGCCGATGCACCCCCAAATCCACCAGCGCGACATCCTCGGGCAACCGATCCAGTGCCAAATCGCGGGTGGTGCGCGATATCACGGTCTGTCCACCGTGGGCGATCGCGCGCAACCTGGCGCAGCGGTTGATCGCCAGACCGAAATAATTGCCTTCATCCCGCCGCTGGGCTTCGCCGGTGTGCACCGCGATCCGTACACGCAACGCCGCCCCTTCAGGCCAGGTCTGTTGGTGAAGCGTCCGCTGGGCATCTACCGCAGCCGCCAGCGCATCCGAGGCGCGGGCAAACGCGGCCACCACGCTGTCGCCCTCGCCCTGCTCCACCGGCCGCACCCCACCATGGCGCGCAATCGCCTCATCCAACACCTCGTAGTGACTGGAGATAGCGACCCCCATCGCCCGCGGGGCGACCTCCCACAACCGCGCCGAGCCCTCCACATCGGTGAGCAAAAACGTCACCGTGCCCACTGGCAGAGCAAAACTCGCCTGCTCCGGACCGTCTTCGCCCACCGGGGAATCTCCACCTCCACCGCCGACCCCGCGGGCCGGATGCCCACCATCGTCCCACCATCAAGACCAGCCACGCATGCGGATTTCGATGAGCTACAATCCGCTACTTGTCCGCTGCTAGAGCAACACACCAAGAACTGAAATACCTTGAAAACCGATCACAACCCGAAGAAACCCTTAGCCGCGCGGCCGGTCGAACGCGACGAAGACGCCGAAGGCGTCTGGTCCCGCGTCAAGCGCAGCCTGGGCCGGCAGGGCACCAACCGCGCGCCGGGGCGGCTCGTCATCCCGGCTCTGGGGCCGTGGCAGCTAGCCAATTGTGCTGGTCCTCGTGGACACAGCGGGCCCGTGAGGCGTTCTTGTGGCGGGTCTACGGCGGCGCGAAGCTGATCTAGGGCGGAGCTACGCTGCCTATGACCGCCACCATCAGGAGGTCTGTGGGTATGGTCGTCAAGCGCCGTTCCCTTGCCGGAGCCCGCGGGGCTGGGGAAGGATCATCACCAGGAGACGGCGCCGCTCGCTTCACCTCACGAAACTCACACTCCAACGCCGCGATCCGCGCGTCTTTCTCCGCGTCCGAGCCCTCCACCAGCTCACAGTGGGCCGTTTGCCCTTGTCGTCCTTTTCCCCGGTCAACGATGCGTCACCTCCTCCTCAAGCCCGGCGTTTGCCAGCAGGTGCCGCAGGTCGATAAGTAGCTGCACGTCGACGTCTTTTCCGTGGGGCGGGCTGAGCACCATCGTCTCGTCCCCGAGGGTGACCCTCAGCTTGCCGTTTGGCTCCTCGACCGTCGTCGCCACGGCGTCAAGCAATGAGCGCACCTGACGCCATTCCACGTTGGCGCTGGCTGGATGAGCAAAAATGTGCGCAAGCGTGCCCTTATGATGGTTGCTGAGCTGCATATTACGCCCTTCGGTTGGTAGGCATCAGTTCCGCCATACAAGTTCGTTCTTCGACTCGAAGTCCTCGTACGCCTTGCGAGGCCGCGAGCATCCGCGCCGATGTCTCCAGCAGCGCCTGGGCGCGCGGGATATCGACCTTTTCGACGCAGACGCACGACGAGGCCGTCGAGCATGCGGCGGCGGATCTCTCTGGTCTGATGGCGGGCGTCGGTCTTTGGATACTCGGTGCGCGCCGTGAGCCCTCCTGCCAAGACGCGGCTTCTGGTCTCCGATGTCGAGATGATAACCGACAGCGCTCTCGTCGTCATCCAGGCGAGCGTCCGGCTCATCTACCTGTCAGAGCCGCAAAGTCACCGGTCAACCCCAAGCGTGGAGCAAGGAAAGCGTGTCTCCCGTTGCTGCACGGCGCTTGCCGCCGACGTGATGGCGCACAGCTCGATCGGCTCGCCGATGCTCCAGGCTCGCGTGCCACTCGTCTTAACCTTCCAGACGAACTATGGTTCGACGTGTCGATGACGCACAAAGACATTCGCCTGGCTTTGACGGCCGCGCGTGAGCGGCGCGTCCGACTGCCGCGCCGCACTCACCTGTCCCAGGCGAGCCCTAACAAGCAGTCAAAAAGAGGAGACGACTCATGCCTACCAAGATTATTACCAGTTCTTTGCCTCGCGGACGGGATTTGCTGAGGGATCCGCGCTACAACCGGGGCACCGCGTTTACCGTCGAGGAGCGGTCGGCGCTGGGCCTGCACGGCCTGCTTCCACCCGCCGTGCAATCTATTGAACAGCAGCTGGCGCGCGCGTATGAGCAGTACCGAGCCCAACCCGACGACCTGGCGCGCAACACCTTCCTGGCGGCGCTGCATGATCGCAATGAGGTGCTGTACTACCGGCTGCTCGAAGACCACCTCAAGGAAATGCTCCCGGTGGTCTATGACCCCGTGGTGGCCCAAGCGATCGAGCGCTACAGCCACGAATACCGCCGACCTAACGGTGTCTATTTGTCAATAGACGATATCGAGGGTGTAGAAAACGCCTTCCGCAACTACGGGCTGGGCCCTGAGGACGTCGATCTGATTGTGGCCACTGATGCTGAAGAAATCTTGGGCATTGGGGACTGGGGCACTAATGGGATGGGGATCTCAATCGGCAAGCTGGCCGTGTACACCGCCGCCGCGGGCATCCACCCGGATCGCGTCATTCCGGTCATGCTCGACGTAGGGACCGACCGGACCTCGCTGCTCAACGATCCGTTGTATGTGGGTAACCGGCATGGCCGGGTCCGCGGCCAGCGTTATGACGCCCTGATAGCGGCCTACATCGACTGCGCCAGTCGGATGTTCCCGCATGCGTTGTTGCACTGTGAGGATTTCGGTCCGTCCAACGCCCGGCGGATCCTGAACGAGTACCGCAACAAAGTCCGCATCTTCAACGATGACATGCAAGGCACCGGCGCGATCACCTTAGCGGCCGCGCTGGCCGGCATGCGGGTAGCCGAAACCCGACCCAGCCAGCAGCGTGTGGTGATCTTCGGCGCGGGCACCGCGGGGGTTGGGATCGCCGACCAGATCCGGGTAGTCATGATCCGCGACGGGCTTAGCGAGCAGGAGGCGACCCGGCGTTTTTGGTGTGTCGACAAGCAAGGCCTGCTGTTGGATGACATGGACGACCTGCGCGATTTCCAGACGCCCTACGCCCGGCCCCACTCGGAAGTCACCGGCTGGACCACCGACACCCAAGGCCACATCGAGCTGGCCGAAGTCGTCACCCAGGTCCATCCCACCATCATCGTGGGCACCTCCACCGTAAGCGGCGCGTTCACCGAGCCGATCCTGCGAGAAATGGCCGAACACGTCCACCGACCGATGATCTTCCCGCTGTCCAACCCCACAGAGCGCATCGAGGCAGTGCCCCACGACGTGATCATCTGGACCGGCGGACGTGGCCTGGTCGCCACCGGCACCCCCTGGGACCCGGTCTCCTACCAGGGCACCGAATATGCCATTGGCCAAGCCAACAACGCGCTGGTCTACCCCGGCATCGGCCTGGGCACCATCGTCTCCCGGGCCAGCCATGTCACCGACGGCATGCTGCTAGCCGCCGCCGAAGCCATCGCCGGGCTGGTCGATGTCCGCCAACCCGGCGCGGGACTCCTGCCCGCGGTGCCCAACCTGCGGTCCACTTCCGCCACCGTCGCGGTCGCCGTCGCTAAGCAAGCCACACAAGACGGCGTCGCCCAGGCCCAGCTGGCCGACCCGACGCAAGCCGTACAGCAGGCGATGTGGCATGCCGACTATCCCAGTCTTGAGGTGTCGTCATGAGCTCCATCACCACGCTGCGGCTTCGCGACGTTCCGATCGGCACCGACGCCACCGGCACCCGCATCGAGACCGATTCGATGGGTTCTGTTGAGGTGCCGGCCGAGCACTACTGGGGGGCGCAAACCCAGCGCTCCCTGATCCACTTCTCCATCGGCGACGACCACATGCCCAAAGCTGTCTACCACGCCTACGGCTATGTCAAAAAAGCCGCCGCGCTGGTCAACAGCGACGCCGGGCGCCTGGACCGCACGCTGGCCAAGGCCATCGTCATCGCGGCCGACGAGGTCATCGCCGGCAAGCTCGACAGCGAATTCCCGCTCTACGTCTGGCAAACCGGCTCGGGCACCCAGTCCAACATGAACGTCAACGAGGTCATCGCTAACCGGGCCAGCCAGCTGCTAGGAGGGGCGCTGGGCAGCAAACACCCGGTCCACCCCAACGACCACGTCAACATGGGCCAGTCGTCCAACGACAGCTTCCCCACCGCCATGCACATCGCCACCTTGCTCGCGATCGGCGGTCACACGCTGCCACGCCTTGACCAGCTAGCCGAAGCGATCTGGACCAAGGCCGTGCACTGGGTCGACGTGGTCAAAATCGGCCGCACCCACCTCCAAGACGCCACCCCCCTGACCGTCGGCCAAGAATGGTCCGGATGGGCCACCCAGCTGCGGGATGCCCACGACCGCCTCCGCCAGGCAATGGTGGGCTGCCATCAGCTGGCCGCGGGCGGCACCGCCGTGGGCACCGGACTCAATGCCCCCGACGGTTTCGCTGAACAGATCGCGGCTAAACTCGCCGAGCTCACCGGCCTGCCGCTAGTCACCGCGCCGAACAAGTTCGCTGCGCAAGGCTCGCTGGATGCCATGGTCGCCGTCAGCGCCGGCCTGCGCGGGGTCGCGGTCGCCCTGATGAAAATCGCCAACGACATGCGCTGGCTGGCCTCCGGCCCCCGCGCCGGCCTGCACGAGCTGCGACTACCGGCCAACGAACCTGGCTCGTCGATCATGCCCGGCAAAGTCAACCCCACCCAGCAAGAAGCCATGGTCATGGTTTGCCTGCAAGTCATCGGCGAGGACTCCATCGTCGCCGCCGCGGGTGCGCAGGGAAACTTCGAGCTCAACGCCATGCGACCGATCATTATCAACAACGTGCTGCACTCAGCCCGCATCCTCGGCGACGCCGCCGACAAGTTACGCCGCTACAGCGTCGAGGGCACCACGCTTGATCGCGACAACGTCGACACCTACGTTGACCGCTCACTGATGCTGGTCACCGCGCTAAGCCCGTATATCGGCTACGACAAGGCATCGGCCATCGCACACAAGGCCGACGACGAAAACACCACCCTGCGCCAGGCCGCCCTCGCGCTGGGGATCTCCGCCGCGGATTTTGACCGCATCGTCAATCCCAACACCATGGTCGGCCATCCCCGGCGCGACCTCGGGCTTGACAGCGTGTCCTAAGGGGTCACGTTGGCACGGTTTGGGCTGCTGGGGTTGGGGTAGGTGGTCCGAGAATGCATCGCCGTCGCAGGGGAGGTCCGTTGGGATGGCCAAGGTCGCCGATTATGTCCTGCATCGCCTCACCGAGTGGGGCATCCACCGCATCTTCGGCTATCCCGGGGATGGCATCAATGGTTTCCTTGGCGCGCTGGATCGGGCCAAGGGTGATCCGGAGATCATCCAGCCGCGACACGAGGAGATGGGCGCGTTCATGGCCACCGCCCATGCCAAGTTCACCGGGAACATTGGCTGCTGCATGGCAACCTCGGGTGGTGGAGCGATCCACTTGCTCAACGGCTTGTATGACGCCAAGTTGGATCACCAGCCAGTGGTGGCCATCGTCGGGCAGCAAAAGCGCATCTCGCTGGGCGCCGCGTACCAGCAGGAGATTAACCCCGCGCTGCTGTTCCGGGATGTGTCTGAGTTCGTGGAGATCTGCATGCATCCGGCGCAGGCTCGCCAGCTCATCGACCGCGCGTGCAAGGTGGCGCTGTCCCGGTGTGGAGTGGCCACCATCATCTTCCCCGAGGACGTGCAGGAGGAGCAGGCGCAGCCGTCGCCGCCCCGGATGCACGGCGCGGTGTACACCAGCGTGGGGTACGTCAAGCCGCGGGTGATCCCGCGAGACGCCGAGCTGCGCAAGGCCGCTGAAATCCTCAACGAGGGCCAGCGGGTCGCCATGCTCGTCGGGCAGGGTGCCGCGGAAGCGACCGACGAGGTCGTGGAGGCCGCCGAGCTACTGGGTGCGGGCGTGGCGAAGGCGCTGTTGGGGCGCCAGGTGCTACCTGATGACCTGCCGTACGTGACCGGACCGATCGGCTTGCTGGGCTCGACGGCCAGCTACGAGCTGATGATGGGGGCCGACACGCTGTTCATGGTCGGCACCAGCTTTCCCTACGCCGAGTGGCTGCCCGAGGAGGGCCAGTGCAAGGCCGTCGAGATCGACATCGACGGCGCGATGATCGGTGTGCGCTATCCCATCCAGGCGACCCTGATCGGCGACTCGAAAGAAACCCTAAAAGCGCTGATCCCCCTGCTCGAGCGCAAGGAGGACCGGTCATGGCGGGAGAAGATCGAAAGCGAGGTCCGGGAGTGGTGGCGGGTGCTCGACGACCGCGCCCACGAGGCGGCCGACCCGATCAACCCGGAGTTGGTCGCTCACGAGCTGTCGCCGCGGCTGCCGGATGACGTCATCTTGACTGCGGACTCGGGCTCGGGCACCAACTGGTGGGCCCAACACCTGCGGCTGCGCCAGGGCATGCAGGCGTCGCTGTCGGGCACGCTGGCCACAATGGGTCCCGGCACCCCGTACGCGATCAGCGCGAAGTTCGCCTACCCGGACCGTCCGGTGATTGCCTTCGTCGGCGATGGGGCGTTCCAGATGAACGGGATGGCGGAGCTGATCACCGTCAAGCGCTACTGGGAACGGTGGCGCAACAGCAACCGCACGCTGGTGTTCTGCGTGTTTAACAACCAGGACCTCAACCAGGTCACCTGGGAGCAGCGGGCCGAAGCCGGCGACCCGAAGTTTCCGGGCACGCAGTGGATTCCGGACGTGCCCTATGCCGAGTTCGCCAAGCTGCTCGGCTTCACCGGCATCAAGGTCGATGACCCCAAGCAGGTGGGCAAAGCCTGGGATGAGGCGCTAGCCGCCGACCGGCCGTGCGTGCTGGAAGTGGTCGTCGACCCGGAGATACCGCCGATCCCGCCGCACATCAAAAAGGAGCTGGGCAAGAAGGCGGCCACCGCGATGATCAAGGGTGATCCCGAGGAGATCGGGGTGATCACCAAGGGCGTGCGACAGAAGATGCATGAGTTCACCGAATCGATCAAGTCGAAACTGCTCGACGGTGACAACTGATGGCAGTGGCGCACCAGGTAACCGGCGCTACCGGGCCCCGGTGCTGTCCCGCGGTGGGGGGACCAGCCTGTCTGGGGAGACGGTCAACAACGCTGCCCACCGCGCGGCGCGGATCGGGATCCCGGCAGCCGCTGCTGTCGCCACCGCTGCGCTGGTCACGGTCTGGCTCGCCCGCCGCTGAGTGAAGGATGCACATGGCACGGCTACTTCGGGGTGTACGGCGGGTGATTGTGCTCGCTATCGGGGCGGTGTCCCTCCTGGTCGGATGCTCGACAGGAGGGAACGCGCCCCATCCTCCGGCCTCAATTACCGCCCCGCGGATCAGCGTGCCAGTACACGAGCCGCAATGGTCCGAGCACGGGAAAGCGCTGTTCGCGCTGACCGACGATCGGCGGATCGCGAAGATCGACCCCTCGGCGGGATCCGGCCCACCGGCCACGGCACGGACCACGCTATCGGCGCCGTTCCCCGACATCGGGGAGGACCTCGTCACCGGGATCACTCAAGGCGTGGTATACGTGCCCCAACCCCACCTTGGCCGTATTGCTCTGCTCAGCGACACTGACTTGCGCCAGGTGGGGACCCTGCACGCCGGGCCGTCACCGTCCTACCTGTCGCTGGACGCTGGCTCCGATCACCTGCTCGCGCTGTCCGAAGACCGTACCAGCGTGACCCCGGTGGACCTGCACACCGACAACGCCTTGCCGACCGAGGACATCCACGCACAGCCACCAGCCGAAATCGACGGCGCCGCACGAGGCCGGCGCATCGACTACCACCTGGCCGGCCCGGACGGCATCACCCACTATCAAGGCGACCCTGGCGCGGTGGACGTCGACGGCACGATCGGGATCCCCGCCGAAAAGACCACCGATGACCTGACCAAATCCTCTCGCCTATATGTCGCGGAGAAGGGCACCGACCGGCTATTTGCTGTCGATACCAAGCCTTCGCTCCACGGCCTGCGGATCGTCGCGCAAACTAATTTGACTGAACCGGTTCGCTACCTCGGCGTGGATGACACCCGGCTTTATGCGGCGACCGAACATACCCTGGTGGTATTCAAAACCAACAGTTTCGAAGGCTACCCGAATCACACATTCCCGATCCTCTCCACAATCGACTTTCGAAGCGCGCTACCAGCCCAAGCGCGTAACGCAGAGTTGTCCGGCCTAGCGGTAGGCCCTGACCAGGTCTACTTGGCGCTGAAAGACCAGCCCTACCTCGTCAGCATCACCAAACCAGAGATCTGAGATGAGCCAGGAACTAACCAGCGGCCGGGCGGTCAGTATCGACGCCGACCTCGATTTGCTCTTTGATCAAGTCAAGCAACTACTGGAGCTCGCGTGCGATCCAGACAAGGCGCACGACAGCGCGCGGGTCTACGACTTCAGCATCCGATGGGGCACCTTTCTGCGCGGACGGCTGGAGCGTCTGGCCTACTACCACAACCGTGCCGCGCTCAGCGCCGACGAACAGGCTCGCTACCAGGCTCTTCGCACTGAGCTGCGGCGGGCACTGCCGCTGGTCGAGCAGTTGGGTCTGGCCCGCCCGAATGTGGCTCTCGACGACTCCAGCCGCCGGTAATCAGTCTCCAGAGTGCGTTTTTGCGGGCATTGTTAGTGTGGGAAGCGGTCTAGGTGGGTATTCCGGTTTCGTGCCATGCCTGATCGGTTCTCGTGGGCGTGGCTGTCCAGTGTCGACCGGAGGGACCCTGTCTGATGTTTTTGCACAACCCAAAAATGATGTATACCGTGCGGGTTGACCAGCCGAATCCTGCTTTCGCGAAGATGCTGTTGGAGCAGTTTGGCGGCCCTAACGGTGAACTTGCCGCGGCGATGCGCTACTTCACCCAGGGCTGGAACGAGCCCAACGGTCCGCGCCGCAGCATGTTGCTCGATATCGCCACCGAGGAGCTGTCCCACCTGGAGATGGTCGCCCAGACGCTATCTATGCTGCTTAAGGGATCCCCCTCTCAGCTTGTTGATCAGGTTGAAGGCTCTTATCTCGGTGAGTTGCTGGACGGCAAGATGCCTGACTACCTCACGCTGGCGCTAAACAGTGGACCGAACGTGTTAGGGGGCGGAGGTCCGCGACTGACCGACTCGATGGGTAACCCGTGGACTGCTGCCTACATCGATACGCTCGGCCAGCCAGTGGCTGACCTGCACTCCGACATTGCCGCCGAGGCCCGCGCGAAGATCGTTTATGAGCGGTTGATCAAGCAGTGTGACGATTCCGGCTGCAAAGACACTTTGATCTTTCTGATGACCCGGGAGATCGCTCACCAGAAGATGTTCCAGGCCGCGCTGGACGCGATCGTGAAGAATTTCCCGCCCGGTACCCTGCAGGGCAACCAGGCACTCGGCCACGCTTACATCGCGGACTCGGGTGACTTCAGAGGTGACGGTAAGGCTGATGGCTTCGAGCTATCTCAAGCTAACAGTAATTGGGGTTTCGAACTCGATACCAATCCGGTCCGTCACGCCGCTGAGCAACAGGTTGGACCTTCACCGGCAGCCTAGCTAGAACGAGAACGAGTCCGTTCAGCGAGGCCGGTGGGGAACAGCGTGTGGGGGTGCCAGGAAACCGGCACTCCCACGTGCCCGGCTAGCCGGCTAGGGTGTTGCTCCCAGCTAGGTGTTGAGCAACTCGGATCTGGACAGCCTGATTCCGGTGCGTGGCGCCAGGCAGGTAGGGTTGGTACAGGTTAACCCAACCATGTAGGCATCGGAGTCCTCGCTGCGGAACAGGAACCCCAGGTATAGGGCGTCTCCCACGCTGAACTGTTTGCCACCACAGTGCGGACAGGTTTCCTTCCTGTGACGAATCTGGTCTAGGATCCGGTTTTTGTGCTCGTCGGTCAGCACGATAATTTCCTGCCGGCGAGTGTCGGTAGCGCTCATATCTCGACGTCCTTGTCGAAATAGACATTATCTTCGCGCCAGCCGCCCATACCCTGCCCGATGGCGTGGTAGTCAGAGACGAACTCAATGCGGTTGATCCACTTTGCCATTTTGAAACCAACCTGGGTTTCGATGCGCAGGCGCAGCGGCGCGCCATGCTTGATGGGCAGTGGGGCGCCGTTCATCTCATAAGCCAGCAGGCACTGCGGGTGGCCCGCCAGGCTCAGATCAAGAACTTCATAAAACTGCCCGGTGCCTTCGGCGCTGGGCTCGTCTCGGCCGGTGTCTTGCATGGTCAAAAAGCAGATGTAACGAGCTTGGGGAAGTGGCTTGACCAGCTTTATCAGGTGCCGGAACGGCACACCACTCCACTCCCCGACGCTAGACCAGCCTTGGATACAGTTGTGCAGCACCCGCTGGGTCTGCTTGTCACCTAACGCGCGCAACTCAGAAAGGGTGAACGTCATCGGATGCTCTACCAAACCGCCGACTTCCAGCTTCCAATCGACAAAGTGGTGCACGGCCATGACCTTGTACTCGTCGCTGTCCGGAGGCTTGCCGTTGACCCGATGTTCAGCGGACAGCGCCGACCGCGGATAGTGCTGCCGCGAGACCATGGGGCGCAGGAACATTAGCCGCGCGCGGCTGATGACAAAGCCCAGCACCCGCTGCACCGTGCGCGGGCTTTTCAGGCTCCACACCGTGGCCGCGATATGCACCACGACGATCGCGGCGATGATGGCCAGCGAGGCCGCCAGCGCCCAACCCAGGTGACGGACCTGACCGAAGATCATCAGAGCGTTGAGTTGTGGCCAGCCCCACAGGACGACCATGGCCAGGTGCACGGCAATGAACCCGATAAACGCCAGCAGGCCGAAGAAGTGTAGGCTGCGGGCGCTTTGTCGACCACCCCATAACTGGACAAACCACGGGAATTGCGCCTCGATCGCCGGCGACTGCGCGGCACCGGTGAGAATCTGAAACGGAGCCAACAGGAAGATCACGGCCGCATAGGCCAGCTTCTGGATGGCGTCCAAGGGCTCGCCGGGCAGCAGCGGCGGCAGTTTAAAGCTCAGGTAGGTGAGGATGTCATTCCACGCCTCGGGAAAGATCGACCACGAGTACGGGATGTAGCGGTGCCACTGGCCGGTGACGAACAGCAGAACGTAGTAGGCGATCCCGGTGAGCATCCAGCCGATGACGGTAAAAAAGTGCCAGTGCCGCCCCATTCCAAGCTTCTTGTGCCCTGGCAACGAAACAAAAGAGGAATAAGACTCTTCCTCATCCAGGGTGTCATAAAGCTTGTCGGTCGGCATGGTCTTGCGGGTGAACCGGGCCCACTCGGTGCCGGGCTTGCTGTCGTCTCTCCAATACAGCTTTGGGTGGGTGCCCAAGATCTCAATCCCGCTGCGGATGAGCAGCGTCACAAACAGGACATTGACCCAGTGCTCAATCCGCAGCCAAGCAGGGTAATCAAGCGTGACCACGGACGTCTCCTTGCCACCAGTCAGTCATGCCAGTCCCGCCGTTGCGGGTAGGCAACGTTCATCCCGGTGATCACCGACCCGTGCAGCGCGACAAACAGCCCAGCCAAGACCATCGCGAAACTGCCTATCGGGTAGTCCCACCAGCGCACTAACTGCGGCAGGCCCGGAAGACCCACAGTGCGGCTGGTGACGTACATGGCGATGGATGCCACTGACACCACGCTACCCAGTACCCACCCAAACCGGACCAGCCCCGGTGCAGACCCGACCACCATGCTGGCCGCGGCCAGTATCGCCATCGCGACCAGCAGCCCGAAATACCCGCCCAGGTAAGCCGGGTAAGGCGACACCGGGAACCCGCCAACCAGCCAGTACAACCGGATCGCCGCGATGCCCAGCAACACCGCGATGCCCACCGCTGTGGTTACCCGCGGGACGTTGAACGCAATATACCGGTAAAAGGAAATCAGCTGGGGAACACCTGTCCACCGCACCACCGTGCTCATCGACTGTCGCATTTCCGCATCGCGCAAAGGCGCTTAGGAGCAAACCGACGCCAGGGCGATCCCGGCTGCCGCGATAGCACCCAGGGCCGACAGGAGCCCTGGCGCACGAACTCAGCAACCGTGGCCCGCCCGACGCCTGCGCTGCCCCCGGTCACCACGGCCACCTTGTCCCCCGTCGTCACCGCCATATTAATCTCACTCCCTACCCTCAGCGCGGGCTTCGGTTGGTCAGATGATCTCGGCCTCTCGACCGCCGCCTACCCGTCCGGACGCGCTGGCAAACCACGAAGCGGTCACACGGGCCGCCAGGTCATCACTAACCCCGGGCTTAACGCACTCAATGTTGGTGGCCTGGCAATCTTGCTCTGCGCGGGTGCAGGCATCGATCACCCAGCGAGATGATCATTGGTTCTCGCGCGCGGTTCCAAATCCTCAGCACACGTTCCGGGCCGCACTAATGATCTGTGAGTCCGCTTAGTATCCACGCCCCTCCCAGCTGAGCTGATAGTCGATGTCGTATCCGAGGCCGATACGTTTGTCGCCGCAGACCTTCTAAGCCCTTGGCGCGACGGTGATGACCGCGACTTTCGCGCGTCAGGCGCCGCGTTTATCCGACTAGATACGTCTCGTAGATTACGCGGGCGGCCTGGCGGCCGGCGACGCTAATGAAGACGCCCTTATTCAGCCAGTCGAGCTCTGACGCGGCGGTCTCGATCTGCGTGGCGGCGCGGAATGTGTACTCGCTGGCGTCGACGTCCTCACCGCGGCCCAGACGGGCAAGAACCTCGACGGTGCCGTGGCGCACACTATGTGATTGGACGTAGAGCAGATCGCCGTCATCTGTCTGCAGCGTGTAGCGGATGTCGCCGAGCGCGGTGCCGTCAGGCAGGATCGTCTGCCAGTCGGCGCTGGCACCCGGAACGAGCGTCCCGCTGATTTCTGGACCGGTGAAGGTTCCGCCGGTCAGCGGCACGATGCGGCGGTGACCTTGCACAATGTCGCCAAGATCGAGTGGCTCTCCCAGAGTGGCGTCGAGGCGATAGACCGGGGTCAGACGGGGGTCGGGAAGCTGAAACAAGCTGGCCCGCGTGCTTGTCGGGTCATTGGGGTGCGGCTCGAGCGGCGTGACAGTGACCTGCATCCAACCGCTGAGCGGCAGGGCGCCGAGGAGACCGTCGAGCTGCGCTTCGCTGTTGGCGCGGTACAGGCCAACGGCCTTCCGCTCCCCCAGTGCGACGGGCGACTTCCAGAGTCGTACGAGATGCCCCTCGCGAGCCAGGTCGGCCGCGGCGACGGCCTCGGCGCTCTCGTGCTGTTTGACGTCGGACTCCGGTGTCCCCTCCGGAACGTTGAACTCGAACTCAACCAGGAACTCCATGAGCTCCTCCTTCAGGCCGGAGAGCCGGCAACCACCCAACTGCGAAAAGCTCCACCCGCTCCCGGCCAAGGGCCATCGCGGGGCATCAACCATCTGAGAGCTTAGGCCATCACCACGCCGATCGCGGCCGGCTCGCCGCCTGCAGTGCGGTGAAATGTTGATTTTGAGTGGGCGTGGCGTGGGCGGGGAAGCGCACTACGGTTTGTCGCCGTGTTGGCCGTCGAACAGGTCACGCCGTTCGGCGACGTAGTCCTCGACTGTTCTCGCGGCCCGACCGGTGATCTGTTCGAAATCAGTGGTGGATCGGTTGTAGCGGTCGTCGCGGTGCAGTTTGGCCATCGTGGCGATGTGCTCCTGCACATGGGGACTCAGGCCGGCGCGGGTCAGGTGATCGAACCACTCGTCGTAGGACAGGCGCACAGCGGTGATAGTCCGTCCTAGGGCGCGCGAGTACTGGTCGGCGAGTTCGTCGATGTCCAGGGCCACGGGGCCGGTCAGTTCGTACACCGAACCGATGTGGTGTTGTGGTGCGAGCAGAACGGCGGTGACCGCCTCGGCGACATCGCTGGCGGCGATGGGGGAGGTGCGGCCCGTCCCGAACGGCAGCGCCAGCACGCCGTGGTCGCGAATCGATGCCGCAGCGAGCACGGTGAACAACGGGTTGTCAAGAAACACGGTGGGTCTGATGTGCACGGCCGCGACCGCTGACCAGTTGATGACGTGCTCGGCCAGCCAGTGCAGACGCTGCTGATGGGATTCCTCGGTGCTCGTCGCCGTCATCTGCGAGACGGTCATCTGCGACATGTTGACCAGTACCTCGAATTCGGGCAGTTCTCGCACCGCCGCGCAAACGACGGTGGTGGCTTCCAGATAGTCCGGCGAGACGCTCATGTTGAAGAACATGCGGCTGATGCCGTCGGTAGCTGTGGTGACGTCCAAAGGATTGGTGAGGTCGCCGACGACGACGTCGGCGCCGAGTGCACGCAACGCGTCGGCGCGGGTGTCGTTGCGGTGGACCATGGCCCGAACTGTCTGTCCATGAGCCAGGAGTCGTTCCACGACGAGTCGGCCGACTCCTCCCACCCCGCCGCCAGCCCCGGTGATCAGGTACACCGGTTTGATGGTCGTCGTGATGGTCGCCGGCAAGTCTTGCATGTCATCGGTTCCTTACGAGCTTGTGGCCACCACTTGCGGAGGTGTGTCGCCGCCGAGCAGGATGATCAGCCGGGCGAGGAGGGCGTCGAGCTCGCGGCCGACGTCGGCGATCTGAGGGTTGTGGTAGCTGGCGAACAGCAGGCTGGGTTGGTCGACGGCGAGTTTGGTGTCGCCGTCGAGGTCGACGTACAGGAGGGTCCGAAGGGTGCGTGCGGCATGACCGGGGGGTCGTGGCGGAACATCCAGGAGGCCATCTGGACGAAGCGGGCGACATCGACCTCCGGGACGAGGGTTTCGTACCGCTCGCGAGCCTCATCATAAAGCCGGGGCAGCGCCACGGTAAGGCGACGGCATGGGTGGTCGATGGCGGTGCTGTGGGTGGTCATAGCCGTGCCTGTTCGTCGCCGCGGCGGATCAATTCGACGTCGCGGATGTCGAGGGTGATGGAGGGCAGGGGGAGGCCCGATCGTCCCCTCGCCGCTGGCGTCCACGTTGATCCTGGGTGAGTCGTTGATCCTGGGTGAGTCTTTGTGCCCCTTTCGGTGACGCTTTGTGGGCGTGAAATATGGTGTACGGGTTGCCTGCCGACGTCGACGTTTCGTTGGGACATGTGATCTGGTGGGTAAGTCCGATACAGACCGTCGGCGCGTGGTGGTTGTCGATCAAGCTGCTGCCCCGCCTGAACGGCCGGAAGGTGCAAGTTATGCCTGACAGACCCATCCTGGTGCTCGGCGCGACCGGCGGTCAGGGCGGCGCTGTGGTCGACGCGCTGCTCGCACGCGCCGCAAAGGTGCGTGCCCTGGTACGCGACCCCCGCACCGGCTCCGCCCAAAGGCTGGCCAACCATGGCCTTGAGGTGGTTGCCGGCTCGCTAAACGACGAGAAGTCGCTGGCCGCGGCGATGCACGCGGTAGCCGGGGTATTCGCGATGACGACCCCATTCGAGGACGGGGTGCGCGCCGAACTCGAACAAGGCAGGGCGATTCTGGCCGCCGCGCACCGGGCGCAAGTGCCGCATCTGGTGTTCAGCTCGGTGGCGGGCGCTAATCAGCGCAGCGGCGTGCCGCACTTCGACAGCAAAGCCGCCATTGAAAGCGAACTAATCGTCGGAGGGGTCGCCCATACAATCCTGGGGCCTACCTATTTCTTCGACAACGCCCTTGCCGGGGCTGACCGGATCCGCGATGGGATGCTGGATCTGCCACTGCCGCCGGATCGTCCCCTGCAGCAACTCGCTCGACCCGATCTCGGGGCGTTCGCCGCCGAGGTGCTCCTTAGTCCGGCCAGCTACGTAGGGCAGCGCATCGAGCTGGCCAGTGACGCACCCACCCCCGCCGACATGGCCCACGCGCTCGGAGTGGCGGTAGGACGCCCGGTACGCCACCACCGAACCCGGTTGGAGGCGATTGGTAGCCCCGATATGCGTGCGATGTGGGAGTTCCTCAACGGCCCCGGTTACCAGGTCGACCTACCGGCGCTGCACGCCGCGCACCCCGAGATTTCCTGGACCCGGTTTGCCACCTGGGCCGCCCGCACGTTCGGGCCACCCCACGAACGTGAAGATCGTCAGTGATCTTCGAGACCGATTTGGCAGACCGCATCTGGGTGAAGTCGATCAAAAACGTTCGGGCTGAGATCGAGATGCTCATTGCGAGGAACGAGTCACGAGGCCTGACCCGTCCGCGGCCGCCGAGCTCCGACGTCTACGGCGGGTTAACGCTGCTCAGACGAGGTTTAAGTCAGACCTCCTCATCCAGAGCCGCGTTAATCTCCTCGTCTGTGGCCACCTGAACACCGGCCTGTTCGGCAAGCCGGCGAAGCGTGATCTCCACGCCAGTGATCTTTCGATGCATCCTGTACATCGTCTCAGCGTAGGGCCCCTCCATGTCGGACATTCACGCTTCGAGCGCCGCGACACGGGCCGCGAGGGCGCGCACGGAGGGTTCAGGCGCACGAGGCCGTGGCGTGGTCATCAAGGCCTTCCTTCCAATTCAACAATTGGGATGAGTTGTGCCAACATAGCCCCACGCTCCAGGGAGCCACCCCAGGCCAGACGCAGCGCTCGTCAGCACGAGCATCTGGTGAGGTGAGTCTCAGAACGACCTTCATACAGCTGTACCGCTACTCGAACAAATGTTCAAGTAGCGGTACTCCCGCGCTCACCAGTGCAGGATGGAACGCATGAACTTCCGTTACCTCGGCCGCTCCGGAATGCAGATCTCCGAGATCGCCTACGGCAACTGGCTCACCCATGGCTCACAGATCGAGAACGACGTCGCTACGCAGTGCGTGCGCGCCGCGCTGGACAACGGCATCACCAGCTTCGATACCGCTGACGTTTACGCCAATGGCAGGGCTGAGGAGGTGCTAGGTACCGCCGTGAAAGGCGAGCGGCGTGAGTCACTGGAAATCTTCACCAAGGTGTACTGGCCAGCCGGGCCCGACCCCAAGGGTAAGAACGACACGGGACTGTCGCGCAAGCACATCATGGAAAGCATCAACGGTAGCCTGCGGCGGCTGCGGATGGACTACGTCGATCTCTACCAGGCGCACCGCTACGACGTGTTCACCCCGCTAGAAGAGACGATGCAGGCCTTCGCCGATGTGGTGCGCTCCGGAAAGGCCCTGTACATCGGCGTGAGCGAGTGGACAGCGGCGCAGATCCGGCACGCCCACAAACTGGCCACCGAGCTGGGAATCTCGCTGGTCTCCAACCAACCGCAGTACTCGATGCTGTGGCGGACCATTGAGCATGACGTGGTGCCGGCCTGCCGCGAGCTGGGCATCGGACAGATCGTCTGGTCGCCGATCGCGCAGGGTGCGCTGACCGGGAAGTACCAGCCGGGCCAGCCGCCGCCGGAGAGATCGCGGGCCACCGATGACAAGGGCGGCGCCGACATGATCAAGCGCTACCTGAACGACGCGACTCTGACCAGGGTGCAAGCGCTCAAGCCGATTGCCAGCGACCTCGGCCTGTCGATGGCCCAGCTAGCGATCGCCTGGGTGCTACAGAACGACAACGTCTCGGCGGCGCTGGTCGGCGCGTCCCGGCCTGAGCAGGTGGCCGAGAACGTCAAAGCCGCGGGCGTAACGATCCCGGCTGACGCCATGAAGCTCATCGACGAAGCCCTCGGCCATGTGATCACCCGCGATCCTGAGCTGGTGGCGCGTTCCACCCCGCCTCGGCGCGCCTTGTAAATCGATGCCGAACACCACCTTCGTATTCACCGACGATGGCATTCGTGTGCAAACTGTGCGATACACGCTCGAATCGACGACCTGAGAAGTTCGACGATTACCCGCCGCGGCACAGGTCCAGCACAGGTCCCGGATGACATCGGCGCGCACGCTACCACCACCGTAATTAGCATAAGTGGTACTTCCGTAGACCAGGCGATCTGTCATGCTCAATGCGTGACCGCGCAGACAACGACCAAGCCTGACGATACGTTGGCCGACCGTCAGCCCACCAGAATATACCCACAGATTCGAGGAAACCCTCAATTTTCCCGGCATGATGGGACTCATCGTTTCTTACGTTCCACCCGCACCGTTGTTGACTAACTGGGAGAAAGCGGTGTTCCGCGCACAGGGCGACAACGAAGTGCTACAGGTGACCGGGCTGGTTAAACGCTATCCCAAGAGTCCGGTCAACGCGGTGGACGGGCTGGAGTTCAGCGTCCGTCGTGGCGAGGTGTTCGGTTTGCTCGGGCCCAATGGCGCCGGGAAAACCACCACTGTCGGGGTGTTGACCACGCGGGTGCTGCCCACGGCCGGGACCGCCCGGATCGGCGGCTTGGACGTGGTGCGCGACGCGGTGGCGGTGCGCAAACAGATTGGCGTTGTACCGCAGCGGGTGAATCTGGATCGGGCGTTGTCCCCCCGGAACAATCTGATTTTCCACGCGGCGTATCACGGAGTTCCTCGCGCCGAACGTGCCGCCTGTGCCGACGCATTGTTGGATCGGATGGGTCTGGCCGAGAAGGCCAAGACGCATATAGACACGTTTTCCGGCGGCCAGGCGCAACGACTGATGATTGCTCGGGCTCTGATGCACCGGCCCGAGGTGCTCTTTCTTGACGAGCCATCGGGCGGGCTGGACCCGCAGGCGCGTTTATTCGTGCATGAGCGTGTGTGGGAACTGCGCGACGAGGGGGTGACGATAGTGCTGACCACGCACGACATGGACGAAGCGGCCAAGCTGTCCGATCGGGTCGGCATCATTGATCACGGTCGAATGCGGGCGCTGGATACCCCTGCTCGGCTGATCCGGACGCTGTCTGAGGGTGCCACCGTGGACGCGGTTGTGCGGCTGGGGTGGGCACCGATCGAACCGGTCGTCGAGATCCTCGACAGTTTGCCCGGCGTTGCACGCGTCGAGGTGCCACAGCGGACCAAGTCCGCGCAACCGAGCCTCACCAGGTCAGGCGGCGCCGGTGCGCCCCACATATCAGTGATGTCGGAGGCCGACCCAACACATCGGTTACGGATTTACACGACGCAGGAGCCCACAACGCTGCTTGGTCCAGTGGTGTCGGCGCTGAGCGCACACGGCGCCACGGTGTCCGACCTCGCGGTCGGCAAGCCCACCCTGGAGGACGTGTTTATCCACCTCACCGGCAGGGATTTGCGATGACGCAAGCCGTCAGCCTCGGATCGGCTCGTCAGGCGTTCTTGGCGATGCTAGCCCGAGATATCTATGTGACAAGTCGAGAAATCGGCGCCTATCTGGCGCAGGATTTGATTCAGCCGTTTTTCTTTTTGTTCATTTTCGTCCGGGTGCTCGGCAGCGCCGGAGTGGTGTCCAACGACTATGGGCAGACCATGCTGCCCGGCCTGCTCGCGCTGATCTCGTTTTTCGGCGCGTTGCAGGCGGTCGCCTTCCGGCTGGTCCTCGAGTTCGAATGGACACTCGAGATCGAAGATCGGCTGCTCGCTCCGCTGTCTCTTCCACTGGTGGCAATGGAAAAGGTGGTCTTCGGCGCCTGTCGCGGTGTGCTTTCTTCGCTGCTCATGGTGCCGATTGGGTTGATCGTGCTGTCCGGTGTGTCCTGGCCGCTCAGCGGCTTGGCGCCTGCCCTGTTCAGCATGGCGCTGGGTGGGCTTATCGGCGGAGCGGTCGGCCTCGTGTTCGGCACGATTGTTCCACCGCGCCGGGTCACCATCGTGTTCTCGGTTCTGGTCGCGCCGCTGCTGTTTACGGGGTCGGTGCAGTTCCCTTGGTACTCGCTAACAGGCGAGCGATGGTTCCAGGTTTTGTGCGCGCTCAACCCGCTGACCTACATCAGCGAGGGGATCCGGGCCAGTTTGGTGCCCTCGATCGCCCACATTCCCTACTGGTTATGCACCATCGTCTCACTGGCCGGGATCGCCGGCTTCGGGCGACTCGGAATTCACGGCTTCCTGCGCCGCGCTCTCCGCTAGCAATCCAACCACCTCATACTACGGTCAACGTATTCCTCGCCGCCGCGCGAATTCCTGGACCATGTCGTCGACTGAGACCCCAAGGACGTCTTCGACGGCACTGGCAACGCTGTAGCAGGTGCGCATGCGCAGGGCAGGCGTGATGCCAAGTCGGTTGAGCTGCAGATAGGTCAAGTTGATCCCGAGTCGGTAGCGGCGGAAAGATGAGCTGTCCATCACCTTTTCCCGATAGGCCTGGTCGGAGAACAGCATCTGGGAGTAGTTGGAGTAGCCGCCGCGTGATGGGTCGGTAGGACCGGGGGCCGGTGTTGCCTGGTACACCAGGTTGGCCTCGATCAGCGGCTTGGCGCGGTCGGCGTAGGTGGTCAGCAGCGCGGCCCACTCACACACGAACGGCACCGGCGTCGGGTCAGCGCGGTCCTCCAACGTGGCGATCACGGTACGGACGCGGTCGGTCAGAGCGTGACGATGCTCGTCGTAGTAGGCATCGAGCCGAGCTCGGGTAGCCACCGGGTCGGGGGTGTCGGCCATGAACCCTTCGGCGTGGGAGCGGTAAGACATAAAGCTGCGGCGCAGCGGCGGCATGAGGGTATGCGAAGTGGCAATCATGAGACCGATGCTGAGCATCTCCTTGGTGGCGTCCCCCTTCCGCACGCATTCGAGCAGGTCGAACAGCATGTCTGTGCTGGCGGTGAGGAAGTCGGCCACAAGGTCGGAGACTTCCTGGTGACCCAGGACGTGCAGGCGAGCATCGTGAGGCTGGTACTGGACGGAGTTGTCGGGGTACCACGGGCTGAGCGGACCGTGTTCTTCCTCGCGCTGCGCCAACAGCCGGTGTAAAGGCATCTCAGTGTGTTCATCGAGCACGGCGGTGGACGGATGCGCATACAGATAGGCGCCGACGGTATGCTCCAGCCGCGGTTGTACGACGCTCGCCCAGGTGCGCTCATCGGTGCGGACATGCACCCGCAGGTGGGGGCCCTGCCGCCAGTGCCGCACGAAGTAGGCCTGCTCCACGTGCGGGCGCAGCTGATGCAACAGCGGGCGGATCGCGTCGAGCAGCAAAGCGTCCTTGTCCTGCTGGTAGTAGTAGATGTGCGCACTGCGCCAACGGATGTCAGTAGCGGCGGATACGCGGTCGGCGGTGGGAGCGGTCATCGGATTCCTACCTTTCCGTCGGCGAGGTCGATCAGCGCGCGGGCCACCAGAGAGGTGAGGTGGGCTTCGGCGGCGGTGTGGATGCCCAGGCGGTTGCACAGCAGATGGGTGCAGCGCAGTACAACCTGGGCTACGGCCGGGGCGTCAGGGCCCGCGGCCTTGGTCAGTCGGCTCAGTGGCGAGTCGGCGTCGGTGGGCGCGAATTGTCCTAGCGCGTGTGCGACGGTGAGCTGGGTATACAAGGTGCGAATGGAGGCCAGCCAGCTGGCCAACGGCCCATGACCCGAGCCGGTGTCACTCGCCTGAGCCCACAGCTCACGCGCCTGGGTGCGCAGGGCCGGGCTGATGCTCAGGTAGCCGTCGTCGGCGGTGACGCGTGGGGTTTTGGTCATGGCATGCAGCCGCCTAGCGATGCGGGTCAGGTCGGGCTCGCATACCGCGAGGGTGAGCATGAGCATCCCGAGTGCGACCGCGTGGCGTTGCCCTGGTGGTGTGCCGGCGGTGAGCAGGTCCATCGCGATGGCGCTGGACTCGACGAAGTGGGTTTCCACGGCGGTCAGCGTCGGTGGCCAGCCGTAGGCGGTGTGCTCGGGCCGGTACGGGATCCAGGCCACGGTGTCGGCAGGATGCAACACGGCGTCGTACTGGGTCAGCCGTTCGGCCACGGCCATCCGCTGAGCGAGGACTCGGTACTCCTCGGCGGTCTGAACACCTGGCGGCGAGGGATGCTCGGCGAAGTAGCGGGAGCAGTGCTCGACCACCGCGGCGCGGACCCGGCTGGCATCCGCGGGCGGACGAGGCCGCAGCCGTAGCCGCAGGTGCGGCCCGCCTTCCCAGTAGCGCAGGAAGAAGTAGCCGTCAATCGCGTCCACGGTGCTGAGCTGGTCGACGACCGGCACGACAGCGTCGGTGATGACCCGATCCAGATCACCACGGTGGAACAGGTGCGCGCTTACCCAGACATCACGGTCAGCCATCGGCGCCTAATTCGATGATGTATTCGGTGACGCGCTGTCCGTGCTCGCCGTAGCGCGGGGCATCGGCAAGGTCAGGCAGCGCTTCCTCGAAGACAACGGCGGCGTTGGGGCCATCCAGGTCTTTTAGTGAGCGTTCAAACGCGGTGAGTAGTAACCAGCTCGCGAAGTCAAGATACAGCGGTTTGCGCACTTTGCCGAGACCGCGACCGGCGCCGGCCATTCGGACGAAGCATTGCTCGGGGATGCCGTGTTGCTCACGCCATCCGGCGACGCGCAGCAGGTACGCCGCGTCGGTCTCGCCCTTGGGTCGCAAGGGCAGCTGTACGAGGGGGATCGACCAGGCGGCCCTGAGCAGCACGAGGTGCCCTAGCTCCATCCGCGGCCGGCGACGAACACCATCAGGGGCGCCCCGCCAACCCGCGTTGCCCAGCTGCCAGCGCGGCGCAAATGCGGTTTGCGGCTCGGAAAACACCCGAACCAGGAAGTACAACGCCGGAGGCAGAGCATGCTCCACCAACATCCCCAGCGCCAGCGGCCGCACCTCGGCTCCCTCGCGGTTACGCAGCGCCAACCGGCTCCGCGCCCGGTCGTAGCTCACGGTCAGCTCAGCCATCGATATCCGGGCCGCCGAGTCACTCTCGTCCTGTCCGGACGGGTAGTCGATGACATGAGCAACCGTCGCCGGGCGAAGGTTGAGGTTGGTACCAAAGGCCGCGCGGCAGTCGGCCAACAGGACGTCCTCGCCGTTGGCGTGTATGGGCCAGGGCGGCCTGGCGCCGGTCTGGTTGATCAGGTGGTGAATGCGGTTCATGCCCCAGCCGTATCCGATGCATATCGTGTTGAGCACCAGTCGGGGACCATTCGGTCCAGGCAACGGCTGCCCATAGCAACAGACCGACCGTGGTGCCCGAATATATGGCGGCCAAGCGGCGGCGATCGCGGCCAGCGTGCGCGGCCGCACCCGGAGGACCCCGGAGACATTCTCGGACTCGTCGTATAGCGCTCGCACCGCCGCGCGTCGCATCTCGACCAGCTCCCGAGGCGGTTCGGTCGACGGACGTTCGACACGGTGGAAGTCCCGGTAGAACCGCAGGAACTCAACAGCCGTATCGGGTGCGAAACGATCCAGGAAGAACTCGGTGGCCGCTGCTTGGATCGGCAGGTGCGGGTTGAAGATGCCCAGGAAGCCGCGCAGTATGTCCAGATCGTCCAAGACGGGCTGCCACTGCTCCTGGGCCAGGGAGACCACTGGGTGAGTGAGTACCGCGTTCTCCCGGATCAGTTCTTTGTCCGGCAGCTCCGCCGGAGGATGGGTGACCTCGGCGAGAACGCCGCTCAACGCCGTATGCATTCGTCGGAGCCGTCGGGCGCGGGCCCGCGCATCGGGCAACTCACAATAGCCACGCACGTCCTCCCGCAACCCTCGCAGGGCCTCAGTTCCCGGCGAATCAGTCGCATCCAGCCACCGGAGAATCCCGCCCAACGGGTCGGGGTCCTGGTCGGAGAACGGCCGGCGCGGCTCAACCAACCCGAGCTCGACAAGCCGGCGCACCACAGCGACGCCAGCATGGGGGTCATCACTAGTCTTCGCCACATGGCCGCTCAGCTCCGCCATGGTAGGCGCAGGGGTAGTACGAACGACCTCCAGCAGGTCCCGCAATGGGTCGGTGAGATCCACCTCGACCACCGGCTCACCCGCCGCCGCGCCCACGAAACACAACCGTTCGTCAATCTCCACCGCGCTCGGATTCACCTGTACCGCAATCCGGTCACCGAATTCGGGACGCTCCGCTAGGCCCGACCAGATCCACAGCGCGATCCGGCGCTCCAGCTCCACCACGCCATGCCAGACCAGATCATTCGTGTGACTCGACAAAGAACTCTCCGCCCAACTACCCAGCCCGCTGAGCGTGAATGACGCATACGGGCTTGTCTTTGCCGCCGCCCGAGACAGATACTTCGCCGCCCGAATCAACACCTGGGGGCCAGGGCTCTTCGCCGACGGTTGATCGATCCACACACTAAGCACATCGGCAAGGGTCGGGCTGCCTTGCAGCAAACCGAACCGGAAACTGTCTTGCGCCACCGCGTCACGCAGCGCGGCGACACTCGCCTGCCGGTCAGCCGCCAACACGGCCGGCAAATGCCTCTCCAACAATCTGGCCCGCTCCACCCGTTCGAGCCAGGCCGTAATCCGCGCCGTGAGATCACCGCCCAGCGCTTGCCGGACTTCTTCGGACCAGGCCCGACCATTCGGTGACTTGCCCTGAAACAACGCCCGCCGCAAGGCTACCAACGCCCCCTTCAACCCACCATCCACACACCGGCCGATCTCTGGAAAAAGCAGATCCGACAACTTCTCGCCCTCGGCCCGCAGCCACCGTGTCAGCGCCACATGTTCCCCAGCCACCGCCCACGCCGCGGCACACCGCAACCCATGCAATTCGCCCACCGACGACCCCGCCACCCGCACACCAATCACCGGCGCCACCGAATATCCCAAACCCACCGGACTCCAACCGGCTGACGCATAACCAGACAGCTCTGACAACGCCGTCAACAACACACACCCACCCATCGTGAACTCGCCGTCAATGCGCGGTAACCGACCAAAAAATTGATCGGGCCGCGGCCCGACCGGTCAGTGCACGCCCCCTAATGCGCGGTACTAATAAAAGAGGCCGGGCCGACCCTAGGCCGACCCGGCCGACCATCAGCACGAGTTACGCGTCAGCCCAGTCCCAGTCCTCCGGCAAGAAGTGGCTGCCACCAGGCACGTTGCACTCGCCAGGAATACACGACGCGGAGAGTTCTCCCATGCCGTGACCGTAGTCGGCCGACTGAACGACCTCGATGCTGTGAACAGTAAGGTCTCTCAGGTCCAGCTCACTCATCGCTATTCCACCTTCGATCGGCTAGATAAGACACCCGCACCTTTACGAGTGCCACATTATTCGCACCTCAGGCGCGTCATGCAATCAAGACTGCATTACAGCGGATCGCAACAATCACCTCTACGTATGCACGTTTGCCGCTCGCCTCTCACTATAGACCGCAGTTAGCCCAGAAGCAACACTCGATAACTTTCAATCTTCTGATTTTTTGTCACCATTTGCACACCAGCGATTCTCGAGGATGGTCTGATAATGCGCGGCGGGTCCGGGTCGATACGAGCCGATAAGGAGAAAGGACAGGCTGCCCAGCGGCGTGGCCTGAAAGCCGAGTGCGGCGTCGGTGACGGGGTTGGTTGCCTCGGAGTGGATACGGGTGGCTAACCCGAGGGCCGTGGCGACCAGGGTAGCGCGGTGGAGCACCAGTCCGGTTTCGATGTGCTGTATCCGATACCAGCGGTCGCCGAATGATGGTACGCCCGCAAACGGATCGCCGACAGGGATGAGGACGGCGGCGGCTTCGTGCAAGGCGGCGCGAGTGGCGGGCTGCAATGGCCCTCGGGCAATCGCGGCTACCGCGTCGACGTCCGCGACGCGGATCAACGCGCCGGTGTTGGCCTGATAGCAGTAAGCGCCTGGGGCCACACCGGTCACTCGGCAGACCAGGACGTAGCTGGCCAGGCTGACCGGGGCATCGGCGGCGCCGCTCAGGTCGCCGGGGTAGCTCGCGATGGCGTGGGCGAGCACGGTGTGCAGTGTCTCGGGGTCGACCGGAGTGGGTTGGTATCCGGCGGGTGCGGACGCGCGGGCGGGAATGCCGTCGGCGAGGCGGACCGGGTGCGCGGGTGGGAGACGCACCACCGGTCCGGCGGGTAACGGCGGAATCCCCGGTGCCGAACCGTCGGCGGGATACTCGGTGGCCGCGCTGTGCAGGGCCAGAAGGCACGGTAGTGACTCGGTGACGTCGGCGGCTGGGTTGCTCGGCTGGCTGGCGGGTGTGCCGATCAGATCGGCGCGGCTCGGGGAGTCGGCTACCGGTGACCCACCCGCGCCGGTGAGGGTGAGGATCGCCAGCGGGCCTTCCCTGGTCGGGTCCAAGCCAAGGAGCGCATACAGCTCGTGGTCGGCGAAGTTCACGTGCGCGGTGACCGTCAGGTTCAGGGCATCGGCCAGCGCGAGGGCCTGGGCGGTGAGGCACCCGGTTTCTTGGCAGTGCAGCCGATAGGCGAACTCGCCGTACTTAAACCCGTTACGCCAGAACGCGGCGGCAAGCACCAACACAAGCTCAGGCATAGCGGCCGGTGGAACGGCGAGCAGATCGCACAGGGCCGCGCGGTGCTCGCCGGCGCGTAGCAGGTCCAGGCAGTGGTGCGCGGCGTCGTAGTGGTAGAGCCCGGCCGGTCGTTCGGGTCCGGGCCCGATGGCGAGGTACGCCTCGATCGGGTACAGGGCGCCGCCGGACGGCGCTGGGCGGCCGACTTTCAGCCCGGGCTGGGCACCGGCGAGCAGGCCGATCTCAGAGATGTGGTGCGACCAGCTGGTCCGTAGCCCAAGCAGGTCGCGCAGCAGCGCACCCGCTGTCTCCAGCGTGGGGTCGGCCAGCCTCGACGAGCGCGGTGACGCCCACGACAGTACGACCCGCCCAGCGACCGGGTAACGCTTGTAAGTGGCCGGAGCGGCGCGCCAGTCGATGGGATGATCGTTTGGCTTGGCCGCGGCGTCCCGGAAGCGACGGATGGCTTCGCCGGGGACCAGCGGGATGTCAAGCGTCATGATTTCGCTCATCAAGGCTGGTGGTTAGGGGAACGGGTGCGGGAACGGATTGAGGTCCGCCGCGACGTGCTTACCGAGCCGCCGGGGCACGGTAGTCAAGCGCGGCAGCCCATGGATACGCCGATAGCGGTGACCGAAGGTCATCGACAGGGTCCCGGGGACGATCACCTTGGCGCAGGCGAAACCGCCGACCCGGTGTTCCGGGGAGGTAGTGTCAACGGCGATGACGTCCAGGCCACTGGCCAGATAGCGGCCGACCAGCTCGGCCAGATCATCGCTGAGATCGTCATAGCCCGGCCAGCTCCACCGTTCGGCGAAGTCCGGCAACGGGCGCGCGAGCTGGGACGGCATTAAGAAATCGAGACGCTGGTAGGCATCGGGGTGCCCATACAGCATCGCGTGATCGTCCATCTCCCGTACTAGCGCGGGGTCGGCCAGCATACCCGCCGCAACATCCCGGTCGTAGCGGTGACGCAAGTTAGACAACCCGCTGGCGAGTTCGCGCAAGGCGCCGCGCAGCGCGTGTTCTGGATCGGGATGTGCTCCCGCGCCACACACTACTTTCGGCCGATGTTGATCATCAGAAAGATCGACGCCCATCACCCAGAACGCCGGTACCCCCTGCTCCACAGTGGTGTCGAACGCCATCGGCTCGTAGCCGAGTCGTTGGCGAATCAGCTCGACAACCAACGGGATGCGACAGTCACACGCCGAGGACAGGTCAACCTTAGTCACCGGCATCCGGGTGTACCAGGTCATCAGGAAGGCATCACGCTCGGCGACCTCCAACAACCCGTACAAGATCGCCTCTTCCAGACAACCACCCAAGGCACACCCATTGGAGCACTCGTAGGCGAACCCAGGATCATCGGGCGGGCCGGCGCCGTAGTAGGCGAACGTCCGCGGGATGAGCAAAGGTTCGGCGCGGGCGAACGAGTAGCCCCACACCCAGGTGGTCTCCCGGTCCGGATGGAAGCGGGTAAAACGAAAGTCCGGCTGGTCGTACCAGGAGCCGGGATACAAGCCCAGCGTCCTGGGGTCCAACGAATGCTCAGCCACCTCGGCATAAGGCGCCCGCACCATGGTGCGCCGCCCACGCGGATACGTACCGGCCAGGCGCTCCAGCGCTTCGGCGATCGCGGCCAGCGTAGCCGAGCGGAAGTCCTCCGCGTGACCGTAACCGTGCTGGCTGTCATGCTCGGCCATGCTGGGATCGAGCCGAGCCACGGCTGTGGCTCCACCGCTGTCGGCACCGCTGCCCAGCGAAGCGATCACGCCGGTCTCGGCGTCCACAAAGAGCCGCTCCAACTCACCTGGTCTGCTTTCCAAAGCTCCAACCCGCCACCGCGCCGGGTCCGACTTGGGCAGCCGACGCAGCCGGATGACCGCGGCCTTCCGATCGTCGTCGGGCACCGTGGAACAGCGCGGGCACGACGGGTGCGCCAGAACCGAGTGGCGGGCAAGCGCGCCACTGCGCAACGACACGCACAGCAACCCGCCCCGGGTCCGCGCGGTCGACCGGTCGTCTAGCAGCCTGTCCAGCTCGTCAATAATCAGTGTGGCAACCATGTTGGCCAACAGCGGGGTGACCAGCGGGCTCGGCTCACTCGCGAGCTCGGCGCCGAACTGTCGGCGCAGAAGCCCGCGTGCCTTACCGTCGGAGCGGTTACCAGCGCGACGGCGCTGCAGACAGGCCGGACACCCAGGCTCCGGGGGTAGCACCGCCGGCCCGATCAGCACCCAGCCCGTCTCTACTCGGACCGGCAACCACGGCGTCCTACGCTCAGCCGCCCACTGGTAGGCCGCAGGGTAGGTACGCGTGTCGTTGGCATCGCTGGCGACCACCAGGACGGCGCATCCGGCCAACGCATCCCAGCCTTCGTCGACTCGACAGCGGCTACCCAGGGCGTTCGCCACAGCGGAGTGCAGCAACCCAGAGCCCAACAGGCCGATGTGCGTTCCTACCATTGTCGTGTCCAGAACCGCCAGATCAGTCATCACACAACACGACCTGCACGACGTAGGGCAGCAGACCGTTGTCCCGGGCGATCGGAACAGCGACCGGTACTCGCCCGGCGCGACGCACAGCGTCGGCGAATACTTCGTGGTCTGACTCCACCTGCCACCGAACTGGGTGATCAGCATGAGCCTGCCAGCGGAGCAGGATGCGCTCCAGGCCATCGCCCAGCGCTACGGCCGGGCTCGCCGCGCAGCTCACCAACATCGCCGGCGTTGCGGACTCGAAGTGGAACGCAAACGCCGGAAGTTCGAGGACCAAGGTCAGATCAGCCACGTCGACTTGCTGGCCGACGGCGTCCAACAGACGCAGCAGGTTCGCGGCCGGCTCGTCACCTAACTCGGTCACCACCTCGACCGCCGCACGCCTCCGACGACCGCTGCGCTCGGCAAGCAGCGCCTCGCATTGCGCTCGAAGACCCGCCGCGACGGCGTCGCTCCAAGACAGTCCGGCGGCGGCACCAACCGGCGCTCGATACGGAGTCCCCGCGCCACCCAGCACCGGGTAGACCAACCCGGCCGTCACCGCCCTCGGCTGACCAGTGGCTAGGTTTAACCCCCACACTGTGTCGCCCGGTTCGGCGGAACCGGGGGCCAGGCTGCCATAGGTAGCCAACGCCGCCAACAGCGCACGCAGCCGCGCCGTGGGCCGGTCTTGCGCCCAACCGACCACGGTAGGCGCCGGCGCCCAGGCGGGCAGCGCCCAGTGCGGATCGCCCACCCGCGCCCGGCACATCGACAGCGGAAGCTGCGGCAGCTCCTGCTCGTCAAGCAGGCCCAGCAGCCCAGTACGCGCGTCAATGAACCCCGCCGCGCGCTCCAGCAGGTCGGCCGCCGACACCGTGGCGCCCCGGTCAAACTCGTCGAGCAAGGCCCGCGCGTCGGCTGTTGAAGTCGGAGTCGTGCTCGGTGGACGAGCCGGCACCCGGTGGGTACGAGTGACCAACGTCCGCAAGTCGACCCGGGTCAACAACGGTGGCGACGGTGCCCCGTCCAGAGGCGGAAGGGTGTCCAGCCCAGTCAGATGCAAGAAGCAAGACAACACCAGCTGGGCCGCGACAATGCCCGGGACCGGCCCGATCAACCAATCCTCGCTGACCGCCGCATCAAACTCAGTGCCCCGATGCGCGGCCAGTCGCCGCCAGCACGCTTCCGGCTCCACCCGCTCCGCCATCCCGACCGGGGTCAGCCACGCCTCCTCCTCGCCAACCAACACCTGCCCCAGCGCGATCCCTGAGCTCGCGCAGGTCCACCCAACCGCGATGAGATCGTCGCGACGCGCCCGCTCACACACCTGTAGCACAACATCGGCCCGATCAACCACCCCAGTGCCGGGTTCGCCGAACCACGACACCAGCTCAACCGACTGTTTCGAGTCACGGCACGACCGCTCCACTACGCCCCGCAACACCGGGACCTCACTGTCTGGCGCCAATACGCGAACATCCCGCCACCCCGACCACAACCCAGCCTCCAGCACAGCGGCCAGCACGGGACCCAAGCCGAGCACGACGATCCGCGCATCCCGCACCCGCTGGAACCGCCGCTCGGCCGAATCCAGCGCGTACCGGATGAACGCGATCTCGGCGGCATAGATCCGCAGTTCGTCGGCATCCAACAGATGCGGCTCGTCCTGGCGCACATCAGCCACGAACCGTTGCTCGGCCAGAACCCGGACCAGGTCATGGACCATCGCGCGCTGGTCCGCCGCCAGGGGCGCAACCAACTCCTCGAGTGTGTGTTCGCCGGTCAGGTGCGGGGCCAGCCTCGACAACCAGTCATACATCTGCGTCCCGTTCAAGGCGCACGACCCACCGTGGCTGTGGATGTATACCCCATCCGGCGATTTCACGTATCGCACATCATCGCGCAACCTCGGACGCATCCGCGGGCCCCCGCTCGGCAATACCGGCCCACCTAGTAGGGCCCTAGCAAACAACTTAGATCAAACTCGCTCTCCAGTGCGCCGCACGATCGGATGAGAAAGCCCTCTCCGATACCACAATTATTACAGTACAATTATTACAGTCGACGGCTGGCGATCCAGCACAAGTTCGCTCACCGACCGCGTTTCCCCACCCGGGAACAGCCCGATTGTCAAATACATCAAGGGATTCAGTAACCGCTGACTTGTGCCGTGGAGTTCACCAACTCGATACGCTGCCCTGCCAGTGTCACGGTGACCCGCCACACGTCGACACCAAGCGAGCCGGCGGCGAGCCACCATCGATCCCCATCGAGATCGACGTCAGCGTGGCTAGCACCACCCGGAGCACTCTCACGGCGATATCGACGGGTGACCGCATGCGAGCGCCGGATCGATCACTTCCTACGCCGGCGGAGCGAGCCACTCGGTCATGAGCTTCGGCGCGGCGGTGACGCTGGTGATCGCGTCGTTCATCGACTCCGGTACTACGACGGCTGACTTCACCCGTTGGTCGCGCTCCGGCCAGGAAGGCTTCCTGGCATCGGCGTCGGCCTTCCCGATAGGTAACGCGATAGCGATGATCGTGGGTGGGCTGGTAGTCGCGTTGGACGCGACCGCCGTTCTCGGCACCGTCGGGATCGCACTCGCCGTGGCGAGTATCTGGTCATACTTCGAGCAATGGCTCAACTTGCTCGGGGTGATCGCGCCGCCGGCCCGCGCCCAACCCGTGCCTGCTCGGCCAGCCGGCCATCGACTCGACCAACGGGTAAGGACTTGCATCGCCGATATGCCTCACCTCCGGACCAACCCGCAATAACCCCGATTTAGCGCGGAGGCGAGCGCGGGGAACAGCGGGTTTGAGCGGTTTCGCAGAGATACGCGGCGCCGGCGGTGTCGCCAGTCCCGGAGGCGTTCCCGGTCATTTTGACAGTGATGCCCCAGTGGCTGCGAGGCCTCTCCGACTTCATGTCGGGGAAGCGCCGCGTCCACCATTGCCGAACGCATGACGCGAAGCTGACGATACGGGCCAGCAGACTCGAAATCCGGATTTTGGCTTCCCGGTCGGCACTAATCTACACCTACGTGGCCCGAACGACACGCCTGTAGTCTCCCGACACTCGCGGCCACACTGTACCTGATTCACCATCCACCCTGAACGCACACCACAGGACCTCACACACCAAAAGAGGAATATACACCATCAGCTAACTTATAACTCCACCACCCCAAGAATCAGTGTTTGGTCACCGGATTGAGTCCGACGTATCGGTTGTGACTGCCGGTCGTTGAGTCTGTCGCAAGGTGAACGGCAGTCTCAAGGGCACTCCGGTGCCGAATGGAGGGTTTTGGTTCGATGTCGGTGGACACGGGAGCCAGATCGGAGCCCCAGACCCAGAACGGGCATGCGCCTACGGCGCTGGGGACCGCGGCGGCGCGGAATCTGGCGACTACGACCAAGACGACTCCGCAGATGCAGGGCATCACGAACCGGTGGGTGCAACGCATTCTGCCGTGGGTGGAGGTCAAGGGCGGAACGTATCGGGTCAACCGGCGGCTGGCCTACGCGGTCGGCGACGGACGGATCGACCTGATGCAGACCGCCGAACAGGTCAGCATGATCCCCACCGAAATGGGCGAGTTTCCAGCACTGCGTGGATATGACGATGCCGACATACTCGAGCGCCTGGCCGGCCGGTTCACCCAATGGGAAGTGCCCGCTGGGACGGCCGTGGTAGAAGCAGGGGCGGCCATCGACGAACTCTTTGTTGTCGCACACGGCCGGCTGACTCGCTCGGGCGCCAACCGCTACGACGAGCACAAGACGCTCGGAGTGATCGGTGACGGAGGCTTCTTTGGTACGGAGATCTTTACTGAGCGCGGTGTCAAGTGGGATGTCGCGATCACCGCGGAAACCCCCTGCACACTCCTTATGCTGCGTCGGGCTGAATTCGAAGCGGTCCTCGAGCGGTCCGACTCGCTGAAGCGCCACCTGCGTGAGTTCGCTAAAACCGCGGGAAAGGCACAGACTAAAGGCGGGGAAGCCGCACTGGCGTTGGCGGCGGGGCACGAGGGTGAACATGTGTTGGATTCGACGTTCGTCGATTACGAGATCTCGCCGCGCGAGTATGAGCTGTCGGTGGCGCAGACGGTACTGCGTATTCATTCCCGAGTGGCGGATCTGTTCAATGAGCCGATGAACCAGATCGAGCAACAGCTGAGGCTGACCATCGAAGAGCTGCGGGAGCGCCAGGAGTACGAGCTGATCAACAATCCAGACTTCGGGCTGCTGCACAACGTCGACTATTCTCAGCGGATCCAGCCGGTTGAGGGTCCTCCTACCCCAG
>JAFASX010000027.1 GCA_019244295.1 Pseudonocardia sp.
GTGGCGTTCAGCCCGGACGGTCGGCTGCTGGCCTCCGCCAGCGCCGATCAGACGGTGCGGTTGTGGGAGACCGCCACCGGTCACCCCCACGGGCCGCCCCTGACCGGCCACACCAACACCGTGTTCGGTGTGGCGTTCAGCCCGGACGGTCGGCTGCTGGCCTCCGCCAGCGCCGATCAGACGGTGCGGTTGTGGGAGACCGCCACCGGTCACCCCCACGGCCCACCCCTCACCGGCCACACCAACATCGTGTTCGGTGTGGCGTTCAGCCCGGATGGCCGTCTGCTGGCCACCGCCAGCGACGATCAGACCGTGCGACTGTGGAACCCATCATTCGCCTCATGGGTGGAGACCGGATGCGGCCTCATCAATCACAACCTATCCATGGCCGACTGGAACCAGATAGCTCCAGACCTGCCATACCAGCGAACCTGCCCCGACCTACCCCCCGGGATAGGCGCACCAACTGACGCCAAACCAGCAACCTACCCAGCAACCTACGACCGATAACGCCAGCCCCTGTCTGAAGTTGCCGTATGGGCTACTGAGCTGGGGCGTGGGTAAGCGTGAGGAGGTGTTCGGATCGTCCGCGATCCACGAACACCTCGTGACCCTCAGTCACCAGCCACCCATGCATCCCCGCGGCCAGCCCCAAGTCCTCCCCGGCACGACTCACAAAGACCCTGGCCACCCCGCCCTCCGGAGTTGCCAACCCTGCTCCCCTGAGTTTGGCTGCTACGCACCCGCCCACGTGACATGTGAATTCGTACAGGGCAATTACGTCGCCAATGGCCCTCTCGTCATGTATTACCGCCATATCGATTATGTGGCGTGGCTTCTCTCAGATGAAAGCACGTGGCTTCCAAATAGAATCCGAGATGAATTGACCCGCAGGATGGCTGAGTGGGGCGCGTGCCCCTGGGACGAGGGCGACCCACGAACAGCCCAGGAGTTCGGTTTCGAGGATGCACCGTTCACTGGCAGGATGTTCGACGCATTGCGTGACGCCAGAACCGAGGGCCTCACGGGCCCGACGAGCCACTCTGGAGAGCTCTATAAAGATCTTGTCCACAGGTTGAGCCCAAGGGTGAGTTCATGGCTGCGCACGCGTGGCTCCTTGGGTCGCGGTGGGATCGGCGAGCCGGGTTGGTTCCATGTTGGCGTAGCCGCCCGCGAGTGAGAAGTGTGCGCGGATGTCGGCCTGATCGTGGCCGGTTTCTAGCAGGCGACGCAGCAGGATGCGTGCCTTGAGGGGATCCAGGAATCCCGCGGAGATCAACCCTCGGCTTAGCAGGTCCGATTCTGAGCCGGGGAAGGCGTATGTCCCCGCTAAGACTGGGCCAGCGCCTGTACGCGAGGCGAGGACGACGGGTATGCGAGAGGCCAGCTCCTCTAGAGGCGCGACAAGCGTGCCGGGAACGTGCCCGACGCCGAACGCCGCGATGACGAGCCCGTCCAATTGGTCGCTGAGGTTGGTGAGCAAGACGCCGGTGTCGCCCAGCGCTACTGTTACCAGCCCAACCTCCACCGATTGCGTATCCCTTGTCGCGATCTTGATCGTGGTGCGTTGGACGGGTCTGTTGATGATCCGTGGCTGACCTTCGACGACATATCCGAGTGCGCCACCGTTGGGGGATTGGAACGCGAACCTACTGGTGCTGTGAATCTTGCGGACTCGGTTGGCGGCGTGAATCTCGTCAGCGAACACCACCATGGCACCCAAGCCGTGAGCTACCGGCGCGGCCGCGACTTGCACAGAAGCCAGGATGTTGGCTGGCCCATCCGCCCCGGCAAGGGTGGGGTTGCGCATCGCGCCGGTCACCACAATGGGCTGTGGCCGCGTGTGGGCTAAGTCGAGCGCGTAGACGGTTTCCTCGATGGTGTCGGTGCCTTGTGTGACGACCACACCGTCGACACCCTCGGCGAGTCGCCGCTCGATCGCTTCGGACAGTGCCGATAGATCGTCAAAACTCAGGGACGCTCCGGGGAGTCGTCGGAAGTCCTCGACGTCAATGGTGATACCCGTGCTGGCCAGGCCAGGCACGGCGGCCACGAGTTGATCGGCGGACAGGGACGGCACGACCCCGCCCGCCCGGTTGTTCGACATGGCGATCGTGCCGCCCATGCCAAAGACGACAACACGGCGCGGGGGGACCGCGCTTGATGGAAGAGACACCGGTGCCTTTCGAGAGCTATGCGAGGCTGGGGCTGGTCAAGCCTATTGGTCCATGCTGGCCATCTGGCCGACGAACCGGCACGCCTGATCGAGGCCAGCGAGTGACAGCGGGCGGCTGCGCGGTTCGGCGAAGCCGCCACAGCCGTACTCCCCGAGTTCGCGGAGCGCGACGGCGAGCAGGACTCGCGAGAGGCTAACAAGGGCGCGAAATCTCAGCTGAGATACGGTAATGGGTCTCTTTTCAGCGCGGTTTCGATTCGCAGCTTCACAGAGGAACTCATCGGAAGCCGCTTAATTTCCCGCGGGGAAATCCAGCGCACGATAGTTGACTCGGCGCTCTCTCGAAGCTCACCACCGATTGGCTTAGCTTCGAACACGATAGAAAATTCCTGACGAACCTCGCCATCGTCATACTCGATGACATGTCGGGGATCGGAATAGATGCCGCTCACAGTGACAACCCGAATCTGGATTCCGGTTTCCTCAAAGACTTCACGCACTGCTGCCTCACGAGTCGTTTCGCCGATATCTTGCGCTCCGCCGGGTGGCGCCCACAAACCATTATCAGACCGTTTGATCATCAGAATGTCGCCCGCATCAATGCGCACAATTGCGGCTACAGCGACGACCAGACTATTCGCGGTCGGAGCGTTGGGATCGTCATAGTAGTCCTTCTTGGGCATAATCTATCCTAGTTCTCCAAGAGGTTTGGCCGCGTCCCAGACGTGCGTGAAACTCTCGGCGTATGTGTCAAAAAGGGTACCCGATGACAGTCTGCGCAGATGTAGCGCGGGGGCATGGGAAGCGACTTTGCCGTACACGTGAGTGTTGACGATCATTTCTGAGTCAAATCTGTAGATCGAGTTGTACAGCACGGTCCCGTGAATACGCACATCCACGTTAGCTACGGTTAGGCGTGTGTGGCCAACCTGACGAGGCGCGCGGCCATCGTCGCGGATGGGTCGCACCGAGCGGGCCGCCAGTGCCGGCGCCGAATTCTGAGTTGGATGCGGGGAGTGCGGTGCGCGGTGATCTTTTTGACTCCGGTGGGTCACCTTGACCTGCAGGCCGCCATGAGCTCGGTCGCCTGTCACTGGCGGGCAATCGGCGCGTTACGCAGGAAGGACACGGTGGCAAATCGGGCTTCCCACGCGGCGCGGCCGGCGCCCGCTCGTGTGCTGCTTGGTCGACACTGGTCGATGGCGCGCGAGCCAGAATCCTCAATCAGTAGTGCGGTGGTCGGTAATGCCGACAAAGTCGGCCAACTCGTGGAGATCCACTTTAATTGAAGGGCGTTCGCGTCGCTGCATCCCTCGAAGCATGGAATGCACCCGGCCGGTGAATATGAGTTGCTCAGGTGCTGCGGTCCGAGCCGACTTGAGCGCATCCAGTGCATCGCGATCGCGGCGGCGTAGGTAATGCGCCCACGCGACAGCTATGAGATGGTACGCTTGCCGCTCAGCAAGTTCGCGGGGCAGCCGATCGTGCGGTACATATGTCGCTTGCTCAATAGCCAGGACGATTTCAAAGTCGGTTTGTGCTGGTAGCGGCTGCGAGGAGGGGTGGGATTCGGGTTTGGTCGGCGTTGGTGCGTTGGATGGTTCGGGTGAGTTGGGTGATGCCGGCTAGGCGCGGCAGGGCCAGGGTGAGGTTTCTTAGGGTGGCCATGAGGTGGGCGCTGGTGGCGGTGTAGGCGTGTGGGTGGTCTTCGCGGTAGACGACGTCGCGGACCTTGTGGTTCGATTCTACTCGCCAGTGTTTTTTGACCTGGCCGGCGAGGGTCTCGGGGGTGGCGTGCTTGGTGTCGAGGCTGGTCACACCGTGGACGACGTCTTTGGATATTCGGTTGCCGGCTAGGTCGAACACATCGCGGCGGATCCGGAAGACCTGTTTGGCGTGGGGGAAGTCGATGGGTGGTGGCGGGGGCGACCCAGATCGCTCGGCGCACGATCCGGGGCTTTGATGCGTTCCTCGTGCACGTAGTGTTCGCTGCCGGCCGGGGTGAGCGGGAACGTCGCGGTGATCGCGGTGAGCGGTGTCGGCTGATTGCCCTTCACCGTCAGGACGTAGTGCCCGCCGCGTTGTTCGGTGAGGTAGGTGGCGGTGGTGTGTTGAGCGTGGGCAGCGTCCGCGGTTACCACGACGTTGGTGAGGTCGACGGGGTCCAGCAACGTCGGCACCTGGGTGATCTCGCCTGTGTCCTCGGGTACTTGAACCTGGGCGATCACGGTTTTCTCGGCGGTGAGTAGCGCGGAGAACAGCCTGGTCTCGCTACCTGGGCAGCCTGGTTGGTCGCTGCCCGTGCACGGTCTTTCCGTCGATGGCCAGCCCGATCAGCTCAGGCAGCGTCTGATCGCCCCCGGGCTGGCTGTTCTCGCCGTCCGCGGCGGTGTCCGTGCTGGTGGTGTCCGTGCTGTTGGTGTCCGTGCTGGCAGGCGCCGTGGGGGTGGGCATGAGGTAGCGGCGCAGCCAGGCGTTCACCAGCGCGTCGGCGGCGTCGGCATCGATGGTGCTGGCCAGCCGGCGCATGGTGCCGGCGCTGGGGGGCACATACCGGCCACGCCGGCACCGGCAGCCCGCCAACTCCAGCAACCGCTCGGGCATCTCGCCCGCCCGGTCGGCGCACTCCCGGAAATTACGCGCCCCAGCCAGCGTCGCCAACACCATGATCGTCAACACCGCGCCGACCGGGTGGCGAATCCCGCGTACCTTGCGCGGGTCAGCCACCCCCGCCAAAAGCGCCGCCAACTCCGCCAGCGCGGCCTCACCCTGATCATCCTCATCGCCGGTGTCACCGGTGCCGGACGAGCGTGGTTGGGGGGCGTGCGACACTGACACCGGTGGTCTCTCCCTGTGACGATCATGGTGTGGGAACCGGAATCATCACAGGCCAGAGGCCACCCCGTACGTGTCACACGCCGACAGGAAAGATCATGTAACGGACTTCACACCAAGACCACAGACTTTGAAATCGTCCTGGGGTACATCCCCGCTTCCTGCCGATCTACCAACCGCCGCTACCTGACATCCCCAGGTAGGCCGACCAACGGAGCCACGCCTTTTTTAATCTGCTGGGAGCTCGTAGACCAGTTGAACGCGCTCGCCCGGGATGACGATGTTGTTGACCTCGACCGCTCGGTCGTCTGTGTGTGCTGTGCGGTCGATGCGGAATACGGCCGCCGCTGTGGGGATGTTGAGTTGGGCCGCTTCCTGCTCGGAGGCTTGTCCGATGTGAACGATTTCGATGAAGCTAACCAGGCGGTGGCCGGCGTCGATGAGCCGTTGGTGGATGCCGCCTGGCCCAGGGTTTTCCTGTTCGATCGCCGTTCCGGCGGTCAGGTCTCGGGGGAGATAGCTGGTGGCGAGCTGGGCGGGAACGTCGTCGCGGTACATGACGCGGTCGCGGACAAACACCTCGGAGCCCTGCTCGATCCCTAATGCCGCGGCGACCTCTCCAGTGGCCGGCTCCGACCACATGTTCGTCACGACGCGGCTCTCGAACTGACCGTAGAAGGCATCGGTCAGGAACGCGCCTCGCCCGGCGTCACGCTCGGCTTGGCTGAGTCTGCGCCGGTTGACCCTCATGGCCGGGCGCTGTGGTCGTACGTACCAGCCGCCGCCGGCAATGCCGACGATCAACCCTTCGTTTCGCAGTGCGTTGATAGCGTTGGTGACGGTCTGCGGTGCCACGCGGTAACGCTCAGTGAGCTTGGCGCGGCTGGGGAGCCGAGTACCGGGCGGGTAGTCGCCCGCGGAAATGGCTGCACGCAGGTCCGCGGCGATGTCCCGCCAGGTGGTCCAGTCTGGCATTGGGCGAGCCTATCTGTCTATGCAGATGGCCGCGGGGGAGCGTTGAGCCTTGCCAACCAGTATGTACAGGTGTCACCATAGCTCCCATCCGGCAAGCAGCATATACAGATTTGGCACCGAGCATGTCCAAGGAGACCAATGAGTGAAATCTTCGCCGTTCATGTCGTTCATCCGGCGCAGGTGCGACCGACCGAATTCATCTGCCGCAAGCTCCCTCAAGCTGAGAAGCACGCCGCCGAGTTGAGCAACGATCCCGGCGTGCTCGCGGCTGGCGTCACGCGCTTCGTCGTCGACGAGCCAGGTACCCGGCAAGCAGCCGCGCTCTACGTTCGAGGGGTCAAGCAACGGCTGCCTTACGTCAGCGATGACCGAACTATCCAGGCGAACGGGTCGGGGAACTAACCAACGCGGATTTCACTGGTCAGCAACATCGAGTTGCCGCCCCGCACGAACAGTAATCCAGGCGCCTCCGAGTACGATCCCGACAGCCCCGCCCCAAATCACTCCGGAAGTCATCAGGAGAAGAGATGCCGAACATGCCGATGGACAGGGCGACCGCGGTCAGCTTGGGTCCATTCAACCAAGCCGCTCACGACCAGTTTTTACGCTCGCCTAAGCTGGTCAATCCTCCCACGATCGCTAATCTGCCCGCTGGCTTTACGCTTGAACGCACCATCCAGATGTCGGACTTTATTTTCGAGCCATCAGAGCTACCCAAGTTCTATGGGTATCTCGTCAGAGGCGGTGAGCCGATTCGACAGATAATCGCCATCCGCGGCACTGCGGCCGCCGCCGAGTGGTGGGATAATCTGCATTTTCTGCTCATGCCGTTCGATTCGACCGTCAAAGGTGGGGGTAAGGTCGTTCAAGGCTTTTACGACATCTACAGGACATTGACCACGATGAACCCGGCCAAACCAGGAGAAGCCCCCAGCGGCCTATTCGATAAAATCGATCCAAACATTCCAATCATCGTGACCGGGCATAGCCTGGGAGCCGCGCTGGCAACACTTCTCGTCGCCGATATGTCCGCCAATACACCTCTCAAGCCTCAAGCGTGGACCTTCGCCTCCCCGAAAGTCGGTGACGCCAACTTCGCGGCGACCTACGGCTACCACAGCACAGTATCGTGGCGCATCTACAACATCCCTGACATCATACCCCGGGTGCCCATAGACTCGTCTGACAGCTATCAACATGTCAATGCTGGGTACGCTATCGACTCGGCCGGCAAGACGCGATGGAGTCTCGGTTGCTTCCATGACCTGAACACCTATATAAACGTTCTCTCGGGCGGTGCCGCTCCTATCAATGACTCATGCCGACTTTAGGATCGGCCACGCCCGACTAACGGCGGCCAGCTTCGCATCGTCCCGGGGCGTGAATCGGACCATCCCGGTCGGCCAGCCGGATGCCACCGCCGCCCCAATGCAAGGCGATCATTTCAGCGGCGATCGACACGGCGGTCTCCTCCGGGGTTCGCGCCCCGAGGTCAAGACCGATCGGGCTGGCCAGCCGAGCCAGCTCCGCCTCGGTCAGGCCGGCTTTGACCAGCCGAGCCAGCCGGTCTTCGTGGGTACGGCGCGAGCCCATCGCACCGATGTAGCCGATCTCTGGCAGCCGCAACGCAATCTCAAGCACCGGGATGTCGAACTTCGGGTCGTGAGTAAGCACACAGATCGCGGTACGCCCATCGACCCGCCCGGCCTCCGCCTCGGCGGCGAGGTAGCGATGCGGCCATTCCACCACCACCTCGTTCGCCCCGGGAAAACGCGACGTGGTGGCGAACACCGGGCGGGCGTCACACACCGTGACCCGGTAGCCGAGGAACGAGCCGATCCGGGCCACAGCGGCCGCAAAGTCAATCGCCCCGAATACGATCATCCGAGGTGGCGGGGCCAACGACTCCACAAACACGTCCAGGCCCTCGCCCCGGCGCTGCCCGTCCACGCCGTAATGCAACATCGCGTTGCGCCCCGCCGCGAGCAGGCCGTGCGCGTCGTCGCGCAGCGCGTCGTCCAGCCGGGACGAACCGGTGAAGCCGTCCACCCGGTCCGGCCAGATCACCAGGCGTCGGCCGACCCGCTCAGCGGGGCCGGCGACCACGGTGGCCAGCGCCACCGGCGACTCGGCGCGGATCGCCTCGGCTACCGCGCCCAGCTGCGGGAACGTCTCGGGATCGATCTTCTCCACGAAGATGTCCAGGATGCCGCCGCAGGTCAGACCGACGGCGAAGGCATCATCGTCAGACACCCCATAGCGCTGCAACACCGGGCGAGCACCCTCGCCCAGCACCTGGATGCCCAGCTCGTAAACCGCGCTTTCCACGCAGCCACCTGAGACACTGCCGACGGCCTCGCCATCGGGACCCACCAACATCGAGGCGCCAGCCTGCCGGGGCGCCGAGCGAAAGGTTGCGACCACAGTCGCCAGTGCGACCGCCTTGCCGTCCGCCCACCACGACGTCAGCGGATCCAGCACATCACGCATCGGCCATCACCTCCAGCAGCCGTTCCAGACAGGCCAGACTGTGCCCGGCTAGCAGCTCGTCCAGGTGCGGCAAAGCGGCCACTATTCCGCCCCGCACTGGGGTGTACCCATCCTTGCCCGCGTGCGGGTTGACCCATATCACCCGATAGGACAATCGACGAAGTCGACCCATCTGTTCGGCCAATTCCTCGGGTGCTCCGCGTTCCCAACCGTCGGAGAAGATCACCACGATCGCTCCCACTCACACCTTCAGCATGGCCGAGCCCCGGCGCTATGGGCAGTTGACCCACTCGTCGGTGCCGTCGACAAAAACCTGCCGCTTCCAGATCGGCAGCCGGCGTTTCACCTGGTCGACTAATTCGGCGCACACCACGAACGCCTCCCGCCGATGATCCGCGGCCACCGCACAGGCCAGCGCGATATCCCCAATCCGCAACGGGCCGATCCGGTGGCTCACCGCGATCACCCGCACCCCGCTGGCCCGCGCGGCTACCTCGGCGGCCACCTCTTCGATCACCCGGCCGGCGCTGGGGTGGCCGCTGTACTCCAGGGCACTCACCCCTCGGCCACCGTCGTGGTCGCGCACCACCCCGGCGAAGGTCACCACCGCGCCGGCGGCCTCGTCAGCAACCAGCGCCGTGTGTTCGTCCACCACCAGCGGCGTCTCCACGACTTCGGCTCGCGCTACCGTGACTCCGGTTCGCCCTGGCGGAACGACCGAAGCGACGGGCGCGGCCAGCCCAACCGGCGCCGGGTGGTCTCCTCCGTGCAGCTGGTCCACCGCGTGCGCGAGCACGCCATCCAACACGCTCAGCCCGTCACGCACTCCGCCGGTCGAACCCGGCAGGTTCACCACCAGCGTGCGGCCCGCCACCCCGGCAAGGCCACGAGACAACACGGCGGTGGGTACGGCTGGCGCCCCGGCTGCCCGGATCGCATCGGCCAGCCCGGGGATCTCGTAGTCCAGCAGGGCCTTGGTCACCTCCGGGGTGGCGTCGGTCGGTGAGATGCCGGTGCCGCCGGTAGTGATTACCACGTCGACCCGATCGGCCACCGCCGCCCGCAACCGCTCGCCAACCGGTTCCCCGTCTGGCACAACCGCGGGATCCGGGCAGTCGAACTCACGCTCACGCAGCCAATGCACGATCAGCGGGCCGCTTCGGTCCGGGTACACCCCGGCGGCCGCCCGGTTCGAAGCGGTCACCACCCGAGCCGTACGCGGCCGCGCGGTCTCGGGCCGGTTGAGGCGAGTGGAGGCGGCGTCGGCGGTATTCACTGGTCGTACGCCGGCCGTGCCCAGCTACCCGTCTTACCGCCGTCCTTGCGCTCTACCCGGACTTGGTCGAGCACCGCGGCCGGATCGACCGCTTTCACCATGTCGTGCAGAGCCAGGCCGGCCACCGCGACCGCGGTGAGCGCCTCCATCTCCACACCGGTCCGATCGGTGGTCTTGACGGTGGCGGTGATGTGGACGGCCGGCGGTTCAGCGTTGACGTCCGCCAGCCGCAGCTCGACCGCGGCTCCGGTGATAGCGATGGGATGGCATAGCGGCACCAGGTCCGGCGTCCGCTTGACGCCCATGATCCCGGCGATGCGGGCGGTCGCCAGCGCGTCACCCTTGGGCAGCCCGTCTCGGCGAAGCAATTCGATCACCTCGGCGGTGGTGCGCAGTACCCCGCTAGCGACCGCGACTCGCGCGTCAAGCCGTTTCTCCGATACGTCCACCATGCGGGCCGCGCCCGCGTGGTCGAGATGTGTGAGCTCCACACCTAAACCCTAGAGCCCAGTTCAAGTATCGATCAGCGCTGTAGGATTCGCGTGATTTGCATCACATGCGAGGGTTTCAGCTCGTATCTTTTCCGTGTCTTATTCGTTATTCTTGCTCCCGTTGATCAGCGTAGACAGTGCCTACGTCACCCAAACGTGGTCCCTCCGAGCCAGCACTCACCCCTCACGGGCGACTTTCCGAACTGCTCACGTTCGCCTAGCGTCACACGCGGCTCGTCGATCCCAGTCCGTTCCGACGAACCCCGGTGCCCGTCGCGCTCCCTGTTCTTCGGTCTCCGGCCCCCAAAACGCAGCGTCGGAACAGGACGGGAGTGCCGCGGACCCCAGCCGCGGCGGCCGCGGCCCCAGGCGGCTCCCGGAAAGCGCGACCCGGAGAACCTCATGCCTCGTGGGCGCTACCGCAAACCGTCCACCGCCGTGCGCAAGCTGGCCCGAACCGCTCTGATGGGCGCTCTCGCCGCGATGCCCCTGCTCACCACCGGTCAGGCACAAGCCGCCCCAGACGATGTGTGGGACCGAGTTGCCCAATGCGAGAGCGGCGGCAACTGGTCAACCAACACCGGCAACGGCTTCCAAGGTGGCCTGCAGTTCACCCCGGCTACCTGGCTCGGCTACGGCGGCACCGAGTTCGCCCCGGCCGCGCACCTCGCCACCAGGGAAGAGCAGATCGCGATCGCTGAGAAAGTGCTGGCTGGCCAGGGCTGGGGTGCTTGGCCCGTGTGCTCGCGCAAAGCCGGGGCCACGGGCTCTTCGGCGACCCCGAGGGTGCTGCCCGCCCGGAACGGGGCTTCCGCGCACCCGACGATTCCCGCGCAACAGCCCGCCGCTGAAGGACCCGCTCCCCAACACGGCGCTTCCGCCGGTCGAAGGATCTACCAGGTCCGCGCCGGGGATACCCTGTCCGGCATCGCTGCGGCCCAGGGCATCTCCGGCGGGTGGAAGACCATCTTTGACGGCAACCGAGGCGTCCTGAGCGATGCCAACCTGATCCAGCCTGGTCAACAGCTCAACCTCGACTGAGGAGTCCAAGAACCGCCCGGAAGACCAGCCTCCCTTGATCAACAATGTGGGTTCAGCGGGCAGCGTCGCGGACCGCGCTGGCCACGGCCGTGGCCACCGTCGGGTCGAACACGCTGGGCACGATGAACGACGGATTCGGATCGGTCACCACGGCAGCCACGGCGGCGGCCGCCGCGCGCAGCATCTGATCGGTGACATTGCGGGCATGCGCATCCAGCAGCCCACGGAACACACCCGGGAAGATCAGCACGTTGTTAATCTGGTTCGGGTAGTCGGACCGACCCGTGGCAACAACCGCGGCATGCTGCTGCGCCAGCAGCGGATCGACCTCAGGGTCGGGGTTGGCCAGCGCGAACACGATCGCGTCCTTGGCCATCGACATCAGCTCCGGCTCGGCGAACAGGTTCGGCGCGGAGACCCCGATGAACACGTCCGCCCCGACCATCGCCTTGGCCAACGTGCCGGTGAGACGAGCGGAGTTGGTGTGCGCGGCGATCCAGGCGAGGTTGTCATCCAAACCAGGCCGCCCCGGGTGCACGATACCCGCGATGTCCACCGCGATGACCTCGCCAGGGCCCTCGGGCAGCATCAGCCGGATGATCGCCGAACCGGCGGCGCCGGCCCCGCACACCACCACCCGGCAGTCGGCCAGTGACTTGCCCACCACCCGCAGGGCGTTCCGCAGCGCGGCGAGCACCACCACGGCGGTGCCGTGCTGGTCGTCGTGAAACACCGGGATGTCCAGCCGATCGCGCAGCCGGGCCTCGATCTCGAAGCAGCGCGGCGCGGCGATGTCCTCCAGGTTGATCCCCCCGTAGGCCGGGGCGATCACGCAGACCGTGCGGATGATCTCCTCGGAGTCCTGGGTGTCCAGCACCACCGGCCAGGCATCCACGCCAGCGAATCGCTTGAACAGCGCGGCCTTGCCCTCCATCACCGGCAGCGCCGCCGCCGCGCCCAGGTTGCCCAATCCCAGCACCGCCGAGCCGTCGGTGACGACGGCGACAGTGTTGCGCTTGATGGTCAGCCGACGGGCATCGTCTGGGTTCGTCGCGATCGCCTGACACACCCGTGCCACCCCTGGGGTGTAAGCCCGGGAGAGGTCGTCCCGGTTGCGCAGGCTGACCTTGGGCGTGACCTCCAGCTTCCCGCCGAGATGCATCAGGAACGTGCGGTCGGAAACCTTGCGGACGTCGACCCCTGGCAGCGCGGTGAGCGCCGCGGTGATGTGCCGGACGTGATCGGAGCTCAGCACGTTCGCGCTGATATCCATCACCATCCGGTCTGGACTGGCCTCCACCACGTCGAACGCGGTCACCACACCGCCGGCTCGACCCACCGCCGCCGCCAAATCGCCAGCCGCGCTGGCCGAGGATGGCGCGGACACCCGCACCGTGATCGCATATCCAGGACCGGGAACGAGCATCTGATCAGCGTACGCGCTGGGCTGACGCCACCGATTACGCGACACACACACGTCACTTGCGCCGGCTTCGCGGGGTCGAAGTCGCGCGGTAGAAGTCGCGCGGCGACGAAACCCCGTCACCCCGGAAGTCTTGTAGCGAAGGCGCGCAGGCTATCCGGGGTGTCCACGTCGCGCGGGTCGGCGACGTCGGCGCACTCCACGAGGGCCAGGCCAGCGTGATCGGCGAGGTAGCCCCGGGCGCCGCTATCCCCGGTTGCGCGGCGCGCTACCGCCGCCCAATGCGACCGGCCGAGCAACACGGGGTGGCCGGGCACGCCGCCGTACACCGTGCGGGCCAGCGCATCCGGCCCGGTGGCCGCCAAGACCAGCCTGGCGATTGCCGGCGCACCCACCCCGGGTAGGTCAACCAGGTGCACCACAGCGGCCACTGGCGGCGGCTCGGCGGCGGCGAGCGCGGCCAGTCCGGCCCGCAGTGAAGCACCCATCCCTCGGCTCCAGTCAGCGGCGTGCACCGGATGCGCGTCTGGCGGCAGCAGAGCGGCCACCTGATCGGCCGCCGCCCCCAGCACCACGAACAACGGTCCGCACCCGCCGTCCCGCAGCGCGGCCAGCGCGCGGCGCGCCAACGGCACGCCACCAAGGTCGACCAACGCCTTCGGCCGGCCCATTCGGCGACCGGCGCCGGCGGCCAGCAACAGCCCCGCCGAGCCGGTCACCCAACGTACCTAGCGCTCAGCGGTTGATCTCGGTGACAGGGTGCTCGTAAGGCACCTCCGCCAGCGGGAACTCGAGGTCGCCGAAGGGCGAGAACGAGCCCTGGAGGGGCGCCGCCAGCTCGCTGAGCGGGTGCTCCCCTTCGGGCAGCTTCGGCCAGGTGGGGTCGATACGATCAGAGCGAGCCGTGTTGGCCACGGTGTCCTCCTGGCGCCTGAGCATAATTTGTGCGGCGGTACCGGTCCGAAAGCGCGGCGCACCCGGGTCTGGTGGGACACACCGCACACCCGTAAGGCTACCGTGGAGGGGATGCCCGCTACTTCCCTGCTGGATTGGCTACGCGCCCGCGACGACGCGTCGCTGGTGACTTTGCTGCGCCTGCGACCGGATCTGGGCGTACCGCCACCGGCTGACTTCCATGTGCTAGCGACCAGGATCGGTAACCCGACCTCGATCAACCGGGCCTGCGACGACCTGGACACCGTAGCCCTGGCCGTGCTCGAGGCACTGGTGGCCTCCGGCGCGGCGAGCGAGCCGGTGCCGTACCACACGCTCGTCGCTCTGTTCGGCGCGCGGCTCGCCGCCGCCAAGCTACCCGCCGCGCTGGACACACTACGCGCCAGGGCGTTGGTGTGGGACGACGGCGACGGTGACGACAAGAGCCGCTCACCGGAGGAAGAGGGGGAAGAGCCGAGGCTGTGCATCGCGCCAGCCGCCGCCGAAGTCGTTTCCCAATATCCGTGTGGGTTGGGCCGAGGGTGCGCCGCGCTCGCGGACAAGGCCCGGCTGGACGCGTTGCTCGCCGACACCCAGCCGAACGAGCGGCGGGTACTGGAGGCGTTGGCCCATGACTCCCCGATCGGGCGCAGCCAGAACAATTCGGTGGCCAACGGACAGTCGGGCCCGGTGCAGCGGCTGGTCAGCCGAGGCCTGCTGGTGCGGATCGACTCGGAAACCGTCGAGCTGCCTCGGGAGGTTGGGCTTGCGCTGCGCGGACCGGCGCCGCTGGCGCGGTTGGTAACCGAAGAACCTTCCCTACCCATCGTCGAGCATGGAGCCAACCGAATCGATGGCACCGCCGCTGGCGCCGTGCTGGAGCTGCTGCGCCGGGTGGGGGTGCTGCTGGAAGCATGGTCGGCGGAGCCGCCGCCGGTGTTGCGCACGGGTGGGTTAGGAGTACGGGAGCTGCGCCGGGCGAGCAGGGAGCTGGGCTTGGAGCCAGCGGAGGCGGCATTGCTGATCGAGGTGGTGGTAGCCGCCGGCCTGGTCGTGAACTCCGCGTCGGGGAGAACCACCGCAAGCAAGACACAGTGGATCCCAACCACCCAAGCCGACCTCTGGCTGGCCGGCGGACCCGAGCAGCGTTGGGTGCAGCTGGCCAAGGCGTGGTTGGACCTGCCTCGACTACCGGGCCTGATCGGTCAGCGGAACGGAGATGATCCGGCCGAGCGGTTCGCCAGCCCGCTGTCCGACGAACTACGCCGACCGCTGGCTCCGCTGGACCGTCGGCGGGTGCTCGACGTGCTGGCTGGGCTGCCTCACGGGCAGGCGGTGGCTGGTCCAGACGAGTTGGCGGCTGTGCTGGCCTGGCGGGCCCCCCGTCACGGTGGTCGCCTGCGCGATGCGTTGGTGGTTTGGACAGTGGCTGAGGCGACCTTCCTCGGCGTCGTCGCCCTCGGTGGATTAGCCAGTCACGGACGAGCGCTGCTCGGCTCCGCCGAATCCGGCCCAGTGATCAACGCGTTGCGGGCAGTACTGCCGGAGCCGGTCGATCACGTGCTGTTGCAGGCCGACCTGACCGCGATCGCGCCGGGCCGGTTACGCGCCGACGTGGCCGAGGAGCTGGCACTTGTGGCCGAGGTGGAGTCGACCGGTGAAGCGACGGTGTACCGGGTCACCGAGTCCAGCCTCCGCCGCGCGCTGGACACTGGGCAAGCGGCCACCGACCTGCATGAGTTGTTTGCCCGGCGCTCCGCCACGGCAGTGCCTCAGGGTCTCACCTATCTGATCGACGACATGGCGCGACGGCACGGTCGGTTGCGTGGGGGGCGCGCCCGGTCGTTCCTGCGTGCCGACGATGAGGTGCTGCTGACCGAGGTGTTGGCCCATCCGTCGGCGCAAGACATGAAGCTACGCCGGATCGCGCCGACCGTGCTGGTCAGCGAGCTGGTCCTGACCGAGTTGATGGATCGGCTGCGGGCGGCTGGATTCAGCCCAGCGGCCGAGGCCGGCGATGGATCGGTGCTTGACCTCCGCCCGCCCGGTCGGCGGGTCCCGGCCAGGCCACGCCAACCGGAGCGATCCATCCTGGCTGTCCCAGATCAGGCCCAGCTCGTCGCGCTGGTCGCCGGCCTGCGGGCTGGCGACCACGCGGCCGCTCTGCGCCCGTGGGCAACCACCGGCGACCACGCGGGAGACGCCCGCGGAAGCCACATCGGGTCGGACACCGCGCAAATGCTGCGGGATGCGGCCCGTCAGCGGCAGGCTGTCTGGATCGGATACGTCAATTCACAGGGGGTATCCAGCCGACGAATCATCGAGCCAGTGAAAGTGGGCGGCGGCGTACTAGAAGGCTGGGAACACGGCGCTGACCGCACGGGCGGCACAATGCGGCGATTCAAGCTACATCGAATCACGTCAGCGGCGGTGGTCGAGCGGATCGCTCGCGACGAGGACGAGGTGGAGCAGCTCCTTCCCGACGAAGCACCTCAGATGGAACGGCTGCGGCGGTAGACCAACAGCTAACGGCCGTGGGACATCCAGTACTGCATGGCGTGCTCCACCAAACCGATCAACGTGTGTTTGGTTGACTCGCGGCTGCGCGCGTCACAGCTCACCATGGGAATCGAATGATCAATCGCCATCGCTTCACGGACATCGCTGATGCGATGGGAAAGCACTCCGTCGAAACAGTTCAGCGCAATCATGTAGGGCAGGCCCCGGTCTTCGAAGAAGTCCACCGCCGCGAACGAGTCAGCCAGGCGCCGCGTATCCACCAACACCACCGCACCGATCGCGCCTCGGATCAGGTCATCCCACATGAACCAGAAACGGTGCTGGCCCGGGGTACCGAACAGGTAGAGGATGAGATCGGAATCCAGGGACACCCGCCCGAAATCCATCGCAACGGTAGTCGTGCGCTTGTTCGGTGTGACGCTCAAATCGTCCACACCCGCGCTGGCCTCGGTCATCACCGCCTCTGTGGTCAATGGGACTATCTCGGAGACCGAGCCCACGAACGTGGTCTTGCCAACGCCGAACCCACCCGCAACCACGATCTTGGCCGACATCGTTGCGGCCGTGGCGACAGCCGAGGACGATCTATAGCCGGCGGAGTCCACTGAGCACCCTTTCCATCAACGAAAGGTCAGGTACATCACCGTTGGCACTGACCGACTGATGTACCGCGACGAGGCCAAGCCCCGCCATGTCACCTACCAGAACCTTGGCCACACCTAAGGGCACCCTTAGCAACGCGGCGACTTCCGCGACCGAACGGGCCTGCTGACAGATCTCGGCTACCGCTCGGTGCTCAACCTGGAGCAACCCCATCTGGGCCCGCCCACGCAAGCTCGTCGAAACCAGCGTCTCAATCTCCAGCGCGTAGCCGGATCGGGTCCGCCCTCGGGTCCACGTGTATGGACGTACGAACGTCGAATTACTGTCAACTTGAGCATACTGATCATCATTCTCGACGGCCCGCTGGTCGTCGTCGGCGACATCCGCGCTGGGTTGCTCGTCGAGGCCTGACACAGCCGGCCACGGTTGCTCCGGCGGCCACGGTTGCTCCGGCGGCCACGGTTGCTCCGACGGCCACAGTTGCTCCGGCGGCTCCTGCTTGCGACCGCGCCCCCATCGACGCGACTTCGACCTACGTCCGCTATCGAAGCTGAAGCCATTCATCACGTCGGCGAACGTCGGCAAAACTTGATCTTCACCGTCGGGACCAGTTGCCACCGCTGCTCACCCGCCTATGACTGTGATCGTCTTAGGAGTACCTGAAGGGACCATCAGCGCCCCAGCGAACCCTGCAACTCCGCACGAAGCTCCGGAGTCAACAACTGCCCGACACGGTCGACGAGCAGTGTCATCTCGTACCCGATCAGGCCAATGTCGCAGGTTGGCGAGGCAAGCACGGCCAGACAGGAGCCGTCACTGATCGACATTAGCAGGACGATACCGCGCTCCATCTCAACCACAGTCTGTACGACACCGCCAGCCTCGAAACAGCGTGCCGCGCCCTGGGTGAGACTGATCAGACCTGATGCCACGGCCGCCAGCTGGTCTGCCCGGTCTCGCGGCAACCGAGCCGAAGCGGTCAACAACAAGCCGTCGGTGGAGACCACCGCGGCATGCGCCACACCCGGTACCCGCTCGGCGAAGTTATTGACCAACCACCCGAATCGACCCGGCTGGTTGTCCGCACCCGTCACGTAGCCCTCCTTCATTGCGCTGGGCGCAACCTCTCGAGCGGTGCGCGATGGTGGACTGGCGAACCCAGTCACGACCCTTCCTCCTTGGTATTCGCGTTAGCCGCGTTAGCCGGGTCGGTCCGCAGCCGGTTCTGTCGGCCCTGCCGGACCCCCTGCTGGTAACTGGCCAGCCGACCACGTACTTGCTCGGCGTTGCGGGACGGTACCGAGACGGGCGAAGCCGATTGCTCTGGGTTACTCGAACTACTCGGAATAAGCTGCGAGCGCGGTTGTCGCTTCGGCAGGCCAGCCGACGTGAGCTCGGAAGGGGCCGTCTCCGGCATTGGCTGCAGCAGCTGCTCACCGGAATCCCAACTCGGGCCAAAGTCATCGAGACCATCGCCACGCTCATCGGCGTCGTTGTCACCCCCTTGGTTTTCCCCACCCCAACTCAGTAACGACTCAGGCGGCACATGGGGCTCGGGTACCTCTGGCGGTACCCCTGGCGTGAGCCCCACACGGGCCTCGCTCGCGGCGGCATCTGAGGGTGGCTGGGACCGCGACGGCGTTTCCCAGTTGTCCCGGAACCACGCCGACGCCATCTCTTCAAAGATCGGTGATTCACCAGTGGTTTCCCCGTCAACAGAGAGTCGTGTCTGGCGCACCTGCCGGATGGTCTTTGGAACGCGGCTCCTTGGTGTCTCTGGAGCTTCGCCACGCCCCGGCAACGGCTGGGAACGATCGGCCTGGGCGGGCTGCCGCTCCACCGGTAGAGACTGCTCCGCCGGCCGTTCACCCACCCGCGGCTCCTCTGGCCGACTCGGCCGGTCCAGCATCCGTTGCGACGCCTCAGCGGAGCGACTGTCTGTCTGCGGGGGAATCCAGGTCCCGATCGAGTTGTTCACGGCTCGCTCCGTGGCGGGGATCAAAGTCGGATCCTGCGGCACCGTCTTCGGCTCAACACGGTCCGGCTCAACACGGTCCGGTTCAACACTGTCCGGGTCCGGCCGTCCGGTCAGCGAAGCACCGGCGGTGCGTCGAGGCAAACCACCCGCGGCGGCGACCGCTGGGTCCCCACCCGCGGCGGCGACCGCTGGGCTTCCCAGTCGCCTGACCGGTAGGTCTGATCCGTCGCTGGCGCCCGGAGAGCGCCTATTGACCGACGCGGTGCTCAAGCCAGCCGACCCACTCCAGGAAGATCCATTGGCTGGGCCGTGGGCGACTCCGTTAACCGGGGTAAAGGCGCTGAACGTGGCGGTACCAGAGGTCTCGACGACCCGATTCTGACCGGACGGTTGCTCGCCGGGGCGAGGCATCGCACGGCCCACGTCCGGCGCATCGGGCGCGTCACCGCCAGGGAGCGCGGTGGACACCAGATAGTTCGGCACATTAACCGAGGCGGTGACTCCGGAACTAGTGCCGCGAGCTGGGTCTGAGCTGGCCAACCGAACACCGATGCCATGCCGCGACGCGAGCCGGCCGACGACGAACAAACCCATGCGACGGGATGCCGACACATCGACCTCCGCCGGACCAGCCAACCTGTTGTTCGCGGCAATCAGATCTTCGCCGGGCATACCCACACCCTGGTCGGCGATCTCCACCAGCACCGAGCCGTCCGGACCCTGCGAGCTGGAAACCACCACCTGGGTTTCCGGCGGAGAGAACGTGGTCGCATTGTCCAGCAGCTCAGCAATCAGGTGCACCAAGTCGCTAGCTGCCCGGCCGATGATCCGCACATCCGGCGGAGTCTGCACGACCACCCGCTGGTACTGTTCGATCTCGGAAACAGCGGCCCGCAACACATCGACCACCGGGACCACCTGGCTGGACCGCTTGGCCAACTCGCTACCGGCGAGCACCAGCAGGTTCTCACTGTTGCGCCGCATCCGAGTCGCCAAGTGGTCGAGCTGGAACAGGTTCGACAGCTGCTCGGCGTCCTGCTCGTTGCGCTCCAATTGCTCGATCAACTGCAACTGCCGCTCGACAAGCCCCTGGCTGCGCCGGGAAAGGTTGACGAACATGCTGCTGACGTTGGCCTGCAGGATGGCCTGCTCAGCGGCCAACCTTACCGCCTGCCCGTGCACCGCGTCGAAGGCACGAGCCACCTGACCGATCTCTTCTATGGAGGTCACCGGGACGGGCTCAACCGACACGTCCGGCGCTTTGCCTTCGCGCATGCTCTGCACAACCGCCGGCAGCCGCCGGTCGGCCACATCCAGCGCGGTCCGCCGGAGCACCTGCAGCGGATTGAGCAGCGAACGACCGATCAGGTACACCACGGCGCTAGTGGCCAGCATGCCGAGCAGAAGAACGACCGAATCCACCCCGGAGGCGTTTCGAGCCACTTCCTGCGCGGCCGCGCTGCGGGCCTTGATCTCATCACGCAGCCCCGTCTCGGCGCCGCGCAACGCCTCTAACACGGCCTGATAGTCCGTATCCCAGTCAACCTGGCTTATCCCCAGCTGCCCCCGGATGCCGACCCGGCTCAACGCGGTCTGTTCGATCTGCTCGCGTTGCGTATTGGCGGAAATGGTCGTCCAACCAAGAAAACGCTGCCGTTGGCTAGCGTCCAGCCCGCCTCGGAACTGGTTGATGGCCGTGCTCAGCCGCGCGTCGGCGGCCCGCACCGTATCGGCCTCAACCGGTAGCAGCTCATCTCTAGCGATCACGACCGCGATCACCACATGCTGCAGCGAGATCTGCTCACGCGCGAAGTTGAGTGAGCTCAGGCCGTTTTCCAGGCCACCCAGCGTGGACGCGTCGAGCTGGCGATCAAGCGCGGACTCGAACACCAGCAGCGGCTCGATCAGCCCGGTGTACTGCGCAATGATCACGGACGAGCTGCCCCCGGCCCCGGTCACCTGGTCCCGCAGGCTCGCCAGCCGCGACAAACCGTTCTTCGCCTGCAGGTAGATGACGCCTGAGCCACCCGTGAGTGTAGCCGGATTACCAATCGCGGCATTCAAGTCGGTCAGCCCACCGTCCACGGTGCCGAAGATGTTCTTCAGCGCCGCACGGTCGCCAGTACGGTTACTAGCGACGAACAGGGCCGATTGATCCCGCTCGTGCTGCAGCGCTCCGATCAGGGCGGACACCCGCTCCTGGAACGAGAGATACCGATCCCGGCCGCTGAGCTCGGTCGCGTGGTGGATCTGCTCGGCGACCCGCAATACCCCCAGAGCCAACGCCAGGATGATGGGGACCGCGAGGACGGCGGCCAGTTTGACCGGCAGACTCCAGTTTTTCGGTTCCAACCGGCTGAAACGGTGCGAACCGGACTCGGTGCTGATCACGTCAGCGCCTCCTGCTCATCAGCCCACAGCTCAGGTACACCACACACCACAGCGCGCCCGTGGGTAAGTCTTTCTCCGGTAGCAGACATCCTGCTTGGCGCATCGCCACTCGCGCGGTGACGACATCGACAAGAGCCGCGGCGGTAAGCCACCCATGTTGACACGCTGGGGAGGAGTTCAAGGTCGGCCCGTCGTCCCACAGTTCAGGTATCGCGGGCAGTCCCCACGATACGGTCAAAGCCTGGCGACACGGCCACGGTCAGGTATGTTCAACCCAAGAAGCTCGGCTATGATCACCCTAGTAGTCGTGTGCCTTCAAACAGCAGCGAAGTATAACCACACGTCTGCGCGACCCCCGTCGCGGTGGTGCATGCGACGACTGACACGAATCCACCACCGCGTATGTTGAATCAGTGAGGCCAGGATGAGGCCGCTTCCTTGGCCTTCGGCTTGAGTCCCCGACCGCCGGAAAGGATCATCCGTGACCCACGGCCCGCTCATCGTGCAATCCGACAAGACCCTACTGCTCGAGGTCGACCATCCGCGGGCCGGCGAAGCCCGTGCCGCGATCGCCCCGTTCGCCGAGCTCGAGCGGGCTCCTGAGCACATGCACACCTATCGGGTCACTCCGCTTGCGCTGTGGAACGCACGAGCCGCCGGGCACGATGCCGAACAGGTCGTTGACGCGCTGGTGCGGTTCTCCCGCTACGCCGTACCGCAGCCGTTGCTGGTCGACGTGGTGGACACGATGGGTCGCTATGGCCGGCTGCGGCTAGTCAACTCCCCGGTACATGGGCTCGTGCTGGAGTCGCTGGACCGCGCGGTGCTCGAGGAAGTGCTGCGCCAGAAGAAGATCACTCCGATGCTCGGCGCGCGGATCGACGCCGACACCATCCTGGTGCACCCCTCCGAGCGGGGTCATCTCAAGCAGGCGCTGCTCAAGGTGGGCTGGCCGGCCGAGGACCTGGCCGGCTACGTCGATGGTGAACACCACCCGATCGCGCTCAATGAGGATGGCTGGAGCTTGCGCGACTATCAGCGTGATGCCGTCACCGGGTTCTGGGCCGGCGGCTCCGGAGTGGTGGTACTGCCGTGTGGCGCGGGAAAGACACTGGTCGGGGCGGCCGCCATGGCCGAAGCACAGGCCACCACGCTGATCCTGGTCACCAACACCGTCGCGGGGAGGCAATGGAAGCGGGAGCTTGTCGCGCGGACATCGCTGACCGAGGACGAGATCGGTGAGTACTCCGGGGAACGCAAAGAGATCCGGCCAGTCACCATCGCCACCTACCAGGTGATGACCCGCAAGTCGCGCGGCGAATACCGCCACCTGGAGCTGTTCGACTCCCGTGACTGGGGCTTGATCGTCTATGACGAGGTGCACCTGCTGCCCGCCCCGGTGTTCCGAATGACCGCCGACCTGCAATCCCGGCGTCGGCTGGGGTTGACCGCGACTCTGGTCCGCGAAGACGGCCGAGAGGGCGATGTGTTCTCCTTGATCGGTCCCAAGCGTTATGACGCGCCGTGGCGGGATATCGAACAGCAGGGTTGGATAGCTCCGGCCGACTGTGTCGAGGTCCGGGTCACCCTGACCGACGCCGAGCGACTGAGGTACGCCACCGCCGAGCCCGACGAGCGCTACCGAGTTTGCGCCACGGCGCGCACCAAAGGCCCGGTGGTGCAGACGATCCTAAACCGGCATCCAGGTGAGCCGGCCCTGGTCATTGGAGCCTACCTGGAGCAGCTACACGAGCTGGCGGAGGCGCTGGGCTGCCCGGTGGTGGAAGGATCGACGAAAAACAAGGAGCGCGAGGCCCTATTCGACGCGTTCCGCGCTGGGCAGATCCCCCGGCTTGTGGTCAGCAAGGTAGCAAACTTCTCTATCGATCTGCCGGAGGCATCGGTCGCCGTCCAGGTTTCCGGCACGTTCGGTTCCCGGCAGGAGGAAGCGCAGCGGCTCGGCCGGCTGCTGCGGCCTAAAAACGACCACCGGCAGGCGCACTTCTACTCCATCGTCTCGCGGGACACGCTGGACACCGAGTACGCCGCCCACCGCCAGCGGTTCCTTGCCGAACAAGGCTACGCGTATCGGATCGTGGACGCCGACGACCTGCTCGGCCCGCCGGTTCCCGAGGTTGACTGAGAAGGGGCGGTGCTCGCACCGCCCCTTCTTGCGGGAGGCAGGACTCAGAAGTCCATGCCACCGCCCATGCCACCGGTCGGGTCGCCCGCCGGCGCGGCGGCCTTCTCCGGCTTGTCCGCGACAACCGCCTCGGTGGTGAGGAACAGCCCCGCGATGGACGCCGCGTTCTGCAGCGCGGACCGGGTGACCTTGGCCGGGTCGATGATGCCCGCCTTGATCATGTCCTTGTACTCACCCGTGGCCGCGTCCAGCCCCTCGCCGGGGCCGAGGTTGCGCACCTTCTCCGCCACGACGCCACCCTCGAGGCCAGCGTTGATCGCGATCTGCTTGAGCGGGGCCTCCAAGGCGACCTTGACGATGTTCGCCCCGGTTGCCTCGTCCCCGTCCAGGCCGAGGCCGTCGAACAAGTTGCCCGTACCGGCTTGCAGCAGGGCCACGCCGCCACCGGCGACGATGCCCTCCTCGACGGCCGCCTTGGCGTTACGCACCGCGTCCTCGATGCGGTGCTTGCGCTCCTTGAGCTCCACCTCGGTGGCCGCCCCGGCCTTGATCACCGCAACGCCGCCAGCCAGCTTGGCCAGCCGCTCTTGCAACTTCTCGCGGTCGTAATCGGAGTCGCTCTTCTCGATCTCAGCGCGGATCTGATTGACCCGCCCGCCAATCTGGTCGGCGTCGCCGGCACCATCCACGATGGTGGTCTCGTCCTTGGTGACCACCACCTTGCGGGCCCGGCCCAGCAGCGATAGGTCGGTGTTCTCCAGCTTCAGGCCGACCTTCTCCGAGATGACCTCACCACCGGTGAGGATGGCCATGTCGGCCAGCATCGCCTCACGGCGGTCACCGAAGCCGGGCGCCTTAACCGCGACCGACTTGAACGTGCCCCGAATCTTGTTGACGACCAGGGTGGCCAGCGCCTCGCCCTCGACATCTTCAGCGATGATCGCCAGCGGCTTGCCGCCCTGCATGACCTTCTCCAGCAGCGGGAGCAGGTCCTTGACGGTGGAGATCTTCGAGCTGACCAGAAGGATGTACGGGTCCTCCAGCTCGGCCTCCATCCGCTCGGCGTCGGTTACGAAGTAAGGCGAGATGTAGCCCTTGTCGAAGCGCATGCCTTCGGTGAGCTCCAGCTCGAGCCCGAAGGTCTGCGACTCCTCGACGGTGATGACACCTTCCTTGCCGACCTTGTCCATCGCCTCGGCGATCAGCTCACCGATGGAGTTGTCGCCAGCGGAAATGGACGCGGTAGCCGCGATCTGCTCCTTGGTCTCGACTTCCTTGGCGGTCTTCAGCAGCTCCTGAGCGACGGCCTCGGTGGCCCGCTCAATACCCCGCTTGAGCGCCATCGGGTTGGCACCGGCGGCGACGTTGCGCAGCCCCTCCCGCACCAACGCCTGGGCCAGCACGGTTGCGGTGGTGGTGCCGTCACCGGCGATGTCATCGGTCTTCTTGGCAACTTCCTTGACGAGCTCGGCCCCAATCTTCTCCCATGGGTCCTCGAGCTCGATCTCCTTAGCGATGGAGACGCCGTCGTTAGTGATCGTCGGCGCGCCCCACTTCTTCTCGAGCACGACGTTCCGACCCCGTGGGCCGAGCGTCACCTTGACGGCATCGGCGAGGACGTTCATGCCGCGCTCAAGCCCGCGGCGTGCCTCCTCGTCGAACGCGATCATCTTGGCCATTGCGGTGTGGTCCTCCGATAGGGATGACGCGAAGGGCCGGGGTGGTGCCCGCGACGGACGACCGGCAACCCTGCGCTCGGTCTCACCGTCCCGACCTGGCACTCACTGACAACGAGTGCCAGCGAGAGCTAATGCTGTGTTTAGCACTCTCACCCATCGAGTGCAAGCTGACACGACCGGGGCCGGCGGCGGCGAGAGACCTCCACCCGAGTTGAACCACTTGACCGTGCCCTGGGCCAGGGCATCCTCCTGTTGTCACGGACGTACAACTTCGGTCGCTACCTCACCGCCCGGCTTTCCCCAGGAGTCCCATCCCACGTACCGGGAGAGCAGGATGCGTGATGTGCGCACCGTCTCCCAACACCGCGCGGTGATAGCCGCGTTGCTGCCGCCAACACCGGTCCGCGAGCATACGCTCGTCGACGCCGTCGGCCTGGTCCTGGCGAAGGACCTACGCTCTCCGATCCCTCTTCCGCCATTCGACAATTCCGCGATGGACGGCTACGCCGTGCGAGCCAGGGAGGTTGCTAATGCCACGCCGGAACACCCGATCCGACTGCCGGTCGCCGAGGACATCCCAGCGGGTCGCACCGACACACCGACGCTGAGACCGGGCACCGCGCACCGGATCATGACGGGCGCTCCGATGCCACCGGGGGCGGACGCCATAGTCCCGGTGGAGCACACCGACGGCAGGATTGTGGATGTACGAATCAACCGACCGGCCGAACCGGGCGCCCACCTGCGCCGAGCCGGTGAGGACATGCCAGCTGGAACCCTGGCGTTACCCGCCGGAACCATCCTCGGAGCGGCCCAGCTCGGCTTGGCCGCGGCGATCGGGTACGCAACCGTCCCTGTCCGGCGCCGACCCTACGTGCTGATCTTGTCGACGGGTTCGGAACTGGTGAAGCCAGGGCGGCCGTTGCGCCATGGCCAGATTTACGAGTCCAACGGCGCCATGCTGGCCGCCGCGGTGATCGAAGCGGGCGGGCGAGCCGAACAACCGCGGTCTGTGCCAGACGACGTTGACGAGCTGCTGGAGACCGTGCGATTGCAGGTGTCCAGCGCCGAGGCGGGGGTTGATCTGTTGCTCACCTCCGGCGGGGTCAGCGCGGGCGCCTATGAGGTAGTGAAGGACGCGCTGGCCAGCCGGGGGGTGGAGTTCGTCAAGGTCGCTATGCAGCCCGGTGGCCCCCAGGGCGCCGGCCGACTAGCCGGATTCGGCGCGGCCGGGTTACCAACCGTGACCCTGCCGGGAAACCCGGTGAGCGCGCTGGTGTCTTTTGAGGTGTTCGTGCGCCCGGCGCTCCGGGCAGCGATGGGCTACCCGCACCCTGACCGTCCGGTCAGGCGGCTCCCGCTTGGCGAGACCCTCCGCTCGCCGGCGGGCAAACGGCAGTTTCGCCGAGGCATCCTGGACACGGCCTCCGGGACCGTCCGCGCGGTGGGTAGCCCCGGATCACACCTGCTGTCAGCGCTGGCCAGGGCGAGCTGTTTCATCGTTTTGGACGAAGACAACACGGAGCACCAGGCCGGCGAAGAGACGGAGGTCTGGCTGCTCGACCGATGAGCCACAAGTCACTGAACGGGGGCAACGCACGCCGAACAGGATCACCCAACTGATGGCAGCCGAGAGTCACGATCAACCTCCTTTCGGACGTGGTGTACCTCACACCCGAATCGCGCAACGTTTGCCAGGTCTCGTGCGTCTACCACAGTGGTAGGGGCTCGGCCAAACGGTCCATACACAGCGAAAACGTCCCGTTCTAGGTGGACCGCCAAGTGGGCGTTCAGGAATAATGAAATGGCAACAGTGAGTAGCAACCGCACTCGCAAGGACCCGCCGCTTGTCGCTAAGGAGCGGACGAGCGGTTTCACGGGCCGGGGTCGCTGTCTCGGGGGATGGCGGCTCCGGCCCTTTGCGTTCCCACCCATCTCGTCTTGCGGCGGCGCGGCTCGCTATCCTGCACTACCACAGCCTGATCAGTTCTGAATTGATGCGGTCGTCGACGCTGTGCGGCGTACCGCGGAAGCCAGACCGGCCAGGCACCGACCGCGTCCGCTGGAGGATTCGGCACTCGCTGATGTTCGATACCCAGCCAGCCGCTCCGGTGCACCACGGCACCGGGTCACCGCAGAGCGGCCTGCGTCACTTCGCCTCGCTAGTTCGCTCATCGATCCCACCGATGCATCCCGGCGGTCGCCCCATCGTTGCGGCGGTGGGCACCGCCGCGCTGCTGGTTCGCGCCATCACCGGCCAGGGCGCGTTGCTCGGAGCGCTCGCGACCCTCGGGGTAGCGGCCTTCTTCCGAGAGCCGACCCGGGTCACCCCGAAGCGCGCCGGAATCGTGGTCGCCCCAGCGGATGGCCTGGTCAGCACAGTCGGAGAGGCCGAACCCCCAGCCGAGCTCGGCCTCCCACCGAACCGGCTGCCTCGGGTCAGCGTGTTCCTCTCGGTGCTGGATGTGCACGTGCAGCGCATTCCGCTGGACGCGCGAGTGGAACACGTGGTGTACCGGCCAGGTAAGTTCCTCTCGGCCGACCTGGACAAAGCCAGCCAGGACAACGAGCGCATGACCGTGCTGCTACGCGGCACTGACGGTCACCAGTTGGCGGTGGTCCAAATCGCCGGTTTGCTGGCCCGTCGGATCGTGTGTGACGTATCCGAAGGGGCCGAGGTCGCCGCCGGTCAGACTTACGGGCTGATCCGGTTCGGTTCCCGGGTGGACACCTACCTGCCGATCGGCGCTCGTGTGTTGGTCGAACCGGGACAGCGCACCATTGGCGGCGAGACAGTGATCGCACAGCTACCGCCGGCACCCAGGTGAAGTCCGCTCACCCGGGCATGCGGCTACTGCCTAACGCGATCACCGTGCTAGCCCTGTGCTCGGGGCTGTCCTCAGTTCAGTTCGCCCTGGCAAGCCGCTACCCGCTCGCGGTCGCGGCCATTGCGGTGGCCGCGGTTTTGGACAGCCTGGACGGCCGGATTGCCCGGCTGCTCGACGCGACCAGCCGGATGGGGGCCGAGCTGGATTCACTAGCCGACTGCGTGTCGTTCGGGGTATCGCCCGCGCTCGTACTGTTCATCTGGCAGCTGAGGGGAGGGACCCAGTTCGGCTGGGTGGTAGCGCTGGTGTTCGCCGTGTGCGCCACGCTGCGGTTGGCTCGCTTCAACACGTTGCTAGATGACACTGAACAACCGCCGTATGCCAAAGAGTTCTTCGTCGGAGTACCCGCGCCAGCGGGGGCACTGGTGGCGGTGCTGCCGATGCTGCTGTTCCTGCAGTTCGGCGATGGCTGGTGGTCCGCACCGGTAGTCATCAGCCTGTGGGTGTTGCTGGTGGCCGCACTGATGATCAGCAGGATGCGCACCCTGTCGATGAAGACGGTGCGGGTGCCAGTCAAGTTCATGGCGCCGCTGCTGGTGTTGGTCGGCTTGGCTGGCGCGGCGGTGATCATCATGCCCTACCTAGTACTTGCCGCGGCCGTGCTGGTCTATCTCGCGCATCTGCCCTATGCGGTGTATCGCTATCGCTGGCTAAGTCGCCATCCGGAAACCTGGTACGTAGTGGGCCGGCAACGCAGAGCCGCGGTACGCGCGCTGCGTGCCACGCCCGCGCCAGGCATCCACGCGCCCCTGCACCGGAGAGTGGCTGGCGCTGCGCGAGCCAAGGCATCAGCATTCAACGCTCGGCGGCGCCGTGACGACGAGTCGCCCAACGGTCGGGTCGAGCACGCTCCGCAGCTTGATCACACCGCGCGGCCCGAGCTGGGGGACCGGGTCTTACCGAGGACCAGCCGACGGCGCCTCGGCCTACGCAAAACCCGCAGGCAACGCTGACCCAACCGTAGGGGGTCTGGCGTTCGGCTCAGCGGCGCTGGTAGTCCTTGGTCACAATTACGATAAGCCCGGGGCTAGCATCAGCGATGCCGGAAAACCTTGGCTGCGCGTGCATCCCGAAACTACTCGCCAGCGACCGCGCGGCGGCCTGCTCATCGGTGCCGGGCCGGTAGTAAACCGTGCTGGTTGGAATGACGCCGGCGGAGTAGTTACCCACCTCCGTGACTTGCCATCCAGCTTCCCGCAGATCTTGCGCCACACGCTCGGCCAGATTCTTGATCAAACTGTTGTTGTACACGCGGACCGGCGCTTTGGGCACTGAAGGACTTAGACCTTGTTCTGGCGGCAAGCCAGCACCAGGCAACGGCGGCGTGACGCTAGCCTGCGGTGCGGTGGCTCGCGGCGTACCGGCGGCTTGCGGAGCCGTGCCAGGCTGCGTCGCGGGTGCCTGGGCGGAAGGACTCGCCCCGGAGACCGACCCAGGAGCTGGCGCGGCGGTAGGCAATGAGCTGGCCGACGGAGCCGAGAGCGGTGGTGGCGCCTGGCGCGGTGTCGCGGCCGGCTTGGAAGCCGTACTGGGTGTCGTTGGCACCGCGACGATATCCGGGCTACTGGTAGCCAGCGAGATGAGCCCGATGACGGCCGCCACAACAGCCACCCCGAGCAGAACAAAGCCGGCCACCTTCAGCGGCGGGTCTTCACCAGACGGACGAGGGCCGGTCATCAGCGGGCATCCGCTCCGGAGCGGGCCGCCATTCGGGTGAGCTCACGACCGGAGCGCAGCCGACGCAGTCGCTTGATCAACATAGGGTCGGCCGCCAGCGCGGCCGGCTTGTCGATCAGCGCATTCAGCACCTGATAGTAACGGGTGGCTGTCATGTCGAACAGCTCGCGGATCGCCTGCTCCTTGGCGCCGGAGTACTTCCACCACTGCGCCTCGAAAGCCAGCATCTCGCGCTCCCGCCGCTCAAGCTCACCACGAGACATGTGGCTGGGCAGAACCTCGACGGAGTCCATCAACACCTCGGCGTCCATCAACACCTCGACGATCAACCGGACGATCAACCGGAGTTCGAAACTACACTGGTGTAATTCTGGCCCCCATTAGACCACGCGACCCCGACAACTCGGGGAAGCGACGCACCACCGGATCACACCGAGGCCGGGTCGAAACCAACGATCTCTCCGGCCTGCCGCTGCCGGACCCAAGCACAAGCACACATTCCAGTTGCGTAAGCCGACACGAGTGACCACCGTAGGCTGACATCATGGCTGTCCGCCCCATCCTCGTCATCGGCGACCCGGTACTCCACACTCCAGCGCGCAACGTTGATCGGTTCGACGATTCGCTGCGGACGTTGGCCGACGACATGTTCGAGACCATGGCGGCGGCCCGCGGAGTCGGGCTGGCCGCTAACCAGGTCGGCGTCGGCTTGCGGATGTTCGTCTATGACTGCCCGGACGAAGTGACCGGGGAACAACGCAAGGGCGTCGTGGTCAACCCGGTACTGGAGACCTCTGAAATCCCAGAGATCATGCCAGATCCAGACGATGACTTCGAGGGCTGCCTGTCGGTACCCGGTGAGCAATACCCGACCAGCCGCGCGGCGTGGGCCAAAGTCACCGGCGTCGATCTCGATGGAGAGCCGGTAGCCGTCGAGGGCAGAGGATTCCTCGCTCGCTGCCTACAGCACGAAATCGACCACTTGAACGGCATTTTCTACGTCGAGCGGCTCACCGGTCGACACAACCGAGCCGCCCGCAGGATGCTCAAGCGCCATGGGTGGGGTGTTCCTGGACTGTCATGGGATCCAGCCACCGAGAAGGCGGAAGACCAGTAGCCAGGGAACAAACAGGGAACATTGCCCGCCACATCCACGTTGACCAGGTTGCAATGGTGTAATCGCGGGCGATGGTAGGTGCGGTGGGCGAGCTTGATGCTTACTCCCGGGTGGTGAGCACGGTGGCGGCCGCCGTGACGCCGAAGGTGGCCGCTCTTGAGTTCCAACATAACCGGGGGGTCGGTACCGGATCGGGAGTGGTGTTCACCGACGACGGGCTGCTGCTGACCAACGCGCACGTGGTGGGAAACGCCGGCCGGGGCACCGCGGCGTTCGCCAACGGCATCGAAACCGAGGTGGACGTTATCGGCGCTGACCCGCTGTCGGACCTGGCGGTACTGCGGGCCCGAGGGGCGACCCCGCCGGCGGTGGTGCTCGGTAACGCGGACTCGCTGGTGGTCGGGCAACTCGTGGTAGCCGTGGGCAACCCACTCGGGCTAGCCGGGTCAGTCACCGCCGGGGTGGTCAGCGGGCTGGGAAGATCGTTACCGGTGCGGGCCGGGCGCACCGCACGCGTGGTTGAGGACGTCATCCAAACCGACGCGGCGCTGAACCCCGGCAACTCCGGCGGCGCGCTGGCCGACGCTGAGGCCCGAGTCGTCGGGATCAATACCGCTGTTGCCGGTGTGGGGCTCGGCCTCGCGGTTCCGATCAATGCCACATCGCGGCGGATTGTGGCCGCGCTGCTGGCCGACGGCCGAGTGCGGCGAGCCTACCTTGGCGTGGTGGGTACCCCAGCGCCCGTGCCGGCGGTGGTGGCCCGACGGTACGACCAACGCGAGGGGCTGCGGTTGGTTGAGGTTGTGCCCGGCAGCCCCGCAGCTCGCGCTGGTCTTCGCGCCGGGGACTTGGTGCTGTCTGTCGGGCGGGTGCCGGTACACGATGCGCAGGGCATCCAGCGTCAGCTGTTCGCCAACGCCATCGGCACCGCGCTACCGGTTACCGTGTTGCGCAACGGCGCCATGGTGGATGTTATCGCCGTGCCCGAAGAACTGACCGGTTGATCAGACCAACCGCCGACAACAATTCAGCGCAGCTCTGGCGAGCGGCGCCGAGGCGAGTTACGGTCGAAGTCTAATTTCAGAGCGCGGGAGCTCGTCACGCAACGGGCTGAGAGGGCGGCTTGCTGTTTCGCGGCACGGGCCGCCGACCGCACGAACCTGTCCGGGTAATGCCGGCGTAGGGAGGATTTCTCATGTCCGCTCTTGAAGATCGCGCGGTAGCTCCAAGCGTGACTGTTGGCCCGATCCAGGGTTCGCGAAAGATTTACCTAGCGGGACCAGACGGTGTCCGGGTACCGGTCCGCCGGGTCGAGCTGACCAGCGGCGAGCATTTCGACCTGTACGACACCTCCGGCCCCTATACCGACAACGAGGCTACCATCGATGCCCGCGCCGGGCTGCCGAAGCTACGGGCGCCGTGGATCGGCCAGCGGGAGCCGCTCGGCGGCGCGGTGACCCAACTGGCCTATGCCAAGGCCGGCATCGTCACCCCTGAGATGCGGTTCATCGCGATCCGCGAGGGGGTAGACACCGAACTGGTGCGACGCGAGGTGGCGATCGGCCGCGCGGTCATCCCGGCCAACCGCTGCCACCCGGAGTCCGAGCCGATGATCATCGGCAAAAGGTTCCTGGTGAAGATCAACGCCAACATTGGCAATAGCGCGGTGACTTCCTCCATCGAGGAAGAGGTCGACAAGATGGTCTGGGCCATCCGGTGGGGCGCGGACAACGTGATGGACCTGTCGACAGGCAAGAACATCCACGAAACCCGCGAATGGATACTGCGCAACTCCCCCGTCCCGATCGGCACCGTGCCGATCTACCAGGCGCTGGAGAAGGTCAAAGGCGACCCGGCGAAGCTGTCCTGGGACGTATACAAGGACACCGTCATCGAGCAGTGCGAGCAGGGTGTGGACTACATGACGGTGCACGCCGGGGTGCTGCTGCGATACGTGCCTCGAACCGCCAAACGGATCACCGGCATCGTCTCCCGAGGCGGCTCGATCATGGCCGCGTGGTGCCTGGCACACCACAAAGAGTCATTCCTCTACACCCACTTCGAGGAGCTGTGCGACATCCTGCGTACCTACGACGTCACGTTCTCGCTGGGTGACGGGTTGCGCCCGGGCAGCATCGCGGACGCCAATGACGAACCGCAGCTGGCCGAGCTGAAGACCCTCGGCGAGCTGACCCACATCGCCCGGTCCCGGGATGTGCAGGTGATGATCGAGGGCCCCGGCCACGTGCCCATGCACAAGATCGCGGAGAACGTCCGCCTGGAAGAAGAATGGTGCGGCGAAGCGCCGTTCTACACTCTCGGCCCGCTAGCCACCGACATCGCGCCCGCCTACGACCACATCACTAGCGCGATCGGCGCATCGATCATCGCCTGGCACGGTACCGCCATGCTGTGCTACGTCACCCCGAAGGAGCACCTCGGTCTGCCGAACCGAGACGACGTGAAAGCGGGCGTGATCGCTTATAAGATCGCCGCGCACTCGGCGGACCTGGCCAAGCAACACCCGCGTGCTCAAGCCCGGGATGACGCGCTGTCCGCGGCCCGGTTCGAGTTCCGCTGGACCGACCAGTTCAACCTTTCGCTCGATCCGGACACCGCTCGGTCGTTCCACGACGAAACGCTGCCCGCCGAACCAGCCAAGACCGCGCACTTCTGCTCCATGTGCGGGCCGAAGTTCTGCTCGATGAAGATCACCCAAGATGTCCGGGACTACGCCGAGAAGCATGGGCTGACCAGCGTGGAGGCGATTGAGGCCGGGATGGCGGAGAAGGCGGAAGAGTTCCACCGCCGTGGCGAGCGGTTGTACCTACCAATCGCGGCTGATTGAGGCCCGCGCCGTGCCGCCACCCTCATGATCAACAGCACACCTCAGTGGTTCCGCGCCCCGTAAACCACCAGGACGTGCTGTTGATCAAGGGCGGACAGCGCGGCGTCCAGGAAACCATGCACAGGGAGCCCCATGAGTGAACACACCGTCGGCCGCACTCCGCCGAGAGCGATGACCATCGCCGGCACCGATTCAGGCGGCGGAGCCGGCATCGCGGCCGACCTGCGCACCTTCGCCGCCTGCGGGGTGCACGGCTGCCTAGCGGTATGCGCGGTAACCGTCCAGAACACCGTCGGTGTCAGCGGTGTGCATAAGATCCCGCCAGCCATAGTGGCCGCGCAGATCGTCACAGTGGCTGGCGATATCGGGCTGCAGGGTGCCAAGACCGGCATGCTGGCGGACGCTGAGATCATCGAAGCGGTAGCGGCCGCCTGCGACGAAGCGGGAATCGGCGCGGGCGGAAAAACTCCGCTGGTGGTCGACCCGGTAGCCGCTTCTATGCACGGCCACCCGCTGCTGGCCGCCGAGGCCTTGGATGTGTACCGCGCGCTGCTCTTCCCACGCGCCACGATCCTCACACCGAACCTGGACGAGGTCAGATTGTTCGCCGAAATCGAGGTACACGACCGGGCGGCACAGCATCAGGCCGCCAAGGTGCTCCACGGCCTTGGACCGAGATACGTACTGGTCAAGGGCGGGCACTTAAGGGAAGACACGGAGAACTGCGTAGACGTGCTCTACGACGGGCACGAGTTCGTCGAGTTGCCCGGACCACGTTTCGAGACGAACAACACCCACGGTAGCGGGGATTCGATGGCATCGGCGATCGCGTCGGGTCTGGCGCATGGCATGTCAGTGCCATTGGCCGTGGAATACGCCAAGCGTTACACCGTCGAGGCAGTCCGACACTCCTACCCCCTGGGCGCCGGACACGGCCCGGTGTCCGCGCTGTGGCGGGTCCGGGATGAGCCAGTGTGACGCGATGGTTGACGATCGCCACATACGTGGTCGAATAGATCCGTGCCTTTCCTACAGCGAGACGACGCGACCATCTACTACGAAGAGCACGGGACCGGGTTCCCAGTGCTGGCATTGGCGCCGGGCGGCATGCGTTCGGCCGGGTCCTTTTGGGAAAAGATGCCGTGGAACCCGGTCAAGGAGCTGGCAGCCAGCTACTGGGTGATCACCATGGACCAGCGTAACGCTGGCCTCTCCACCGCGCGGGTGACCGGCGCGGAAGGCTGGCCCACTTACACCGCCGATCAGCTCGCTCTGCTCGACCACCTCGGCGTTGATCGCTGCCACGTGGTGGGAATGTGCATCGGCGGGCCATTCATCCTGGGCTTACTGCGAGCCGCTCCGCAGCGGATCGCCCATGCCGTAGCGCTGCAGCCGATCGGCCTTGCGGACAACCGAGAAGCATTCCGGGAAATGTTCGCCGACTGGGTCGCCGAGCAGACACCCAAGCACCCTGAAGCCACCCAGCAAACCTGGGAAATGTACTGGTCGGCCATGTACGGCGGCCAGGATGTGCTGTTCAGCGTGCCCGAGTCGTTCCTGCCCACGGTCACCACCCCGTTGTTGGTCCTGCGGGGCAACGACCAGTTCCACCCATCGGACGCCTCTCGGCTATTGGCTTCATCGGTGCCCGGAGCCCAGCTCGTCGAACAGTGGAAAGACGGAGAGCACCTCGTGGTAGCGACCGCAACCATCGCTGAGTTTCTGGCCGCATTTCACGATGAAGTTCTACGCTGAACAGCCGGCCCGGGTGCCGGCGGCACCGCGTACCTCAGATAGCCGAGCACCGCCAGCTTCAATTCGCGAAGCACCAACGCTCGCCGGTGCAACGGTTCGGCCTGCACCCGTTCCAACAGAGTCCGAGTAAGATCGATCGCGATCTCGGCGACCAGCCTGAATCGCTCTCGGTCGTAAGTGTCCGGACGACGCTCGATCAGCATCGTCTCAATGTGCCCGACCAGCGCCATCCGCAGCCGCTCACCAGCGCCGATGAGCGCGGGCGCACCGAGCGAACCGCGCAGCAAGGAGACGACGGCCGGGTGCCTGCGCCAGAACACGTCAAGCGAGGTGACAATGGTGTCCACTAACTGTTCGCCGGTTCGCACCGGGTCGTTTACCATTTGTTGATCGATCAACGCTCCGAGCTGTTCAACGTAGCGGTCGGCCAGCGCCTGAGCGAGCGCCTGCTTGTTGGGGAAGAACTCGTACAGCGATCCGATCGACGCGTTGGCTCTTGTCGCGATCTGGTTTGTGCTCGCCGCGTCGTATCCGACCTCGGCGAACAGCTCCTCAGCCGCATCCAGGATGCGGTTCACCCGCTGCTGCGCCCTGGCCTGCTTGGGGGCACGGCGCAGCGACCGCGCTGCTGACGTCAAGAGAACTCCGAACGTGAGCTAGTAATCGCAAAACCGTACGCCCGACCGGAGCATTTGGGCAAGCACCTACGATCGTTAGGCCCCTATTGACTGCCGAGCCAGGGGGTGTCCATAATCTAGAACGTGAGCGGTTGCTCGGAATTGTGAGATGGTGGGCTCAGGGAACCCCGGTCGTAGGGCCTGGGGACGAGGAAGGCGCGATGAAGATTGAGTTCGACACCGCGTTCGACCGTGATTACCCACTGTACACGAGAGCCAACGCGGGCGAGGTCTTCCCGGAGATACTCAGCCCGCTGACCTGGAGCCTGGTCGGCGCGGGCGCCGAGACAGGGTTTCGTCACTCGTTCGTCAACGACTTCGCCGCCATCCGCGTGCCGGACAAGCCATGGTTCATGATCGGACGGTTTGCTGGCCGCTTCCACCTGAACATGTCCGTGATCCGCACGGTGGCCCAACGGCTACCGGGCACCTCGGCGGCGGCCGCCGATCTGCAGTACTTCGGGAACGCGGCGGGGCACGGCCTGCCGCCGCATACCCCTTCATCAATGGATTGGTTGTGGGCGCTGCGGGCCGCGCCAAGCACGATACGCACCAGAGTCATGCTGGGTCAGCGGGTCGTCGAGAGCACCAAGCAGATTGACGCCGCCGTCGCCCGAAATCAGGCGTTTCTGGCCAGCTCACCGAGCGACACCGCACTGGTCAGCCGGCTCGGCTTGTTGCGAAGGGCTTACGCGAACCCGTTCGGGCTGCATGTCACCAACCGGGCGCTCACCTCGTCCGCGCTCGCCATTGCCACCGCCGCGCTGAAGCGACGCGGCTTGACTGATGGCGAAGCACTGATGATGCTGTCAAACGTGCCGAACGTGGAGAGCGCGAAGCCGAGCCGGGCGCTGCGCGCGATCGCGGAAAGCGTCGGTTCCAAGCCGCCGTGCGCGAGGCCGCTGCGCGCGCTGGTCAGTTCCGGAGCCAGTCTCGCGGAACTGACCGAGTCAACGGTGGTCGGCGCACCGGAGCTGGCCAGCCAGCTCCGCCGTTTCCAGCGCGAGTTCGGCCATCGCGCGGTCAACGAGTTCGACCCGACCTATCCGGCCTGGGAGCAGCATCCGGAAGCGGTGCTGACGATGTTGCGTACGCTCCTGCGGGAAAACCGACCGGCGGCCCCCGACCTCGGCCTGCCCGCCGCCGGCAAACAAGGCCGCACCCAGGAAAGCCGGCTGGATCCGGTTACCTCGGTATTGGTCGCCAACGCTCAGCGCGCGGTGTATCGCGCCGAGATAACCAAGAACAACATGGTCCGATTCACCCACGAGCTACGTCGGCTGATCTTCGCGCTGGGCGCGCGTTGGTCTGGCCGCCTATCCCGCGATGAGCTGACCCTGCTCACCCTCGACGAGCTGACGGCGGTCGCTAACGGTCAGCAACCACCGAGGGAGGTGATGGCGCGCCGCCGCGCGGAGCTGGACGCCGCGGCTGAGATCGAACCAGCGGTGTGGTCGTACGGATCGCTGCGAGTGCGCCAAACCGAGGCGGCCGGTAAACCCGACGAGGTCGTCGGAGTGCCCGGCTCGGTCGGGATTGCCCGGGGTCGAGTACGGGTCTGTCACGACCCGCTCGGTGACTTCGAACCCGGCGAGGTGCTGGTCGCCAAGATCACCGACACCGCGTGGACGCCGGTGTTCGTGGCCGCCGCGGCGGTGGTCACTGACATCGGCAGCGTCCTGAGCCATGCCACGATCGTGGCCCGCGAACTAGGAATACCCGCTGTGGTCGATACCAAGGTAGGAACTGTGGAACTCACCGACGGCGACCTGGTCGAGGTCGACGGCGGGGCCGGCGTAGTGCGAATACTGGATCGGGGGAACTGAGCATGACTGTGTTCGGCGCGCGGGAGGTGATCAGCCAGTGCTACAGGCCAGCCTGAACGGGACTCGTTCCGCCGATGCTCATCGGGCGCTTCCGATCACGCCCTACGACCTGGCTCAGGACGCCAGAGCCGTGTATGACCTTGGCGTCCGCTCAGTTCATGTCCATCCGCGCTGCGGCGCCGGGCTCGAGACGATCGACCCACATTACGTGGGCGACGCGGTAGCCGCCATCCGCTCCGCGGTGCCGTCCATGGAGATCGGGGTACCGTCTTGTCGTTGGGTACAACCGTGCCCCCGACAACGCCTGGAGATGGTCGCGGCGTGGGGCCGGCTGGGGCACGCCAAGCCGGCTGTGATCGCGGTCAACGTGCATGAGAGCGGCTGGTTGGACATCTGCGCTCAAGCATGCGAGCTGGGCATCGGTCTCGAGCTGGGGGTGTGGACGCCTGGCGACGCGGTAAAGCTGCGGCTAGCCGGGCTGCCGCCGGGTGTGGTTCGAGTGGTCGCCGAGGTAACCGTGGCCGATCCGGTGGTCGCGGTAGCAGAGGCCGACCGAATCCTGCGCGCGCTAGGACCGATGGACGTGCCAGTGCTGCTGCACGGCGAAGACGCAAGCACCTGGTCGGTGCTGGAGCACGCGGCCTCGCTCGGGCTGGGCTGCCGAATCGGGCTGGAAGACGTGCTGACCCGCCCAGACGGCAGTCCTGCCACCTGCAATGCCGACCTGGTGCAGCATGCGTTGTGGATCCTTTCCCGGGGTGGGCGGCGCGGTGGCGGCGTCGGCTACTCACGGTCCACAACCAGATGGCTGATCGGGACCACGCTGACCGCGAAGCTGGCCGCGCTGCGCTGATTCCGCTCAATCCACATCGGGGGAGGACGCTCGCGCCCAGTACCGGCGGGGGATGCGCCCGGCTCCGCGAGCCGCCCAACCAGCCTGTACCGCCAGCCGCATCGCGTGCGCCATCCGCTCTGGGTCGGCGGCACGCGTGACGGCGGTGGCCAGCAGAACCGCGTCACAACCGAGCTCCATTGCCGTAGCGGCATCGGATGCGGTGCCAATCCCGGCATCCAGCACGACTGGCACGCTCGCCGCGTCCACGATCATCGAGATGTTGTGCGGGTTACGGATGCCCAACCCGGTGCCGATTGGCGAGCCGAGCGGCATCACCGCCGCGCAACCGGCTTGCTCTAGCTTGCGAGCCAGCACCGGGTCGTCATTGGTGTACGGCAGCACCGTGAACCCGTCGGCGACCAGCTGCTCGGCGGCGTCCAGCAATTCGATTGGGTCAGGCAGCAGAGTGCGCTCGTCGGCGATCACCTCGAGCTTGATCAGGTCGGTTTGCAGCGCCTCGCGGGCCAACCGAGCGGTGAGCACCGCCTCGGCCGCGCTGCGGCAACCAGCGGTGTTCGGCAGGATCTCGATGCCGAGCCGGCGTAGCAGATCCAAGACACCAGTGCCGGTGACGGCATCGATCCGGCGCATCGCCACGGTGGTCAACGCGGTCCCGGAAGCCACCAGAGCCCGCTCAAGCACGGCTAGGTTGGCCGCGCCACCGGTACCCATGATCAGCCTGGAATCGATCTTGCGGTCGCCGATCACCAGCGGTTCCTCGGTACCCGTCATCTATCTCACCCCCCCTGCACGGCGGTCAGCACCTCGACCCGCGCCTCGGCGGGCAGCTGATGTGTTGACCAGCTAGCGCGGGGAACCACCTCGCCGTCCACCGCGACGGCAACCCCGACCGGCGGCGCACCCAGCACGGCGATCACGTCCGCCACGGTGGCAGCCTCCACCATCGTGTGTGGCTCACCATTGATGATGATCCGCACCCGTTTCACCTCCTGATAGCGGTAACAGCGGTGAACAAACGCGCGGGGTCGGCCGCCGCGACCACGCCCGGCACCGGCACACCGAACAGCAGCGCGATCACCGCCGCCGCGGTGATCGGAGCCAAGAGCATTCCGTTGCGGCCGTGCCCGGTGGCAACGAGCAAACCGGGAGAACCCAGTCGGCCCACCAACGGCAAGTTGTCCGGGCTGGCCGGACGCAATCCAGCGGCCGACTCCAGCAACGCGTACTCACCCAGCCCCGGGCACACCCGTTGGGCATCGCGCAGCAGGTCGCGCACCCCGCTGACGGTCACCTCGGTGTCGAACCCGGTCTCGTACTGGGTGGCCCCGAGCACCAGCCCACCGTCGTCACGGGGCACCAGGTACACGTGCCGACCGTCCACCGCCGCGCGCACGGTGTGACGTGGCGGCGGCAGCGCGCCAGCTCGATGCCGCAGCCGAAGGATCTCCCCTTTGACCGGCCGGACCAGCCCGTCCAGGCCCGGGTACAGCGTGGCTGAATGGGCCCCGGCGGCGAGCAACACGACGTCCGTGCCTAGCAACCGCCCATCCGCCAGGGTTACCCCGCGCGCGGCGCCCTCGCCGCCGACAAAACCGAGCGCGGACACTGGTTCCACCCGGACACCCGCCCGCTGGCTCGCCGTGCGCAGCACACCCAGCAGCGTCCGGTTGTCCACCGCCAGGTCCCCTGGCACCCACAACCCACCCCGGACGTCGGGCCCGATCGCCGGCTCGAGCCGGCGCAGCTCCCGGCCGGACAACCGATCCACGTCACGACCGAAGCCAGCCAGGAAATCAGCCAGCTGATCAAGCTCGGCACGATCACCAGCAGCGGCGGCCACCACCACGGTGCCTTCGGTGCGCAGGCCAGCCGGTGTGCCAGCATCCTCGGCCAGCTCAACGGCGAAGTCCGGCCATCGGCGCAGCGATTCGGCGCCCAGCTCCAGCAGGGCTTCCTCCCCCGGCCACGCCTCGGTCACTGGCGCGAGCATGCCGCCGGCCACCCAGGATGCCCCGGACGCCGGCCTGGGATCGACGATGGTCACCCGCCAGCCGGCCTTGGCGGCCTGCCAGGCACAGCTCAAACCGATCACCCCAGCGCCAACGACCGCCAGCCGGCCGCGGCTTGACGCTGTCCGCATGTGCTCCGTCATCTCCCGCTCCCTGCGCCGGCATGACCCGGATCAGGTTCGACGGTCGGGACCGCTGGATCCCCTCTCAGCCCGCTGCGCTGACGCGCAAGGCGCGTCCGGACTCCCGTGCGTAACCGTCCTCCACCATACGCCTGGTGGCGCTAGGTTCGGGGCATGCCTGATCTCGATGGTGCCCAGCGGCGCGCCCGGCTCGCCGACGCCCGGCTATACCTGTGCACCGACGCCCGCCGGGACACCTGTGACCTGGCCGAATTCTGCGAAGCCGCGCTGGCTGGCGGAGTGGACATCCTGCAGCTGCGGAACAAGCCAGCCGGTGCCGCGCCGCTGGAGGCCCGCGCCGAGCTGGCCACGCTGGAGGTCATGGCCGAGATCTGCGCCCGGCACGGCGCGCTGCTGGCTGTCAACGACCGGGCGGACGTTGCGTTGGCGGCTGGTGCGGATGTGCTGCACCTCGGGCAGAACGACCTGCCGGTGCACTGGGCTCGCCGGATTCTGGGGGACGAGCCGGTGATCGGCCGCTCCACACACGCGGTCTCCGAAGCGGCGGCGGCCGCTTCGGAGACTGGGGTGGACTACTTTTGCGCTGGCCCGTGCTGGCCCACCCCGACCAAACCGGGCCGGCCCGCACCGGGACTGGATCTGCTGCGCGCGATCGCGAGCACTCGAACGACCCGGCCGTGGTTCGCCATCGGTGGTATCGACCGAGCGCAGCGGCTGGAGCAAGTGCTAGCCGCTGGCGCGAGCAGGGTCGTGGTCGTTCGGGCGATTACCGAGGCGGACGACCCGACCGAGGCCGCCCGCGCGATCGCCGAACGACTGGCCGTTTCGCACGCCCAGTCCCAGCGGGCGTCCTAAGCTCTAGCGTGGCGGGATCTGGGGATGCCGGATCCCAGGGTGGCCGGGTGGTAGGGCGCTGCGCACTAACGGCCAGGACAGCAGTACACACACCGCGACCGGTACCCAGGTCAGCGAGCGTGCGATGGCCAGGGCGACGACCTGATCGGCGCGGTAGAGCGGTACGAACACCGCAAGCCGGATTAGGTATTGAGCGGTCCACAGCCAGCTGGCCCGCCGGTAGCCCCGGGAGAGGTCAGGGTCAGTGCGCCACTTCGTGCGCTGCCCCAGCATCAGTCCAACTATCACGCCGAGCAGCGGCCACCGGACCGCGATCGACAGCATCCAAACCAGCGCGCTAACCACGTTGGAAGCGATCTGGAGCAGAAAAAAGTCAGCCGCGCGGCCGGTCCGCAACGCGATCAGCGCGGCGAGCACGACACCGAGCAGCCCCAGCAACACCGCGGCTGGGCGCCGGCCAGTCCACAAGCGGTAGCCGGCCACCGGCACAGCGACCGCGAACGCCGCTCCCGCACCCCACAGCAGTCCGTTTCGGCCTCCGCAGACCCAGCCTGCGACGAACGCCATCGACGGCCCCGCCGCGTCGAACAACCCGGCCCGCCCGCCCAGTACCGCGGCGAGCGAGGAAGCGGACGCATCTTGTTCGGGTTGTTCGGGAACCATACGTTCACTGTGCCCTAGCCCGTCCGAACTCCTACTGGCTGACGCGTCGGCCAATTCCCGCATCGCGCACCGACCGTCGAGGCCCAACCAACCGGTACAAGCTCCCAGGCGGCAATCTAAACCTGGGCGTTCGCGGCGTGCCGCCGCGGTCTTGTCGGTGTCCCCCAATACCATCGCCCATCATCCGGAAGAGGCTGTTTTGGGGGGCTAGGCATGCAACATGTCGTCGTGGAAGGCATCAACCTAGCTAGCGTTGAGCGTTCCGTCGGAGCACAGACGTACGCGAGGGGCGAGGCGTACGCACAGGAGCGCGCGGTCCTGTACTCCGATTGGGACGAGTCGGACAACTCGTTGCATGCGCTGGTACGAGGCAGCGGCGGTAACACCTATCAAACGGCGGTGTACTTCGACTCGCGGCCCGGCCCCGGGTTGGCCTTCGCTTTCGGCGAGTGCACGTGCCCACTCGGGATCAACTGCAAGCATGTCGTCGCGGCAGTGGCCACCGCCGCCGCTCCCGCGAAAGCGCCCTCTGTCGCGGCTAAGCCCGCGCAGCCAACGGTGTCGTGGGAGCAGAGCCTCGGCGCGTTCCTGGGGCCAGCCCCCAACGGCGCGCCACAACAAACCGATACCGTGCCGTTGGCGATCGAGCTCACTCTGTACCTGCCCCATGCCATAGCGCAGCTCCGCGGAAAGCCTGTCACGCCTAAGCTACTGGCGCGACTGGTGCGGGCGGGTAAAAACGGGTGGGTCGGCGGCCAGATGACCTGGAGCAAGCTGAAAACGCCTTATTACTTCGATGGCTGCCGCGCCTCGCACCTGCGGCTGCTGCAGGAGCTGTACGCACTGCACAAGTCGCGCTCCAATGAGTCCCGCGGCTACTATTACTCCGGCTCGGAGGACAAGACGATCGATCTGGCCACGTTCGCCAGCCGGCAGCTGTGGCCCCTGCTGGACGAGGCCGCCGAGATCGGCATCCAACTCGTGCATGCCCGCAAACGGCTCGGCTCCCTCGAGCGCTACGACCACGCCGAGCTGCGCTTGGACGTCACGGCGGGCGAAAGCCCCGGCTCGCTGGTCATCGCGCCCGTGTTGCGGTTCGACGGCTCCGGCGCCGATAGCGGCGACGCGGTGCCGATCCTGTTCATCGGCGCCGACGGCCATGGCGTGGTGTACGTGTCGCGCGAGCTAACGCAGGGCAAACAAGACCCGGCGGAGTGGGCCTTTCGGCTGGCGAGGCTTGCTGAGCCGGTATCGCCCGCGCTGCAACGGATGGCGTTGGAAGATCAGCGCTTCGCGGTGCCGAGTGGACAACAAACCCGCTTTCAGGAGGAGTTCTACCCGCGGCTGCGCCGGCTCGCGCCTATCGAATCCACCGACGGATCCTTCTCTCCACCGACGATCTCCGACCCCACCCTGGTGCTGCGCGCGGCCTACGGTGACGACCACGAGTTGTCTCTGAGCTGGGAATGGGCCTACGAGGTCGGCGACACGCAAATGCGAGCCCCGCTGGGCTCCGACTCGGATGAAGACTTCCGAGATTTAGCCAAGGAACAGGCGGTACTGGACGCCCTCGACGTCCCGATCACTGAGTTCGGCCTTTACGGCGACGGCCCGGAGTCTGAGTTGGCGGGCTGGACACGGTTGACCGGTCTGGACACGATGCGGTTCACCACCGAGGTCATGCCGATGCTGGCCGACGCTTCCGGCATCACCATCGAGCTCAGCGGAAACCCGGTCGCGTACCGGGAAGCCGGGGACTCACTGCGGATCGGTGTCTCGACCAGTGACGTGGCCGGCGAGACGGATTGGTTCGACCTCGGGGTGAGCATCACTGTCGAGAACCGCGAGGTCCCCTTCGCCGACGTGTTCGTGGCGCTGGCAGAGGGCGAATCACACCTGCTGCTGCCCAACGGAGCGTACTTCTCGTTGCAGAAGCCCGAGTTGCAAGCGTTGCGCACGCTCATCGAAGAGGCCCAGGCGCTACAAGACAAAGTCGCCGGTCCGCTGCGGATCAGCCGGTTCCAGGCCGGGCTGTGGGAGGAGCTGGCCGCGCTGGGCGTCGTGGAGCGACAAGCCCAGGAGTGGCAGCGACAGGTCACCGGCCTGTTAGCGCTCGAGGAGCTGGGCAACAGCGAGCCCCCAGCCACCCTGTCCGCGCAGCTGCGGCCGTACCAACGATCAGGGTTTGACTGGCTGTGTTTCCTGTGGCGCAACCGGCTCGGCGGAATCCTCGCCGACGACATGGGGCTGGGCAAGACCGTGCAGGCGCTCGCGCTGATCTGTCACGCCAAACAGGCCGACCCTACGGCCGATCCGTTCCTCATCGTCGCACCGACGAGCGTGGTAGCCAACTGGGCCGCCGAGACCGCCCGGTTCGCGCCCAGTCTCACCGCTGTGACCATCACCGACACGTTGCGGCGGCGCGGCCAGCAGCTCAGCGAGGCCATAGCCGGAGCCGACGTGGTGGTCACCTCGTACACGCTGTTCCGGCTGGACGAGGACGCGTACGCGGCGGCTCGCTGGTCCGGTCTGATCCTGGATGAAGCGCAGTTCGCGAAAAACCACCAGTCCAAGGTCTACCAATGCGCCCGGCGGTTGCCCGCCCCGTTCAAGCTGGCAATCACCGGCACCCCGATGGAGAACAACCTTATGGAGCTGTGGTCGTTGCTGTCGATCACGGCGCCGGGTCTGTTCCCGAACCCCAATCGGTTCCGTGAGCACTTCGCTCGGCCCATCGAGAAGCAGGGTGATGCCGAGCTGCTGGCCCGGCTGCGCCGCCGGATCAAGCCGCTGGTCAAGCGCCGCAGCAAGGAACAGGTGGCCGCCGATCTGCCGGAAAAGCAGGTACAGGTCCTCGAGGTCGAACTCGACCCCAAACACCGGCGCATCTACCAGCGGCATCTGCAGCGCGAGCGGCAGAAGGTGCTCGGGCTGATCCACGACGTAGATCGCAACCGGTTCACCATTCTGCGCTCGCTGACGCTGCTGCGCCAGCTCTGCCTGCATCCGGAGCTAGTCGAACCCGAGCACGAGCAGATGAGCGTCAGCAAGATCGACACCCTGATCGACCAACTCAACGACGTGATCGACGGCGGACATCGAGCGCTCGTCTTCAGCCAGTTCACCGGCTTCCTCGCGCTCGTCCGGGACCGCCTCGACGCCGCCGGTGTCAAGTACTGCTACCTCGACGGCAAGACGAAGAATCGACCAGCGGTCGTGCGGCGGTTCAAAGACGGCGTGGCTCCGGTGTTCCTCATCAGCCTCAAAGCAGGCGGGTTCGGCCTGAACCTGACCGAGGCGGACTACTGCTTCCTGCTCGATCCGTGGTGGAACCCAGCGGCGGAGGCACAGGCGGTGGACCGCGCGCACCGCATCGGGCAGACCCGCAATGTCATCGTGTACCGCCTCATCGCTAAAGACACCATCGAAGAGAAGGTGCTCGCGCTGGCAAACCGGAAGGCCGAGCTGTTCACCGGGGTGATGGACGAGGGCGAGGTATTCAGCTCCGCCCTCAGCGCCGAGGACATCAAGGCTCTACTCGCCTAAGGTTGAGTAGTCGTGACGAGGACGAATTCGGCGTCACGAGGATGACAGTGCTGGAACGTCCCGACTGTCGTCGTCTTAGGGGGATTCAGGCTGCCTTGCGGTCATATTTCCCGACGCCATCGGTGTATGCTGTGCCACACTAGAACCACCCCGATTCGATCCGGGGTTTCCGGGATGGAGAGCTGGGATGCGCGCGCGGATCTTCCTGAGCTGGTGCCACCGGGACAGGCCCTTGGCGGCGGCGTTGCTGGCGGATCTGGCCCCGGCTCTCGGGCTGTTCACCGATGTGGACGTCGAGTGGTGGCAAGACAGCTGAACGGGTGCCGCGCACTATGACTACCCGGATGCTCCGCGACGAGGTCGCTCAGCGTATGACCACGCTCCGGCTGACCGCACTGCAGGCGGCCCGGTTGGCGGAGATCGTCAAAATCATGGCCGATGACGGTCGGTTCCTGCTGCGTGATGCGCTGGACGTGGGCGAGTTCCCGGCGGGCGACGCCCGCGGCCAGGAGGCGTTCCAGGACTTCCGCAAGCGGGTTAACCAGGCGGCGATTGACGCGCACGTGGAGCTGCGCCTTGAGCTGGACTCCCGCAAGACGACCCCGGACCAACGTTACTGCTGGTTTACCGGTGGCGACCTCATCGACGCCGGCATCGCGTTATTAAGCAGTGAAACGGCCGGGCGGACTGGGACCGACCACGCGGTGGCGCCGGAGGTCGCCGAGCTCGGGACCTCCCGTCGGACCCGCGTCTATGTGAGCGTCCCCAGGGCCACCGGCCCCACGGCAAGGAAGCTGGACGGGCTGGTACGGCAGCTGCGCGAGCGCCTCGCGCTGGATGGCGAGCGCTCCTGGGAGGTGACTGATTCGAACTCGGTGGGGCTTGGAGAGGATCTTGAGGCCGGCCGCGAGCGGCTCCACACGCAGGCCGACGTTCGGCTCGTCCTGGTGAGCCCGGCCCACCTAGCCGACGACGAGTGCAAGCGGCTCCTCAACTCGCCGAACCGAGTCGTCGCGTTCGCGGTGAACCCCCTGCCAGATGGGCCACTGAAGTACCTCGGTGGACTGCGTATTCACGACATCCGGCGCCGGCACCAGCCCTGGGAGGGGCTGACAAGCGCCAACCAGCGCTCCCAATATGTCGCCGACGTGGTTGACGAGATCAAGCGCTCGCTCCGGCCCCCGGCGTTACCGCCGAACGACTCGAGCGACGACGACCTGTTTAAAGCGTGGTTAGAGAGGCAGGCCCGCCATAGGCGAACGGGAGAAAGCAAGGTCCTGATTGAGACCGAATCGGCGGAGACCTCCCTTCAGGAGTCCCGGTTGGATGGGTCGATCTCGGCGTCCGGCCCGTCGCTGCCCGCGGTTGGTCGGCTGGTGGATTGGGTCACCGCCACCGATGAGAAGGCGCCTCGGCTGTGTGCGCTGCTTGGTGATGTGGGTATGGGTAAGACGACCACCGCGAAGCTGTTCACCCAGCGATTGCTTGATCTGCGCACAAGCGGCAAAGCGGTGCCGTTGCCGATCCTGTTCGATCTGCGTGACGTCCGGATCACTGGGCTTGCTGAGCGGATGACGGTTGATCACATTCTGGATAGCATGCTTGACGCCAACCGCCCGGCCGGGATTCCGCGAAGC